>CAZSKQ010000047.1:0-20849 GCA_964607425.1 uncultured Woeseiaceae bacterium
CCTACAAGGCCTCGTTCAGCCAGTCGCGGGGGCGGAGGTAATCGGTGTAGAGGCGCTCCTCGGGCGAGCCGGGCTCGGGCTGCCAGCCGTATTCCCAGCGCACGCGCGGCGGTAGCGACATCAGGATGGATTCCGTCCGGCCGCCGCTCTGCAGGCCGAAAAGCGTGCCGCGGTCGTACAGCAGGTTGAACTCGACGTAGCGGCCGCGGCGGTAGAGCTGGAACTCTCGTTCGCGCTCGCCGTAGGGCAGGTCCCGGCGGGCCTCGACGATCGGCAGGTAGGCAGGCAGGAATGCATCGCCGATTGATCGCGCGAGGCCGAACGCGCGCTCGAAGCCGCCTTCGTTCAGGTCGTCGAAGAACAGTCCGCCGACGCCGCGCGTCTCGTTGCGGTGGGGAAGGTGGAAATACTCGTCGCACCATTGCTTGTAGCGCGGATACACATCCTCGCCGAACGGTGCACATGCCGCGCGCGCGGTGCGGTGCCAGTGCAGCACGTCCTCGGCCACCGGGTAGTACGGTGTCAGGTCGAAACCGCCGCCGAACCACCAGACAGGCTCGCCGTCGCCCTCGGCGGTGAAAAAGCGCAGGTTCAGGTGCGTCGTCGGCACGTGCGGATTTCGCGGGTGCAGCACCAGCGACACCCCCATGGCCTGGAAGCCGCGGCCGGCGAGGGCCGGACGCGCGCGCGTCGCGGACGGCGGCATCTCGCGCCCGAACACGTGCGAGAACCCGACGCCCGCCTGCTCGAACAGCCCGCCGTCGGCGAGGATCGAGCTCTCACCGCCGCCGCCGCCGTCGCGGGTCCAGGTGTCATGGCGAAATACCTGCCGGCCGTCGCTTTGCTCCAGCGCTTCGAGCAGCCGCCGCTTGAACGCTTCCAGGAATTCGCGCACCTGGCTCGGGGAATGGCTGGCCGTGGTCATCGTGCTCGCGGCCGCAAAACGGCCCCGCTTCGCAGGTCGCGGATTTCCGAGGGACCGGCGGCGGGCCCGCGGTCACCCGGCACCACGTAATCGACCAGCCGCTCGAACTGGCTGCGAAGCGCGCTTGGCGTGCTCGCTGGCGGCATCCCGGCAAGATTGGCGCTCGTCGATACGATCGCGGAACCGGCGGCCTCGCACAGGGCAGCGACCAGCGGATGGGCAGTGAGCCGGACGGCCACGGTCTCGTGAGCGCCGCGAATGTTGTAGGGGACGGAAGGCTGCGCGGCCACCAACCACGTTACCGGATGCTCGAGCGTCGAAGGCAGCTCCGCCTCCGCGGGCAGGCGCGCCCACGGCGCGAGCTGGTCCTTGTCCGCGGCAACGAGGATGAGCCCCTGTGCGGCATCGCGCTGTTTGATCTCGAGGATGCGTTCGACTGCTTCTGCCTTGTCCGGCAGGCAGCCGAGCCCGAACACACCTTCGGTCGGGTAGGCGATCACGCCGCCTTGCCGGAGTATGCGCGCTGCTTTCTCGATCGGAGGTGACAGGGACATGCGTTCCCCTGGTGCAAGCCGCTTCGTCAGCTTTCGCCGGTTGTTTTCGATGCCGCCTTCTTGCGTGCGCGCTTTTTGGCTTTCTTTTTCTGCTTCTTCCCGGCAGTCTTCTTCGGCGCCGGCTTCGCCGCGGCCGCATTGGCGGCGTCATTGGCCGCGGCCGTTTTCTTTTTCTTGCCCCGCCGGCCGCGCAGCGGTGCCGCCGCCAGCAGCTCCTTGCATTCCTCGAGAGAGAGCGATTTCGGGTCCCGGTCCTTCGGCACACGCGCGTTCTTCGTCTTGTCGGTGATGTACGGCCCGTAGCGCCCGTTCAGCACCTGGATCCCTTCCTCTTCGAAGTCCTGGATGATGCGGTTCGCATCCGCAATCTTTTTCTCCTCGATCAGCTCGAGCGCGCGCGGCAACTGGATCGTATACGGATCGTCGTCGCCGCGGATGGAGACGTACTTGTCACCGTAACGTATGTAGGGGCCGAAGCGCCCGACGCTGGCCGTGACGGGCAGGCCGTCCGGCGTTTCCCCGAGCTTGCGCGGCAGCTTGAACAGCTCCAGCGCTTCGGCGAGCGTGATGTCGGTCATCTTCTGGCCGGGACGCAGGCCCGCGAATTTCGGCTTTTCTTCGTCGTCCTTGGTCCCGATCTGCACGAATGGGCCGTAACGGCCCATACGCACCGTCACCGGCTTACCGCTTTTGGGGTCGGTGCCGAGCTCGCGCGCCATCGCGACCTGCTCGCGGGTGACGCTCTGCTCCTTGTCTTCCACGAGAGTCGAGAACGGCTTCCAGAAGCGCTCGAGCAGCGGCACGATCTCCTTCTCACCGAGCGATACCGCATCGAGGTCGTCTTCCAGCCGCGCCGTGAAATCGTAGTCGACGTACTGGGTAAAGTGCTCGGTCAAAAAGCCGTTCACGATGCGCCCGATATCGGTGGGAATGAACCGTTTACCGTCCATTTCCACGTACTCGCGGTTCTTCAGCGTGGCAATGATGCTGGCATAGGTCGACGGGCGGCCGATGCCGTATTCCTCCAGCGTCTTCACGAGACTCGCTTCCGTGTAGCGCGGCGGCGGCTCGGTAAAGTGCTGTTCCGGCCGCAGCCTGTCGAGCGCGATGACGTCGCCCTCGGCGACTTCCGGCAGCAGCCGGTCGCCTTCGTCCGTGGCATCGTCCTGGCCTTCCTGGTAAACGGCGATGAACCCCGGCTCGACCAGCACGGAACCGTTCGCCCGCAACAGGTGATCGTCATCCGGCCGCGGCGCCTCCGGCCCGGCCGCGGCGCCCGGCCGGAACTCCAGCGTCACGGTGTCGAACACCGCCGGCACCATCTGCGACGCCATAGTGCGCTTCCAGATGAGCGTGTACAGCTTCAGCTGGTCGTCATCGAGGGCTCGCTGCAAGCTGTCCGGCGTGATCGCCGCCGAGGTGGGCCGGATCGCTTCGTGCGCTTCCTGTGCGTTCTTGGCCTTGGCTTTGTATTCCGGAGGCGTTTCGGGAACGTTTTGCGCACCATAGCGTTCTCGAATGACCTCACGAATTTCATCGACGGCGATCGATGCCAGGGTCACGGAATCCGTGCGCATATAGGTAATGAGACCGACATTGCCTTCGCCGGGCAGCTCGACTCCCTCGTACAGACGCTGCGCCACCCGCATCGTTCGCTGGGTGTTGAACCCGAGCTTGCGCGAGGCTTCCTGCTGCAGCGTCGACGTCGTAAACGGTGCCGCCGGGTTCCGGCGGCGCTGCTTCTTGTCGACCTTGACGGTGGTGAGCTTGCCATCGGCCGCTGCGAGGAGAGTGCGCTCAACTTCCCTGGCGGCTTCTTCGTTCTCGAAGCTGAACTGCTCCACCTTGGTCCCGCGGTATTGAACGAGGCGCGATACGAACGGCTGTCCGCTCTTGCTGACATCGGCTTCGATGGTCCAGTATTCGCGCGCCTCGAAGGCTTCGATCTGCTGCTCGCGCTCGACGATCATGCGCAGCGCCGGGCTCTGTACGCGTCCCGCCGACAGGCCGCGCTGCACCTTTTTCCAGAGCAGCGGTGAGAGATTGAACCCGACTAGGTAGTCGAGCGCCCGGCGCGCCTGCTGCGCACTTACGAGGTCACCGGAAATGTCGCGCGGGTTCTGGATGGCTTGCCGGATTGCGTTCTTCGTGATCTCGTGGAACACGACCCGGTACACCGGCTTGCCGTCCAGCGCGTTCTTCTCCTTCAACAGCTCGGTGAGATGCCAGGAGATCGCCTCGCCTTCGCGGTCCGGGTCCGTGGCGAGATAGAGTGCGTCCGCTTTCTTCAGCGCGCGTACGATTGCATTGACGTGCTTCTCGTTCTTCTCGATGACCTGGTACTTCATCGCGAAATCCTGCTCCGGATCGACCGCGCCTTCCTTCGGCACGAGATCGCGGACATGGCCATAGGACGCCATGACGTCGAAATCGGCGCCCAGGTAACGGGCAATCGTCTTCGCTTTCGCGGGCGATTCGACTATGACGAGGTTCTTGGACATGCAACCAGGGACTATTCCGTGAACAGGTGACGAGTGATGGCGAGGACCGGCCGCCTTAGCGGGCGATTGAATTACATGCTTGCCGCCGACCTGTCAAGGCGTGTTCCGCGAATAATCGCCGATCTTCGCCTCCGGCGGCCGCGCCGTGGCGGCTGAACGAACCGCCGCAAGCAACGGTCCGGCAAGCAAAAAGGCTAAAGGCTGATGGAAAAGCGCGCGGCGCGGAAAGGACGGCTGGTCAGTGCAGCATGCCGCCGCATTCGTCGAACACGAGGTCTTCCATGCGCGCGTAGGCGAGTTCCTGGCCGGGTTGGCTGAACAGCACCATCAGCACGACCCATTTGATCTGCTCCACGTCGATATCGGGAGTTTCGAGCGCGAGCAGGCGATCGATCAGGATTTCCCGCTGCGGCGGGGACAGGATCCCGATCTGCTCGAGGTAGGTGATGAAGCCGCGGCAGCCGGTATCCAGCCGCTCGTGTTCCACCTGGTTATAAATGCGTGTGCCGTGCCCGGTGTGGCGGGTGCAGGTGAGATCGTCCTGCTTTTCGGCGAGACCGTCGAGCCAGTCGAGGGCGCGATCGATTTCACTGTCGGCGAAACCTGCCCGCGCCAGTTCGTCGCGCAGCTCGTTCTGGTCCGGCTCGGGCTCTTCCTCGGCATCGATGTACGTCTCGAAGAGGTACATCAGCACATCGAGTACATTCTCTTTCATGCCTGGAGCGACTCCTGGCCCATACCGTTCATGAATTGTGCGGACGAAGATCGAGCAGTGGCGCGAGCGCGTTCATGAATGGTCCGGGGCTAGTTCCTTCTTGCGTAATGTCCGCCGTGCAGGGCCTCGATCTCGCCCTCCAGCTCCAGGATAAGAAGCATGGAGGAAACCTCCTCGATCGTCAAACCGGATTCGGCGGCCAGTTCGTCGATTGTGCGCGGGTCGTGGCCAAGCGCCGACAGCAGCAATGCATACTCGGGATCCGCCGCCCGGCGCGCCGTCGCCTGCGGCGCGGGAACCTCACCTGCTTCCGCGTTTTGCATAAGGTGCCCCGTGAGCGGCCCGAGCTCGCTCACGATGTCGCCCGCGCTTTCAACCAGCTTCGCGCCCTGCCGGATCAGCTCGTGGCAGCCGCGCGCCAGGGCGTTGTGGATCGACCCCGGGATGGCGAAGACCTCGCGCCCCTGCTCCGCCGCGAGACGCGCCGTGATGAGGGAGCCGCTGCGGCGTGCCGCTTCGACGACCAGTGTGCCGAGGCTCGAGCCGCTGATCAGGCGGTTGCGGGCCGGGAAATGACCGCGCCTCGGAGGGCTGCCGAGCGGAAACTCCGTTACCAGCGCACCGGCCGAGGCGATTCGCTCCGCCAGCCCGCGGTTGGCGGCGGGATAGATCGTGTCGATGCCGTGGCCGAGCCAGGCCACGGTCGCCGCATTTGCAGCGAGCGCCCCCTCGTGCGCCGCGCTGTCGATGCCTTCCGCGAGGCCGCTCGCGATGCAGAAACCCGATGCCGCCAGGTGCTTTGCGAACTCGAAAGCATTGCGCATGCCGCCGCGCGTCGGGTTGCGGCTGCCGACGATTGCCAGCGTGGGGAGTTCGAGCACTTTCGGGTTACCGCGGATAAAAAGCCGCTCCGGGGGATCGCCGATCTGCTCCAGGAGTTCCGGGTAATGCGCCGAGCCGCGCGCCACGATGTGGTGGCCGGGCGCCGATGCCCACGCTGCCTCGGCGTCGTTCACGTCAATGGCGACTTGTCGCCATTTCCCGACGGTAGCGGGATTGACGGGGGCAGAGCGCGGAGGACAGTCCCCAACGAAGCGGGCCGGCACTCACCGAGTGCCGGCCCGCTCCTGCGAATAGCCGCGGGTGCGCGCTCAGATCGGATTGCGCACCGCGTCCAGCACGTGAATGGCGCTGGTTGCTTCCATGACGAGCCCGTAGGCAATGCGGTCATATACCTTGAATACCATAACGGTGCCGGCCTCTTCGTCCGGCAGTTTCACTTCCTCGCCGTAGAACATGGAGTTGCCGCCGAAGCGGTCGGTCACGACGTCTCCCGCCTGGAACACGGTCAGCACGTGTCCGGGGGCCAGGCCGTCGCGGGCGCCGCGGTTCAGCACCACCACCATGTACTGGCCGATCTGCGAGACACCATCTACCACCGAAATGATCCGGCCTTCAATGTCGCTATCCGGCGCCTTCGGAAAGAAATTCAGCGGGATATCGACGCTTTCCGGGAGCAGCCGGTCGCCGCGCAGCGCCTCGCGGTTGGTGCTGGTCAGCGTGACGGTGGCGGGATCGCCGCCGCGTGCCAGCGCGCCTTCACCCACGTAGATGCCCTGGTAGCCCACCACCTGGTTGTTATCCGGATCGACCAGCGCATCGCCCACGTGCACGACGCTGTAACGCGTGCCCGGTTGCGCGGGCTCGCCGCCGCGCACGTACACGTCGTTGCCGGCGGCGGCGATCAGGTGCTTGTCGCGCGTCGCGAGGATATAGGGCAGGCCTTCGATCTGGTCCCGCTCGAGGACCAGGCCCTTCGACAGGAAGGCTGCGATTTGCTCGTAGGGGATGCTTCTCGCGGCCTGTTCGAGCGGTGTAATCCGGGCTTGCGGCGACAGGCGATACGCCGAGCCGCGTACCGCCGTGATGCGCGGCTGGCCGTCGATCCACACCAGCGCCAGCACGTCGCCCGGGTAGATCAGGTGCGGGTTTTCGATTTCCGGGTTGACATGCCAGATTTCCGGCCAGTACCAGGGATCCTTCAGGAACACGTTGGCAATGTCCCATAACGTGTCGCCGGGCTGGACGACATAACGGTCCGGAACGCCTTCCGCCAGCGCCACCCGGGAATCCTCGATCGGCACCAGGTTCGGCTCGTAGGAAGAGTCGACCCCGCTGGCGGCGGATCGATCCGGGTCGAGGGAATTGGCGTCGGCCGGTTCGGCGGATCGCGGGACGGGCGCCAGCCCGGAATCGTCCGGTTGCATGCCGGAGCAGGCCGCCAGCGACGCGGCCAGCAGGAAAACCGTCAGCCGGTAGCCGCCCGCCGGGCAAGTTCTCTTTGGGAACATAATCGGGACTCGCTCCGTCTCAGATAGGCCCGCCGGCGGCGGGCGTTGTTATAATATGTCGCCGCGGCCCCGCGGGGACTGCCAAGCGCGTCACAGTTCCGGCCGGCCAGGGGCTCGGGAGGCGGTTTTCAGGCGGCATTGTCCGCCACCTTATTTAATGAAGTCAAAAATTTAGGCTCGCCTGGTTGCAAACCACGCGAATGCCAGCACAGCTACTCATGGCCATACTCGACATCCTGCAATTCCCGGATCCGCGCCTGCGGAAGAAGGCGGTGCCGCACGAGCGCTTCGACGAGGCGTTCGAGCGCCTCGTCGACGACATGTTCGAGACCATGTATGCGGCGCCGGGTATCGGCCTCGCGGCCACGCAGATCGACGTGCACCAACGCATCCTGGTCGCCGATGTTTCGCACGAAAAAAACGAGCCGCACGTACTGGTGAATGCCGAGATCCTGGAGAAGGACGGGATCGCGGTCACGGAAGAAGGCTGCCTTTCCGTGCCCGGCTATTTCGACGAGGTCCAGCGTGCAGGCCAGATCCGGGTGCGGTTTCTCGACCGCGCCGGGGTAGAGCGCGAAGCCGAGTTCGAAGGACTGCTCGCGGTCTGCATCCAGCACGAGATCGATCATCTCGACGGCAAGCTGTTCGTCGACTACCTCTCGGAAACCAAGCGCCAGCGTGTCCGCAAGCGGCTCGAAAAGGAGCGTCGCCAGCAACCGGGCCGGCGCGACAACCGGGCCCTCTGAGGCCTGCCGGCGTGGCATCCCCCCGGCTGATCTTCGCCGGCACGCCCGAGTTCGCACGCGTAACGCTTCAGGCGCTGGTCGAGGCCGGCATCGAGCCGCTGACCGTGCTGACGCAGCCCGACCGGCCGGCGGGCCGCGGCCGCCGGACCGGGCCCGGCCCGGTGAAGCGCTATGCCGAGGCCCGCGGTATCCCGGTCCGGCAGCCGGCGACACTTATAAATAGCGCCCTGGTTGCGGAACTCGCCGCGCTGGAAGCGGATGCGCTGGTGGTCGTCGCCTACGGGCTGATCCTGCCGGCCAGGCTGCTTGCCGTGCCGCGCGTCGGCGGCATCAACGTGCACGCCTCCCTCCTGCCGCGCTGGCGCGGCGCCGCGCCGATCCAGGCGGCAATCCTCGCGGGCGATTCCGAAACCGGCGTCAGCCTCATGCGCATGGAGCAAGGCCTGGACACCGGCCCGGTGTACGCGCGTGAAGCCATCCCCATCGGCGACGCCGAGACCGCGGGGGAGCTGCACGACCGGCTGGCACGGCTGGGCGCGCGCCTCCTGCTCGCGCACCTGCCGGACATCCTCGCCGGGCGCCTCGTACCCGAGCCGCAGCGGGAAGCAGATGTCACGGTGGCCCCGAAGCTCGAGAAGAAGGATGCCCTGCTGGACTGGCACGCGCCAGCCGCCAGGCTCGACCGCCAGGTCCGCGCGTTCAACCCCGTGCCGGGTGCACGGTTCCGCCTGGGATCGGAGATGGTGAAGTGCTGGTCCGCACGGCCGCTCGCCGGCGCGAGCGGCCAGCCGGGCACGGTGCTCGCCGTGCCGGCAGGCCCGCACGATGGCATCGACGTGGCCTGCGGCGAGGGTGCGCTGCGCCTCCTGGAGTTGCAGCGGCCGGGGCGCGGCCGGGTCACCGCCTTCGAATTCGCGAGCCAGGTGCGCCTCGCCGGCCAGCGGCTCGGAACATGACACGCGCGTGCATTCCGTGAGCGTTTCCGCGTGAGCGGTGCGCGCGTGCGCGCCCGGGCCGCGGCCGCGGTGGATGCGGTCGTCACCCACGGGCGCTCGCTGGACGCGGCGCTCCTGCAGGCGGACCGGCAGCTCCCCGCACCCGAGCGGCCGCTGTTGCACGAGCTGGCATTCGGCGCGCTGCGCCACCATTGGCGCCTGCGCTGGTGGCTTGCCACGCTCCTCGACAAGCCGCTGAAAGCCAGGGATAGCGTCATCGGCGCGCTGGCCGCGGTCGGCCTGTACCAGCTCGCCTACAGCCGCGTGCCCGATCACGCCGCGGTGACGCTCACGGTGGAGGCGGCGAGGCTGCTGCGCCGACCGCAGCACGCCGGGCTGGTCAACGCCGTCTTGCGCAACTTCCGGCGCAAGGGCCTGGTCGAGCTGGAGCCGGAGGACGACGAGGCTCGCTACAATCACCCCGCCTGGCTCATCGAGCGGCTGCGGCACGACTGGCCGCAGCACTGGCAGCGCATTCTCGCAGCCAACGACGCGCGCGCGCCGCTGTGGCTGCGGGTCAACCGCAGGCGAAGCTCACTGGATGCCTGCCTCGCGGAGCTCGCCGCCGCCGGCATCGCCGCCGCCGCGCAGCCGGGCTTCGAGCAGGCGATCCGGCTCTTTGAGCCGCGGCCGGCGGCCTGCCTGCCGGGCTTTACCGAGGGCCGGCTGTCCGTGCAGGACGCCGCCGCCCAGGTGCCGGCGCCCTGGCTCCTGGCGGACGGCGGCAGCCGCGTGCTCGACGCCTGCGCCGCGCCGGGCGGAAAAACCGCGCACCTGGCCGAACTTTCCGGGCCCGGGATGGTTCTCATCGCGGTGGACAAGGATCGTGAGCGGCTGGCGGTCGTCGCGTCCAACCTGGAGCGGCTGGGGCTCGCCGCAGAACTCGAATGCGCCGACGCCGCTCACCCGGAGAGCTGGTGGGACGGGGAGCCGTTCGATCGCATCCTGCTGGATGCCCCCTGCTCTGCCACCGGCGTGATCCGGCGGCACCCGGACATCAAGCTGTTGCGCCGAGACAGCGACATCGCTGCCCTGGCGCGCGAGCAGGCGGCACTGCTCGCCGGACTGTGGCCGCTACTGGCGCCGGGCGGGCGGCTCCTGTACGTCACCTGCTCGGTCCTGTCCCGGGAGAACGAGGCGGTCGTGGGCGAGTTCCTCGCGCAGACACCGTCGGCTCACGAGGAACAACTGTTGCCAAATTACAACATCCGCGCTGTAATGTGCCCGAGGACCTTCGGGTTCCAGGTTCTGCCCGGTGAATCGGGCCTGGACGGCTTCTATTACGCTTGCCTGACGAAATCCAGATGACGCGAGGATGGTTATATACATTCGGGAGCTGGGCCGCGGTGGCGCTCGTCGCCGCTTCCGGCATGGCGCCCGCGAGCGCCCAGGACGTTGCCCTCAACCGCCAGGGTTATTTCGACGTCAGGTCCGCATCGACATCGGTACGCGAAGGCGTGATCTACCTCGACGCGCGCCTGCAGCTCGTGCTCTCCGACCAGGCGCTTGCAGCTTTGGATAACGGTGTGCCGCTCACCATCGAGCTCATCCTGGAAGTGGTGCGTGAGCGCCGCTTCCTGCCGGATCCCATGGATGCCGAGCTCGCGCTGCGTTACGAGCTCGAGTACCGGCCTTTGAGCCAGCGCTACATCGTCAGCAACCTGAACAGCGGCGAGCAGGATTCGTTTGCGACGCTTTATTCGGCATTGAACAACCTCGGGCGTATCCAGGAGCTGCCGGTCCTCGACCTCGCGATTCTCGAACCGGGCGAGAATTACCGGTTCCGCCTGCAGGCGCTGCTCAGCACCCAGCAATACCCGGCGCCGCTGAGGTTGTTGTTCTTCTGGCGGGACGAATGGCAGCTCAAGAGTGAGTGGTACGAATGGTCCCTCGAACGCTGAGAAAAGTAGCCTATGGAATGGTCGGTGCAATCGGCATCGGCCTGGCACTGACCGCGTTTTACCTGCTCAGTCGTACCGCCCAGGACGCACGCGACTTCGACGAGGTGCAGAACCTCATCCTGTTGATCAACGTCGTCGGCGTTGCGGCGCTGCTCGCGCTTATCGTCGGCAACCTCGCGCGGCTGCTCAACGACTACCGCGCGCATGTACCGGGCACGAAGCTCAAGGCACGCATGGTCGCGATGTTCGTGGGGCTCGCGGTCCTCCCGCTGCTGGTCGTCTACTACTTCTCGATGCAGTTCATCACCCGCGGCATCGATTCGTGGTTCAACGTCGAAGTGGAGCGAGGCCTCGATAACGCGCTGGCCCTGAGCCAGGCGTCGCTCGACGTCCGCAAGAGCGACTACCTCGATACCACGGCGCGGATCGCCGACGGCCTTAGCGGCATCACCGGCCGCGACCTGGTGTACGAGCTGGGCGTGTTGCGGCTGGAATACGGGGTGAGCGAGATCACGGTCTTCGGTCCCAACGGCCGCATCATCGCCACGAGCTCCGACGATCTGGCCGGCAACATGCCGGGGCCGCCGGCCGATGAAATGCTGTTGCAGGTCCGGCAGGGTCTCCCGTACGTCACCCTCGAAGCGCTGGAAAGCGGCCGCTACGAGGTGCGGACGGCGATCGCGTTCGGCAGCGCCACGGATCCGAACGGCCAGAGCGTCGTGCGCGCGGTATTCCCGGTCTCCGAGCGTATGAGCCGGATGGCTTCCGCGGTGGAATCCTCCTACAGCGATTACAAGCGCGCCGTCTACCTGCGCGAGCCGCTGAAACGCACTATCTCCATCACCCTCACGATAGTGCTGATGATCTCGCTGCTCGCGTCCGTGTACGGCGCGTTCTTCTTCTCGCGGCGGCTGGTCGCGCCCATCCAGAACCTGGTCGCCGGTACGCGGGCGGTGGCCAAGGGCGATTTCGACACCCGCCTGCCGACGCCCTCGCGCGACGAAATCGGGTTCCTGATCAACTCGTTCAACGACATGACGCAGCGCCTCTCGGCAGCGCGCCGGCAGGCATCGTTCAGCCAAGCGCAGGTGGAAGCGGAACGCGCGAACCTGGAAGTCATCCTCGCACGGCTGTCCACCGGGGTCGTATCGCTCGAGTCCGACCTGCGCATTCGCACGGCCAACCAGGCCGCCGGCGCCATCCTGAACGTCGATCTCGAGAACCGCGTGGGCGAGTACCTGCCCGAGGTGGCCAAAGGTGAGCCGCTGCTCGAGCAGTTCGTCGATGTCGCGTGCGTGCACCTGAATGCCGCCGACACGGAATGGCGCGAGCAGATCATCCTGCGCGGCGAGGTCGGGCGACGGGTCTTGACCTGTGCCTGCACCGCGTTGCCGGGCGACGACGATCATGCGCCGGGGTTCGTGGTGGTGTTCGACGACATCACGGCCCTGCTGCAGGCGCAGCGCGACGCCGCGTGGGGTGAAGTCGCCAGGCGGCTGGCGCACGAGATCAAGAACCCGCTGACGCCGATCCAGCTGTCCGCCGAGAGGCTGCGGCGCAAATACCTGCACACGATGTCGAGCGACGAGGCGCAGATTCTCGACCGCGCAACGCACACGATCGTGCAGCAGGTGGAAGCCATGAAAGAGATGGTCAACGCGTTCAGCGACTATGCGCGCGCACCCGACATCCACATCAGCCCGTTCAATATCGACAAGCTGGCGCACGAGGTGGTGGACCTCTACCGCGTGCAGGAAAGCGGCATCGACGTTCAGGTGCACACGACCTCCGACCTGCCGACGGTCGCGGCGGACGTCGGCCGCATTCGCCAGATACTGCATAACCTGATCCGCAACTCGATCGAAGCGCTCGAAACCGCGGGGGTGGCAAAGACCGGCCACGTGGACGTGTCGGTTTCCGCGACGCAGCTCGCCGGCATAGACGTCGTCGAGATCGAGGTGGCGGACAACGGTCCCGGATTCCAGGCCGGTTCCATCAGCCAGATATTCGATCCCTACGTGACGACCAAACCGCGGGGTACCGGATTGGGGCTGGCCATTGTCAAGAAACTGGTTGAAGAACACGCAGGCACGATCGAGGCCGAAAATCGCGAGGAGGGCGGCGCTGTGATACGCATCCAGCTGCCCGTCAATGAAGCGGCGCGGGAAGCGATGAGCTTGATGTTGCCTCGACGCACCGAGAGACGGAGGGAAAGAGCATGAGTACGGCACATGTCCTGGTAGTCGACGACGAGGAGGACATCCGGGCGCTGATCCAGGAAATACTGACGGATGAGAACTACCGTGTCACCGTCGCCGGTAATGCCGCGGAAGCGCGTAACGTGCGCGAGCACAACAAGGTCGACCTGATCCTGCTGGACATCTGGATGCCGGATACCGACGGCATCACGCTGCTGCGGGAATGGTCCGAACACGGCGGCCTCGATGCGCCGGTGGTGATCATGTCCGGTCACGGCACGGTCGATACCGCCGTGGAAGCCACCCGCCTCGGTGCCTTCGATTTCGTCGAGAAGCCGCTGTCCATCGCGAAGCTGCTGCGCACCGTGGAACGAGCGCTGGAAAGTGCGCGGACACAGGTCGGCCCCACGCGTGAGCTGCTGCCGTCGCTGCTCGCGCCGGTCGGGCGCAGCCGCCTGATGCAGAACCTGCGCGACAAGGTGCAGCAGTTCGCGGGCCATAACTCACCGGTGCTCCTGATAGGCGAGCCGGGCACGGGGCGCGGCGCTTTCGCGCGTTATATTCACGTGCTCAGCAATCGCGCGAACGGCGAGCTCGAAGTGCTGCTCGCCGCGTCTTTGACGGAAAGCAACACCGAGGAACAGCTCTTCGGCAGCGAAAGGGACGGCGTGATCCGACCCGGCGTGTTCGAGCGGGCCGCGAACGGCACGCTCATTATCGAAGAGCTGACCGATCTCGACGAACTGGCGCAGAAGCTGATCCTGAGCGCGCTGGAGCAGGGGCGTTTCCGGCGCGTCGGCGGCCACAGCCCGGTCGAAATGCAGGCGCGTATCCTCGCGACGGTCAACCAGGATTACGAGAGTGCAATAGACAGCGGACGCTTGAGGCGGGAGCTTATCGCCAGCCTGAACATCCTGAGCCTGCGCGTGCCCCCACTGCGTGAGTACGCCGAGGACGTTCCCGAACTGTTGAGCTACTACGTGGACAAGCTCGTGGATTCGGAAGGACTGGCGTTCAGGCGCTTCAGCGTCGCGGCACAGAATCGCCTGCGCAACTACCCGTGGCCGGACAACGTGCGCGAGCTGAAAAACCTCGTGCGCCGGCTCCTGCTCACGGGCGCGCGCGAGGAAATCACGCTGGAGGAGGTCGAGCGGGAGCTTGCCGTCGGCTCGCAGGCGGACGAACCGCTGGTGAAGCAGGACCTGCTGTCGTTGCCGCTGCGCGAAGCGCGCGAGCAGTTCGAGCGCGCCTACCTGCAGCAGCAGCTCATGCTATGCGACGGCAAGGTAGGGCGCCTCGCCAAACGCGTGGGCATGGAGCGCACGCACCTCTACCGTAAACTGCGATCCCTGGGAGTCGACTTCCGCGCGGTCTCCGGCAGCGACGACTGACCGGTGGTCTTCGACGCGACGCGGGAATGCAGGAGCGCGCATCGCGCGCGATGTCAAAGCGCATAAACGTGGCATCGCGCGCAATGTGCGCTCCTGCATCCCAACGCCGCCGCCCCGAATTCCGCGTCGCTACAGAACCACGCTGCCACGACGGCGGGAAGCGGAGGGGTGACCGGGGAGGCCTTTGGCGGAAATAAAGCGGACCGCCGGGACCGAAGGTCCCGAAGGGAGCCATTCCGCCAAAGGCCTCCCCGGTCGCCCCTCCGCCCTGCCACCTACTCGGGGGATCGGCGCCACCATTCCGCTAAAGACCTCTACTGCCACCCCTCCCCGGGATCGGTGCCAACCTGCCGCGATGAGACTCTTACCGGCCGCCCGGTCGTAGGAGCGCGCATTGCGCGCGATGCCTCCCGTGGCAAGGCATCGACCGGCTGGTGACAATCGGGCGCGGCGTCGGTCGCGCGCGCGGCGCGCTCCTACAGGGCAAAGCCTCCGGCAAGGCTCGCCCCAGCCTCCACTAAGGCTCGTTCCCGTCGCCCGCAACAGCAGGCTCCGACGGGGCGGCGGTCTCCGTGCGGTGCTCCACGAACGTGCTGCGCTCCGCCGGTAGCAGCCGGCCGTCCGTTTCGAAGCTGATTCCCGGGGTTACGAAATCGTCGGTGCTGAGCTGCCGGATCAGGCGTAGCGCCTGCTGCTCCGGATCGAGGCTCGGGCCCGCCGGCCGGACCTGCCTGGTGGAATGGATCCGGCCTTCGACAAAGCGGCCATCCTGGTCCAGTGTCGCCACGAGCACCGGGGCGATGCCGTTCAGGCCGTCTACGCTGATACCGTAATAGGTCGCGAAGTTGCCGAGGCTGTAGGCGATCAGGCGCTCGCGATAACGTTCCATCCCGCGCACGACATGGGGGCCGTGACCCAGCACCAGGTCCGCGCCCGCATCGACCATGCTCCTCGCGAAGCGCACGACGTCACCGCGCGGTTCCCCGAAGTACCATTCTTCCGCGAACGGGATGCGGGTCACGCCGGCGCCCTCGGCGCCGCCATGGAACGACACGATGACGATGTCATGGATAGCCGCATGTGCGGCAACGGTATCGGCGGCCAACGCGTATGCGTGCATCAGGTTCGATTCCCGCGTCACCGAAAATGCCAGCAGCGCGACCTTGAGCCCCGCGGCCTCGAAGCTCGCGAAGTCGCCCTCCCGCCCCGAATGCAGGATACCGGCGTCGGCCAGCGTCCGCATCGTCGCGCTGCGGCCCGCCTCGCCGAAGTCGCGGGCATGGTTGTTCGCGAGGCTCAGCACGTCGAAGCCGGCATTGACGTAGTGCTCGACATACCGCGCGGGTGAACGGAACAGGAAGCAGGCGCTCGGATTGCTGCAGGTCTTGCGCGGTGTGCCGCCGTCGACCAGCACGCCTTCGAGATTGCCGAAAGCGATATCCGCGGCGTTGAGCAGCGGCGCGACTTCGGCCAGGAACGACACGCCGTCGTCGTCCGGCAGGTGGTTCTCGGGGTAATCGGTGCCGAGCATCATGTCGCCGACAGCGGCGACGGTGATGGTCCGTGTCAGTGCGGCGCGGGGCTGCCCGGGCGCGGATGGCGGGGGCCGCTCGGAGGGCTGCGCGGACGGTTCGGCCGCTTCGCCGCCAGCCGCCGGCTGCGGCGGGGCCGAAGCGCATGCGGCGAGAATCAGCAGCACCAAAACCCCCGCGGCCTGTTTCACGGGCGCCCCCCGGAAATCGCACCCCCTCGCATCAATCGCTCAGCCGGATCCGCAGCACGTCCATGTCCGCCTCCCGCAAGCGGCTCCTCAGCACGTTCAGCTGCTCCAGGTCCTTGATAGGACCGATGCGCACGCGGTGATACGTCTTGTCCGCGATTTGCACGCGCTGGATCTCGGATTCTATTCCCTGGAGGGCAAGCTGCGCCCGCCGGCGGTCCGCGTCCGCGTACTGCGCGAACGAACCGACCTGCAGCACGTACACCCCCGGCGTAACGACGGCGCGTTCGGTGGTGTCGGTGCTTACTTCCTTTTCCTCTTCGGGGATGATCACCTCGAAGTTCGGCAGCATATTGTAGAAGTCGAAACGCGAAGCGGGCACCTCCGCTGCCGGCGCCGCCGCGGCGGCGGGCGCCTGTTCCTCCAGCGGTGCGCTCACGCTGGCCGGCTGCTGCGCGACCGGCTGCGGTTCGAATTCAGCCTTCCGGCCGTTGATGAAGATCGCGAGCGCGACGGACAGGCCAATGGCCAGCCCGAACAGCATCCAGGCCCAGCCCGGAAACTCGCTCTCGCGCCGTTTTGCCGGTCGCCGCCGTCTTGCCATCTACATCGATTGCGGCGCCGAAACGCCGAGAATCCCGAGTCCGCTCGCGATTACCTGGCGCGCCGCGGAGATCAAGGCCAGCCTCGCGTTGCGCAACGCGGCATCGCCGACAATGAAGGTGTGCGCGTTGTAGTAGGTATGAAAATCGTTCGCGAGATCACGCAGGTAATGTACCAGAGTGTGCGGGGCGCGATTCGCGGCCGCGAGCTCCAGGATCTCCGGGTAGCGGCTGACGGTACGCATCAGCGATTCTTCGTGCGCTGCAACGAGGAGCGGCAGGTTCTCGATGCCGGCCGCGCGGTCGAATTCCAGTTCGCGCTCGGCGAGCTGCCGGAAAACGCTCGCGACCCGCGCGTGCGCGTACTGGATGTAATAGACCGGGTTCTCGTTCGAGTGGCTTTTCGCCAGCTCCAGGTCGAAATCGAGGTGCTGGTCATTGGAGCGCATGACGTAGAAAAAGCGCGCTGCGTCGTTGCCGACTTCCTCGCGCAGCTGGCGCAGCGTGACGAACTCGCCGGAACGTGTCGACATCGACAGCTTCTCGCCGCCGCGGTAGAGCGTGACGAACTGCACCAGCCGTACCTCCAGGCAGTCGCTGGCATAGCCCATGCCTTCGAGCCCCGCGCCCACCCGGGCCACGTAACCGTGGTGATCCGCGCCGAGCACGTCCAGCAGGTGATCGAAACCGCGCCGGCGCTTGTCGTAGTGGTACGCGATGTCCGAGGCGAAGTAGGTGGTCTTGCCGTTCTCGCGCACGACGACCCGGTCTTTCTCATCCCCGTAGTCGGTGGCGCGAAACCAGGTAGCGCCGTCCTTCCGGTACAGCATGCGGCGTTTGTCGAGCTCCGCCAGCGCCGCCTCGATTGCGCCTTCGGCGAGGCTTTGTTCGGAATACCAGCGGTCGTAGGTCACGCCGAACTCCGCGAGGTCGTCGCGAATGTCGCCGAGGATCGATTCCAGCGCCTGCTGGCGCACGCTGTTGAAGGCCGCCGCGCCCAGGTGCCGTTCGGCCGCCTCGATGAGGGCGCCGATGTACGCTTCCTTGTCGCCTTCGGGTTCGTCCGGCGGCAGTTCCCGCTGCAAGGCCGCGGCGTCGACCTCCGGCACTCCGGAGGTATCGATGCTCGCGGCGATGTCGCGGATGTAGTCGCCGCGGTAGCCGGCCGCCGGGAAGGCGATCGCCTGTCCCCGTGCCTCCAGCAAACGCAGCCAGATACTGACGCCCAGGATATCCATCTGCCGGCCGGCGTCGTTGACGTAGTATTCGCGCTGCACGGGGTAGCCCGCGGCTTCCAGCAGGTTGGCGACGCTCGCGCCGTATGCGGCACCGCGGCCATGCCCGACGTGCAGCGGGCCGGTCGGGTTGGCCGACACGAACTCGACCAGGATGCGCGGTTCGGTGCGCGCCGGCTGCCGGCCGTAATCGGCGCCGGCGTGCAGTACCTCGGCAATCTCGCGATGCCATGCTTTCGGCCCGAGGCGAAAGTTGATGAAGCCGGGACCTGCAATCTCCACGCCGGCGATCAAATCGCTTTCCGGCATCTGCGCCGCAATCGCGCCGGCCAGCTCGCGCGGCTTGCGCCCCACGGTGCCGGCGAGGCGCATCGCCACGTTAGTCGTGAAATCGCCGTGGCGCGGATCGCGCGTGCGTTCGACGGTCGCGCCGACCGACTGTATCCCGGCGTTGTCCTTCAGTTCCGGTACGCGCAGGATCGCCTGGCGGACGAGTTGTTCGACGCTTTCTTTCACGAAGTGCTGGTTTCCCGTTGGCCGCTGCTGAAGAGTGCGCAATTCTAACGCGCATTATTCGACAACGGCACGGCGGTCGCGACAAGAACGCCCGCCATGGCGGCTTTATCAGAAAAGGTCGATGGGGTCCACGTCGATGGACCAGCGCACGCGCCGCCCCGCCGGATCCGCTTCCAGTGCCGGGCGCAGGGCGGCGAGCAGCTCGTGCAGCCTGGGTCGGTTGGCACTCTGGATGAGAAGCTGGGCACGGTAGCGGCCCGCCTTGCGTTCCATCTGGGCGCTGACCGGACCGAGCAGGCGGACTTCGTCCCCGGCGATGGGGCGCGCCAGCCGGACGGCGCTATCGAGAAAGCGGTGCGCGTCCGGCCTTTTCGGGGCGGCGGCGCGCAGCAACGCGAGGCGCGAGAAGGGCGGCCAGCCCGCGAGTCGGCGTTCTTCCAGCGCCTGCATGGCGACACGCGCATAACCGCCGCTGCGGAGAGCCGTCCAGAACGGGTGCGCGGGAAACGCCGTCTGGATCAGAACTTCGCCCTGGCGGCGCTCGCGGCCCGCGCGCCCCGCGACCTGCACGAGCGCCTGCGCCAGCCTTTCCGTGCCGCGGAAGTCGGTGCTGAACAGCCCCTGGTCGGCATCGACAACGGCGACCAGCGTGAGGTTGGGGAAATGGTGGCCCTTCGACAGCATCTGCGTGCCGACGAGGATGGCGGTTTCACCGGACGCCGCCATCGCGAGCGCGCGGGTCATGGCACCCTTCCTGCGCGTGCTGTCACTGTCGATCCGCGCGACCTGGTCCGTACCGAAGCGTGCCTGCAACGCTGCCTCCAGGCGCTGTGTTCCTTGTCCCAGCGGCCGGCATTCGCCGCCGCACTCGGGGCAAAGGCGATCTAGCGGGCGCAGCGCCCCGCAGTGGTGGCAGAGAAGGCGGCCGGCGGCGGCATGCACCGTCATCCTGGCGTCGCAGCGCCGGCACTCGGCGACCGTGCCGCACTGCTGGCAGATCAGGGTGGGCGCAAAGCCGCGGCGGTTCAAAAATACCAGCACCTGGCCGCCGCCGCTGCGATGCCGTTCGATGGCCGCGAGCAGGGGCGCGCTCAAGCCCTCTTCGGCCGGATGCTGCCGCAGGTCGACGAGCCTGAGGTGCGGCTCGGTCGCGTTGCCGGCCCGCACCGGCAGGACGAGCCGCCGGTAGCTGCCGTCGAGCGCGCGCTGCAGCGATTCGAGCGAGGGCGTTGCGGAGCCGAGCACGACCGGGATGTCCAGCTGCTTGGCACGGGCGACGGCGAGGTCGCGGGCGGAGTATCGCAGGCCCTCCTGCTGCTTGAGGGAACTGTCGTGCTCTTCGTCGACGATGATGAGTCCCGCATCCTTGAGCGGCGCGAACACGGCCGAGCGCGTGCCGAGGAGCAAGCGCGCGCTACCGTCCCGCGCCGCCCGCCACCCCGCGAGCCGCTCGACGTCGCCGAGAGAGGAGTGCAGCACGACGGGCGCGATCGCCAGTCGCTGCTCCAGCCGTGCGAGGAGCTGCGGGGTGAGGCCGATCTCGGGCACCAGCACGAGCACCTGTTTGCCCGCCGCCAGCACGTCCTGGATGAGCCGCAGGTAGACCTCCGTCTTGCCGCTGCCGGTGACCCCGTCGAGCAGCGTGACCTCGAACCCGCCTCTGCCCTGCATGGCCCGGAGTACCGCCGCCTGGTCGGCGTTCAGCCGCGGGGCTGCCGCGGGCGCTCCCTCGCGTGGCCCGCCGGCCAGCTCGCTGTCCGGCCGCTCGACGATCCTGATCCAGCCTTTCTCCAGCAGTGCCTTGCGCGCCCGCGTCCAGCCGGGCAGTGCATCGTCCAGCGCCGCGAAGCCGGCGCGCCCGTCGCGCCGCCGAAGCAGCGCCATCAGCGCCGCCTGCCGGGGCGCCCTCCGCCCGAGCGCATCCAGGTCAGCCGCGGCACCCGCGGCGGTGGCGACGACTTCGCGGACTGTCCCATAGAGCGGCCTTGCCTGCCGCAGGGCCGCCGGCAGTGCCGCCGCGACCACCTCGCCGATCGGGTGATGATAATAGTCGCTGGTAAACCGGATGAGCCTGAGATCCGCTTCGCCGAGCAGTGGCTCTTCGTCGAGAACCCGCAGGGCGCGCTTCAGCCGGGTTTTCGGCAGCTCGCTGCCCTGGCCGATCTCCAGGACGAGCGCGCTCACCTGCCGTCGACCGAAGGGCACGAGCACCCGGCATCCTGGGGCCGGCAGCCCACCGTCCGGCGGCAGGTAATCGAACAGTCGCGACAGCGGCGCGTTGACCGCGACCCTCAATACGGGCCCGGAGGCCGCGGAATGACGGGAACCATCGTTCATGACCGACCCAACGGACCTGTAGGAGCCCGCCATGCGGGCGACCAATGTCGACCCTTCCATTCGACCGCGCGGTCGCCCGCATGGCGGGCTCCTGCATCGACTCCCGTGCGGTCGCCCGCATGGCGGGCTCCTGCATCGACTCCCGTGCGGTCGCCCGCATGG
>CAZSKQ010000047.1:20949-24159 GCA_964607425.1 uncultured Woeseiaceae bacterium
CGGGCTCCTACAGTGCGGGCGCCCGCACGGGGGGCTCCTACAGGGATTTCACCGCGTGGATGAGCTCCGAGGCCATCGCCTGGCCGTCGCCGTAGAGCATGCGTGTCTGGTCGAGGAAGAAAAGGGCGTTCTCGATGCCCGAGAACCCGGCTCCCTGCCCGCGCTTGATGATTACAACGTTCTTCGCCTTGTCAGCGTTCAGGATGGGCATACCGTATATGGGGCTGGAAGGATCGGTGCGAGCGACCGGATTGACGACGTCGTTGGCGCCGATCACGAGCGCGACGTCCGCGGTCGCGAACTCGGCATTGATCTCGTTCTCGTCGTAGATGATGTCGTAGGGTACGCCCGCTTCGGCGAGGAGCACGTTCATGTGACCCGGCATGCGGCCGGCGACCGGGTGGATGGCGAACTTCACGTCGACGCCACGCTCGATCAGGAGCTGGGCGAGCTCCCAGACCTTGTGCTGCGCTTGCGCGACCGCCATGCCGTAGCCCGGCACGATCAGCACCTTGCTGGCAAAGGCCATCATGATGCCGGCGTCGGAAGCGTCGATCGGCTTCATGGTGCCTTCCACGGCGGTCGCCGCTGCGGCCGTGTCCCCGAAACCGGAGAAGAGCACGTTGGCGAGCGAGCGGTTCATTGCCTTGGCCATCAGGCGCGTCAGCAGGGTACCGGCGGCACCGACGACCGTGCCGGCGATGATCATCGCGGCGTTCTGCAGCACGAAACCCTCGAAAGCGACAGCGAGGCCGGTAAGCGCGTTATAAAGGGAGATAACGACCGGCATGTCGGCGCCGCCGATCGGCAGGGTCATCGCAACGCCCAAAGCCAGCGCGAGCAGGAAGAACACGATGGCCCAGCCGATCTCGCCTTGCTGGGCCACCACGATGCCGGCCAGCACGATGGTGACCGTGAGCAGGGCGAGGTTCGCGACCTGCTGCCCGCCGAAGCGCACGGTGCGCTTCATGATCCCCTGCAGCTTGGCGAAGGCGATGAGGCTGCCGCTGAACGACACCGCACCGATCAATCCCCCGAGCACCGCGAGCACGCCGAATGTGAGCCCGTGCTGCTCGCCGCCGAACAGTTCCACCGCCGCAATGGCGGCCGCGGCGCCGCCGCCCATACCGTTGTACAGCGCGATCATCTGCGGCATGTCGGTCATGGCGACGCGCTTGCCGCTGATCCAGGCCAGGATGCCGCCGATCGCGATGGCGACGATGATGAGGCCGTAGTTGCCCATGCCCGGGTACAGGAACGTGATCAGCGTCGCGACGAGCATGCCGGCGCCGGCCCACAGGATGCCGCCCCGCGCCGTCACGGGCGAACTCATGCGTTTCAACCCGAAAATGAACAGGATAGCCGCGGCGAAGTAGGCGACCTCGATGAGCCAGCGGGCGTCGAGTCCGGCGGCCATCAGCGCGTCTCCTTGCTGCTCTTGAACATCTCCAGCATGCGCTCGGTGACGACGTAGCCGCCCACGGCGTTACCGGCGGCCAGGACGACGCCGATGAAGCCGATGATGGTTTCGAGCGTCGTATCGGCGTGGCCGAGCGCGACCATGGCGCCGACGAGCACGATGCCGTGCACGAAGTTGGAGCCCGACATCAGCGGCGTGTGCAGGATGACCGGCACACGGCCGATGACCTCGTGCCCGACGAACGCGGCCAGCATGAAAATATAAAGTGCAATGAAACCGTCAATCATCGGGCCAGCTCCCCTTCGAGTGCAGTGCGCGTGGCTTCGTGCCGGATCTCGCCGTCACGGGTCAGCACGGAGGCAGCGAACACTTCGTCTTCCCAGTCGATCGCGAGCTCTCCGTCCTTTATCGCGGGGCTGATGAAATTGAAGAGATTGCGTGCGTACATCTCGCTGGTGTGCCGGCCGAGAGCCGCGGGCAGGTTCACCGGGCCGACGATCTTCACCTTGTTTTCGATCACCGTTTCGCCGGCACGCGTCAACTCGCAGTTGCCGCCGGTCTCGGCGGCAAGGTCGACGATCACCGCGCCCGGTTTCATCGCGGCCACGGCGGCCGCGGAAATGATTTTGGGTGCGGCCCGGCCCGGAATGGCCGCCGTGCTGATCACGACATCCGACACCGCGATCTCCTTGTCGAGCGCTTCCTGCTGCTGGCGCTTCTCGTCGTCGGTCAGCTCGCGCGCGTAGCCGCCCGTCCCTTCCGCGCTGACCCCGGTCTCGACGAACTTCGCGCCCAGCGACTGCACCTGTTCGCGCGTCGCGCTGCGCACGTCGTAGCCTTTCACCACCGCCCCCAGGCGTTTCGCGGTGGCGATCGCCTGCAGGCCCGCCACGCCGGCGCCGATCACCAGCACCTGCGCCGGCCGGATGGTGCCCGCGGCGGTCGTGAGCATCGGGAAGAACTTGTCGAGCGTGCGCGCGGCGATGAGCGCGGCTTCGTAGCCGGCGGCCGCGGCCTGCGACGACAGGACGTCCATGCTCTGTGCGCGCGAAATCCGCGGAATGAGCTCCATGGCGAACCCGGTAAGGTTGTGCGCCTTCAGCGCCTGCACCAGCTCCCGGTTGAGGTGTCCGTACATGAGGCCGGCGACGACCGACCCCGGGGCAAGCCTGGCGACGGCCGCGGCGGGCGCCGGCTGTACGGTGAGGAGGAGGCCGCAGGCGGACAGGACGCCCTCGGCGTCGGTCATCCCGACCCCGGTATAGTCGCTGTCCAGCAACTGGGAAGCCTCCCCGGCTCCCCGTTCCATGACCACCGAAACGCCGGTTTTCTGCAGCTTGGCCGTGATTTCGGGCGTAAGGGCGACCCGCGTCTCGCCTGCCATCGTTTCTTTCAGCACGCCAACCGTCAGCGGCATGTTCTTCTCCGGTTTGTAGGGCGCCCGTTGAGGGCCGGATCGGGTTTTCGCTGGCGAAACACCCCGATACGACCCTGCGCGCGGCGGGCCGGGGCGCTCGGCTGTCCGTTGCGAGTGTCGCGCCCGGGTCACACAAAGCGCGAATAATGAGCATAGCGGCGCGCGAGCGCAAGCAGCCGGGCAGGCGGTGGAGGGGATGCGTGTTGCATTCTGCCCGTTATTCTCTGCAAACTAGGAGCTGCGACAACGGACAGGCGTATGCGATTCGGCACGGCTGCAGACATTTCGCAACAGGTATTGAGAACAGACGTGGCGGGAATGCCGCTCGAATGGATCGATTACCGGGAGGCGGTCAGGCTCTATCACATGGAGC
>CAZSKQ010000048.1:0-23861 GCA_964607425.1 uncultured Woeseiaceae bacterium
CCCGCATGGCGGGCTCCTGCAGGGCGCCCGGCTGTCGCCCGCATGGCGGGCTCCTGCGGCTACGATAATTGGTGGGGTGGAATGACGGCGGGACAGGAGCCGGTTTGCCGGCGGGCGGCGTTCCTTCCATCCGGTACCGACTTTCGCGACAATGCGGCGCTGCGCGAATATCTCGAATTACAGATGGCACAACCCGGTACCAGGCCGAGAATACTTGTTCTGACCTCCACGTTCCCACGTTGGCAGGGAGATACCGAGCCGCGTTTCGTACTGGACCTTTGCCGCCACCTGTCCGATTCCGCCGATTTGCTGGTGCTCGCCCCGGATACCCCGGGCGCCGCCATGACGGAGGTGCTGGAAGGTGTCGAAGTTCGCAGGTTCCGTTACTTCTTGCGCGCCCGGCAGGGCGTTGCCTATGCAGGAGGCATCACGGCCCGCCTCCGGGCAAACCCCCTGCGGGTTTTGCAGCTCCCCTTCTTCTTTATCTCGCTTTGGTGGGTCACTCGCCGCCTCGTCCGTGAGTGGAAGCCCGACGTCATCCATGCCCACTGGATCATTCCGCAAGGCCTGGTAGCCTGCTTTGCCGCAGGCAGGAACCTGCCCGTCCTGTGCACGAGCCACGGAGGAGACCTGCACAACCTGAGAGCATGGGTATTCAGGTGGCTGAAGGCGTGGACCCTCGGGCGTTGCCGCCGGATTACCGTGGTCAGCACGAGCATGGTCCCGCAAGTCACGCAAATCGCACCCGGGGTGCCGGTCGATGTCATTCCCATGGGAACGGACCTCGAGACGCAGTTCGTCCCGCCACCGGATGCAAGCTCGCGCAGGGCCCACGAAGAACTGATCTTCGTCGGGCGTTTGGTGGAGAAAAAGGGATTGCGCTACCTGCTGGAGGCGGTTGCCTTGTTGTCGGAACGGCGTCCCTCCCTGACCCTGACGGTGGTTGGGGATGGACCGCTGAAAGAGCAATTGCTGACGCGGGCAGACCAACTGGGGGTCGGGGAGAGGATCCGATTTGTCGGCGGCATACCCCATCGGGAATTACCCGGGCTGTACCAGCGGGCGGCACTCGCTGTATTTCCGTTCGTCGTAGCCCGCGACGGTGACCAGGAGGGCTTCGGCCTCGTGGTGGTGGAGGCCATGGGCTGCGGTTGTCCGGTTATCGTGAGCGATGTGCCGGCAATCCATGAGAATGTCGTCCCCGGCGTCACGGGATTGCTGGTACCGCAGAAGGATCCGGAAGCGCTCGCGGCCGCCATCGACAAATCACTGGCCGGCCGCCGGCTGCGTACTGCACTGGCGGCAGCCGCCCTCGAGCGGGTACGGGCCCGGTTCGACTGGAGCCCCGTGGCGGAAAGCTACCACCTTGTGATCAGGGCTTGCATCGAGGCTGACGACGCTGCGATCGGGAGCAGTGTTTCGAGTGGATCGTAGCCACTCGCACCGTGAAAGCACGATCCTCAGCAGATGCTGAGTTGAAAGCTCACGTCATGCCCGGTCTGCACGGCTCGCCGGTCGATCGACGACCATTCGAGGAACCGCACCGTGAACCGGTGCTGGCTGCCGCTGATTTCGGGGAAGAGCTCGCTGCCTTCCGGCAATGACACCCGCAGCAGGCGGCAGTTCGCCCCCTTCTGCACGTTGTACTGGTACATGCCGTTGATCGCGAGCTTCTGCTTGGTCTGGGCGCTTTCGCGCGTCAGCCATAGCAATTCGACGACCGCGTCGCACACCGGCCGCACGACGTCGACCCACTGGGCAAGATCGCGCGCGCGGCGTTCGTAGGGGTGTCGCAGCCAATGGCTGTAGACGGGCAGGTCGAATTCGCAAGTGCCGCCCGGAATGCCGCTCCTGTGCTTGATCGCGTTCAAAAATTCGCTGTCTTTCAGCGGCTGCAGGAACTGCGGTCCCATCGCGTTGACGCCGTTGCGGCTGTCGGCGAGGTTGTGCATCAGCGCGTCCAGCCGCTTGGAATCAACGGCAGGTTCGCTCTTGTAGCGTTGCAGCAGTGCGATCTGCCGGTCGAGCTCCTTGTAGACGTCGCTGCGTACGTCGCCCCGCATCAGGACCGCGACGATATCCAGGAGGCAGGAGGTCGCCGCGCGGGTTGCCCAGTCGGCCTCCAGCTCGCAGTTGTACAGGAGCTGCTGGTAGAGGAACTCGACGCGCATGAAGGTGCGCATGCGCTCGCTCAGGGGCTGCTCGTACTGGACCTGGCGCCCATCTGCGTTCGGTGCCTGTAAGCGGGAGGCTGCTCGTACCATGCGGGTATTCTGCGCCAGCCCCGAGCTCAAGGGCAAATGACTGTCATTTGCGACAGCCGGGCGATCGGCTATGCCCCGCGGGCGAGCTCCAGGTACTTCCGATGGAGCCGCTGCACCTGGTCGGCGGTGGCCTCGAGGGTGCCGCTGTTATCGATCACGTCGTCGGCGATGGCGAGCCGGTCTTCACGGCTTGCCTGGGCGGCGATCATGCGGCGCGCCTGTAGCTCGCTTTCGGCGTCACGTTGCAGCAGGCGCTCGAGCTGTGTTTCCTCGCTGACGTCCACCACCAGGATGCGATCCATCTCCGCTTTCATCGGGGACTCGGCGAGCAGGGGCACGACGATGACCTGGTAGGGGCCGCCGGCGGTGGCGGCACGCAGCCGGGTTTCCTCGCGGATGCGCGGGTGCAGGATCCGCTCCAGGGTTTGTCGCCTTTTATCGTCCTGGAAAACCAGATTGCGCAAGCGGCGGCGGTGCAGCTGCCCTTGCTCGTCGAGGATGCCGCGCCCGAATTCCTGCACGATTTCGGCCAGCGCTGGCCGCCCGGGCTCCACGACCTCGCGCGCGATCACATCCGTATCGATGATGGGTACGCCCTCGCGGGCAAACAGGTCGGCGACAGTCGACTTGCCGCTGGCGACGCCGCCCGTCAATCCGATCCTGAGCGGGGTCTGCCCGGCCATCAGCCCGCGTAACCGAGGTACCAGTCGATGATCTGCTCGCCCCATACCAGCGCCACCCAGCCGGCGGCGGCGAGGTAGGGCCCGAAGGGAATAGGCACGTTGCGGTCGTGGCGGCGGAATACCATCAGCGCGATGCCGACCAGCGCGCCCACCAGCGCGGACAGCAGGATGATCAGCGGCAACATCTGCCAGCCGAGCCAGGCGCCGAGTGCCGCAAGCAGCTTGAAATCGCCGTAACCCATGCCTTCCTTCCCGGTGAGCAGGCGAAACAGATGATAGATCGACCACAGGCTGAGGTAACCCGCCAGCGCGCCCGCGATGCTGTCTTTCGGATCGATGAACAGCACTTCCGAGCCGGGCAGGGGATGCCAGAGGCTCAGGAACAGGCCGATCCACAGGAGCGGCAGGGAGATGGAATCCGGGATGATCTGGTGATCGATGTCGATGGCGCTGATGGCCACCAGGGCGAAGGTGAAAAGCACCGCCGCCGCGGCCTCCCAGCCGATACCGAAGCGCCAGGCGGCGATTGCGCCGAGGATGGCGGTCAGGAGCTCGACCGCGGGGTAGCGGGGCGAGATTCGTGCCTTGCAGTTCGCGCAGCGGCCGCGCAGCAACAGGTAACTCAGCACGGGGATGTTCTGCGCCGCGGTGATGGGCGCGTTGCAGGACGGGCATCGCGAGCCCGGTGCGACGAGGTCGAAACGGCCCTCCGGAATCGCGGTCGCAGGCAGGTCAGCCAGTTCCGCGCACTGCGCGCGCCATTCCCGCTCCATCATGATCGGGAGCCTGTGAATGACGACATTGAGAAAGCTGCCGACCAGCAGCGACGCGAGAAAAACCGCGCCGATGAACAACAACGGCGAAGCGGCAAAAACCTCAAAGATCATCCGCATGGCCCCTGCAGGAGCCCGCCATGCGGGCGACCCCCCGTCGAGTTAGCTCCCTCGCCGGAATACCGGATTCCCCGCCCGTCAGACCACCGCGCCCATCTTGAAGATCGGCAGGTACATCGCGACCACCAGCCCGCCGACGAGCACGCCGAGTATCGCCATGATCATCGGTTCCAGCAGGCTGCTGAGGTTGTCGACGGCGTTGTCCACGTCATCTTCGTAGAAGTCGGCCACTTTCGCCGACATCTCGTCGAGCGAGCCCGATTCCTCTCCGACGGCGATCATCTGGATCACCATGTTGGGGAAGAGATCGGTGTTCTCCATCGCCTGCTGCAGCCGCTGGCCGGTGGCGACCTCGTCTTTCATATGCAGGACGCCGACCTCGTACACGATATTGCCGGTGGCGCCGGAAACCGACTCCAGCGCTTCCACGAGCGGCACGCCGGCGCTGAACATCGTCGACAACGTCCGCGCGTAACGCGCAATGGCGGCCTTCTGCAGGATGGGGCCAATGATGGGCGCCTTCAGCGCCACCCTGTCGAGGAAGTGCCGCATCGCGCGGGAGCGCTTCTTGAAGTACAGGAAGGTCATCACGCTGCCTATCAGCAACAGTGCGAGGATCCAGCCCTGTTGGCGAACGAACACGGACAGGTCGATGACCATCTGCGTGAATGCCGGCAGGTCGGCGCCAAAGCCCTGGAACAGCTCCTCGAAGGCCGGGATGACGAAAATGAGCAGGATGACCGTGACCACGAACGCGACGACCAGCACCGCCGCGGGGTAGGTCAGGGCCTTCTTGATCTTCTTCTTGATGGCCTCGGTCTTTTCCTTGTACGTGGCAATCTTGTCGAGCAGCGTCTCCAGTGCACCGGCCTGCTCGCCCGCCTCGACCAGGTTGACGAAAAGATCGTCGAAATAGAGCGGGTGCTTGCCCATTGCTTCGGCAAGGGCCGAGCCACCCTCTACGTCGGCCTTGATGGACAGGATCAGCTTCTGCATGGCTGCGTTCTCATGCCCGTTGCCGACGATCTCGAACGCCTGCACCAGGGGTATTCCGGCCGACAGCATGGTCGCGAGTTGCCGGCTGAAGATCGCGATGTCCGCGGTGGTTATCTTGGCCGTGCCGCTGAACAGGCCTTTGCTTTGCTTCTTTATACGGCTAGGGACGACACCCTGCCGCCTGAGGTCGGCGCGCACGGCGGCTTCGCTGGCCGCCATGCTCTTGCCCTTGACTTTTTTACCGCGCCGGTCCGTGCCTTCCCACAGGAAGGGTATGCTTGCTGTCGCTGATTCAGCCATTGTCGTCTCTTCCGTAAAACCGGTCCGCTTACTCGATCGTAACGCGGTTGATCTCATCCAGGCTGGTAAGCCCTTCCTTGACTTTGTTCAGGCCAGCGCGCCTGAGATCGACCACCCCTTCCTTTGTCGCCTGGTCCGCGATCTGCATGGCATTGCCTCCTTCCATGATGATCCGGCCCATGGTCTCCGAGACCTCCATGACCTGGAAGATGCCGAGCCGCCCCTTGTAGCCTTCGTTGCACAGCTTGCAGCCAACCGCGCGGAAGATCGTCAGGCCATTCAGCTCGCTTTTATCGAAGCCTTCCTTCTCCAGCGCCTCTTTCGGGATGTCCTTCACTTCCTTGCAGTTGTCGCAAAGCCTTCGTGCCAGGCGCTGGGCGATGATCAGGCTGACGGATGACGCGATGGCGTAGGGCTTGACGCCCATGTCGACCATGCGCGTCAGGGTGCGCGGCGCATCGTTGGTATGCAGCGTCGACAACACGAGGTGGCCGGTCTGGGCGGCCTTGATGGCGATTTCCGCCGTCTCCAGGTCGCGGATTTCGCCGACCATGATCACGTCCGGGTCCTGCCGGAGAAAGGCTTTCAGTGCCGAGGCAAAGGTCAACCCGACCTTCGGATTGACGTTGACCTGGTTGACGCCGGGAAGGTTGATTTCCGCCGGGTCCTCCGCCGTGGAAATGTTGCGGTCCACGGTATTCAGGATGTTCAGGCCCGTGTACAGCGACACGGTCTTACCGGAACCGGTAGGCCCCGTCACCAGGATCATGCCGTAGGGTTTCGCGAGGTGCTTCAGGTACAGCGCTTTCTGTTGCTCGTCGTACCCGAGCGCATCGATCCCGAGCTTGGCGCTGCTCGGGTCGAGAATACGCAGCACGATCTTTTCCCCGAACAGGGTAGGGCAGGTATTGACGCGAAAGTCGATGGCCCGGTTCTTCGAGAGCCGCATCTTGATGCGGCCGTCCTGCGGTACCCGGCGTTCCGCGATATCCAGCCGGGACATGACCTTGAGCCGTGCGCAGACCTTGTTCGCGAGGGCGACGGGCGGCTGCGCGACCTCCGACAGCACGCCGTCCAGCCGGGTACGCACGCGAAAGATTTTCTCGTACGGCTCGAAGTGAATGTCGGACGCGCCGCGCTTGATGGCGTCCAGCAGCACCTTGTTGACGAAGCGGACAACCGGCGCGTCCTCGATGTCGTCGCGCGTGATGTCCTCGTGTTCCTCGTCGCCGCTGGACACGTCGAGGTTGTCGAGCGCGTCGAAATCCTCGTCGTCGAGCGAGGACATGGACGTATCGACCGCTTCGAGCGCCTTGGTAATGCGCTCCTCGAGCTTCGCCTGCTCCACCACGACCGGGTCGATGCGCAGGCTCGTCTGGAACCGGATCTCGTCGATCGCCTGCAGGTTCGTAGGATCGGATATCCCGAGAAACAGGCGCTGGCCGCGCTTGATCAGCGGCAGGACGCGGTGCTTGTTCAGCAGCTTCTGGTCGACCGATCGCAGCACGTCCAGGTCGATCTCGATCGCATCCAGGTCGAGCAGCGGCACGCCGAATTCGTGCGATGCCGCAACCGCGATCGCGCGGGAATTCGCCAGGTCGTTGGCCACCAGGTAGGCGACCAGCGGCAGCTTCTCCCTGCGGGCGGCCTCGGTCGCCTCCAGCAGGGTCGCTTCGGCGATGATGCCGTCCTGGACCAGGCGGCGCGGCAAGCCGGTTAATGTCGATTGTGATGCCGTTGCTGCCATGTAAGGATCCGCTGTCCGGTCCTGCCGGCTACTGTAGGGTTCTCTGGACGTTACAGTCTCACCGATCCAAAAGAACGGATCAACTGCGTTTTGTGGTGCCGTTCACAGTTGCGGAATTATTATGGTCAAAGGGGCTTGCTGCCGTCCCGGCAAGGGGTCCCTACCGGCAGCCCGACGGCAGGTAGCGGTCGTCTATGGTCCCCGGCTGGTAGTCGGCCGTGGTCGTTCCGTCACTCATGGGCCGGCCCGCGGGCGCCGGGGCTTTGCCGCACCGCCAGGTCACCGCGTCGCCGCCGGAGACGTACGGGGTCAATGACAGCGACCTGCCGGCAAGGTCCGCGTGGGCATTGTTGCCGAAGTACACGTCGACCCTGCCGTTGACGATCCGGATCTCGGATACGTAATTGCCCTGCGAATCCGCGGGGTCCGGCGACATCCCCGCATCGACCCGGGTTTTCGGTGTCGACCCGCTGGCCCGGTAGACATCGGCGACGGGAACCCTGGCGGCGGCCGCGAAGCTGATGCCCTCGGCAACCTGGGCCCGGACCGTGTAGGTCTGGTAGGCGGCAATCGCGAGCGACGCAAGGATGCCGATGATCGCGATCACGATCATCAGCTCGATGAGGGTGAAGCCCCTTCGGTCGTGGGTCATGAACAGTAGCCGCATGTCGAGCGCGCCTGCCATTTCGGCGCCCGATGCGAGTTTATCCGAATTCCCGCGGCCCTCGCTCATTGCACCGGATATAAAAAAAAAGCCCCGGCATAGCCGGGGCTTTGTGCAGGCAAGCGATTGCCTGGAGTAGATGTTACCGGCAGGACGACGGCAGCCACTGCGGCTCGCCGCTCAATGTCGTGCCACCAGCGCAGTCCCACTCAACACTGCCGCCGGCCGAGTCAGCCGTCAGCGTGAGGGTCGCAGCATTGATCTTCTGGTTGGCTTCGCCACCGTAGGTTACGGTGATCTGGTTACCCGTCACTGACACGGAGTCCACGTACTTGCCCGTGATGGTGTTGGCAGTGGCAAGGCCGGCGGACTCGTTGGATGCGGGAAACTTGCCCCGGTCCTGCCAGTACTCGGTCGCGGCGACCTTGGCGGCACCCGTCAGCGCGAGGCCCTCGGCCACTTGCGCGCGGATCGTGTAATCCTGGTACGCCGGAATGGCGATGGCCGCCAGGATGCCGATGATCGCGACCACGATCATCAGTTCGATAAGGGTAAAACCCTGTTGGACGTTCTTCATTTCTCTATCTCCCTGAGGAAATGTTGTTGACAGCACAAAAGCCACGGCGTTGCCGCCTGTGCCGGACTAGTAGCAAGCGCCGTGCCAGATTTCGCTCAGTCACTGTATCTAGCGGTAATTTAAGAAGTTATAGGCTGAAAACAAGATCGCCCGGTGCGGCTGGATGCCCGCTTTCAACGACAGTGACGGACGCCTGTTGTCGGAAAGTGACAAGAATTGTCAGTCTGGACTCAGTCGATTCCGAGCTTCTTGATCCGGTAGCGGAGCTGGCGAAAGGACAGGCCCAGAAGCTTCGCCGCGGCGGTCTTGTTGTAACGGGTTCTTTCCAGGGCGGCGACGATCGCCTGGCGCTGCACGTCTTCGACCTGGTCGCCGAGCGCCCATGACGGCGGCTGCTCCGCCGGCGCCTGCGTTCCGTCCCGCCCCCGGAGGTTCAGGTCGCTTTCGGTCACCTGGCCCGATGCGCACAGGGTCACTGCCCGCTCGAGCAGGTTCTCCAGCTCGCGGACGTTGCCGGGGAAGGGATAGCGGCAGAGCGCCGTCTTCGCACTGTCGTCCAGGATGGCGAGCGACGAGCCCAGCCGCTTCAGGATTTCGTCCGCGAGCGCCAGCACGTCGTCGCCGCGCTCCCTGAGCGGCGGCACGCGCAGCTCGATCACGTTGATTCGATAGTAGAGGTCTTCGCGGAATTCGCCCTTCGCCACCAGCTCGCCGAGTTTCAGGTGAGTCGCCGAAAGGATGCGCACGTTGACCTGCTCCTCGCGGGAGTCGCCAACGCGCCGCACGCTCTGCTCCTGGATCACACGCAGCAGCTTCACCTGCATGGAAAGGGGCAGGTCGCCGATCTCGTCGAGAAACAGGGTGCCGCCGTCCGCCGTTTGCACCAGGCCCACCTTGTCGCTGACGGCTCCGGTGAAGGATCCCTTCCGATGCCCGAAAAATTCGCTCTCCATCAGCTCGGACGGAATGGCGCCGCAGTTCACGGGCACGAATGGGCCGTCGCGGCGGGGGCCTGTCTCATGGATCAGCCGCGCCACCAGCTCCTTGCCCGTGCCCGATTCGCCTGAGATGTGCACCGGTGCCTGGCTGCGCGCTACCTTGTCGATCAGTTCGCGCAGCTCGCGCATCGGCGGCGAATCGCCGAGCAGCCTCGCGCCGGCCTCTCCGGCGCGGCGGTCGAGCTTCAGCGCGTTTTCCACGATGTTGCGGAGGTTCTGCAGGTCGAGCGGCTTCGACAGGAAATCGAACGCCCCGAGCTTCAGCGCCTGTACCGCTGTTTCGACGTTGCCGTGCGCCGTTATGACGGCGACCGGTATCCCCGGGGCATGTTTCTGGATCCAGTCGACGAGTTCCAGGCCGTTGCCGTCCGGCAGCCGCATGTCGGTCAGGCAGATGTCGAAAGTGCGTTCCGTGAGCAGCCGCCGCGCGCCGGCGACGTCGCCGGCCAGTACGGTATCGACGTCCATCCGGCCGAGCGTCAGCGCCAGGAGCTCGCGGATATCGGGTTCGTCGTCGATGACCAGGGCGGTTGGTCTCGTTTCCTTGCTCATTCGTTCTCTACGGCTTCCCAGCGGCCCGGATCGGCGAACGCGATCCGGAAGATGCTGCCGCCACCCTCGCGCGGCTGGTACACCAGCGTGGCACGATTGAGCTCACAAAGCTCCCGTGAAATGTACAGGCCGAGGCCCGTACCTCCGTGGCGGTCGGTAAAAAAAGGCTCGAATATTCTATCGATGTTGGCCTCGCGGACACCGTGACCGTGGTCAAGAACTTCCAGGTAAGGCTGCCCGCCGCGCTGCATGCGGCCAGCGCGCAGCAGCACCTCGATGCCGCCGGTCTCGCTCGCGTACTTGACCGCGTTGTCGCACAGGTTCCACAGCACCTGCCGCAGGTGGCCGGGATCCATGCGGACCTCGAGGTCCGGCGGCACCTCGCCGAGCGCCAACTCGCCTTCCCGGAGTTCCAGGGTGCTCGTGAACTCCGCCGCGAAATCCCGCAGCCAGGGTGCCAGCTCGAAGCGCTCGGGGTTACTCGATTCCCGGCGCGAGAGCTGCAGTACGTTGTCGATGATGTGGCTCACCCGCTCGGCATGCGAGCGGATGATTTCGGTAAGCCGCACGTCGTCCGCGCTCAGCGACTTCGACTCGGCGAGCAGTTGGCCGGCGTGGCTCATGGCGCCCACGGGATTGCGAATCTCGTGCGCGATGCTGGCGCTCAAGCGCCCCAGTGACGCGAGCTTCGATTGCTGCACCCGCGCGTTCATGTAGCTGGGATCTTCCAGGAAGACCAGCACGGGCCCCGTGCGCTCCTCGTTGCGGCCGAGCAGCGCAAGGTGGGCGGCGAGCCTGGCACTGCGGTCCTCCGCGATCATGGTGAATTCGACGTGCGACCTCATCTGTGGATTCTGCCGCCAGCCGGTTATGTAGTTGGCGAGCGGTGCGGCGATGTCCCGCAGGTTCATCCCGTCGCAGGAGCCCGGTGCGCCCAGTAGCCGTGCGGCCGACTCGTTGATCAGGCGGACCCGGTCGCTCCCGTCCAGCACGACGATGCTCTCGCGCAGGTGCTGCACGATGTAATCGTTCAATTCGGACAGGTTGGCGAGATCGACCCCACGCTGCCGCGCCAGTTCCTCGGTCTCCTGCAGGCGGTGCGCCAGCGGGCGGGCGGACATCGAGACCGCGAAAATGATCGCGCTCAATACGCCCGCCGCGGTATAGGCGCCCGGATCGCTGACTCCCCCCAACTGGGAGAAGAACTGCTCGGCCAGGATGGCGAGCGTCGCCAGCGCGGCAAAGAATGCCGGCGCCTGCATGGGCACGATCAGGCTGCCCGCGCCGATGAACACGATGAGGAGTCCCCCGAGCCCGCTGCTGATTCCGCCGCTCGCGTGCATCAGCGTCACGATCGCGGCGATGTCGCCCGTTGCCTGCAGGATCGCGAGCGGACCGGCCGGCAGCTTCTGGCGGATAGCGAATGCGGACAGGACGGCGAAGACGAGATAACCCCCGGCGGTGGCGGTGAACAGGGCCGGGTAGCGCTCGCCGAAGATGCGGTCGTCGCCGATGGCGAAGAAGAGGGCGAGCAGCACGGTGGCGACCAGGAGCCGGAACAGGTTCAAAGCCCGGAAGACGCGCCAGGTCAGGTCGGAATCTTCCAGCGGCCGCTGCCTCAGGACGTCGCTGCCCAGCGTGCTCGCGCTCGCCATTCTCGCCTGTACCATGTCGCCGTGTATTCCGGACCTCCCCGGTGCGCAATGATACGCAGGCGGCGCGGGATTGTCGTCGCGGGGGCGGATGCTTTTGCTTCGGCGGCCCCTTTGCTCCAAAATACGCCGCCGTTGTCCTACAGTAACGTCCTTTTTCCTAACCTGGCACCCGACCAACAATGAACCTGCACGAATACCAGTCGAAGCAATTATTCGCCGAGTACGGCATTCCGGTCCCCGAGGGCCGACCGGCGCGCTCGGCTGATGAAGCGGTAGCGGCCGCGGAGTCGCTGGGCGGCGAGCTTTGGGTGGTGAAAGCGCAGGTGCACGCCGGCGGGCGCGGCAAGGCCGGCGGTGTGAAGCTGTCCCGATCGCTGGAGGAGGTGCGGCGCAATGCGGACGGCATGCTCGGCAGCCGCCTCGTTACGCACCAGTCCGGTCCCGACGGCCTGCCGGTAGACGTTGTGTACGTTGAGGCCGGTTCGAACATAGCGCGCGAGCTCTATCTCAGCATGCTGGTCGACCGGGCCGTGAGCCGGATCGCCTTCATCGCCTCGGCCGCCGGCGGCATGGACATCGAGCAAGTGGCGGCCGAGACACCGGAGAAGATCTTCACGGTCGCGATTTCACCGGCCGCCGGTGTGCAGGATTACCAGGTCCGGCAGCTCAGCCTCGGGCTCGGCCTGGACAAGGCACAAAGCAAGCAGTTCGCGAAGCTCGTCCGCAACCTTTACCGGCTCTACATTGAATGCGACGCCAGCCTGGTCGAGATCAATCCTCTGATTGTCACCAAAGACGGCGACGTGATCGCACTCGACGCCAAGATCAACATCGAGGACAACGCGCTCTTTCGGCAGAAGCGGCTGGCGGAGTGGCGCGATCCGAGCCAGGAAGACGACAAGGAGCGGCAGGCGGCCGAGCACGATCTCAACTACGTCTCACTCGACGGCGACATTGCCTGCATGGTGAACGGCGCGGGTCTCGCCATGGCGACGATGGACCTGATCAAGCTGCACGGCGGCGACCCCGCGAACTTTCTCGATGTCGGCGGCGGCGCGACCAGCGAACGAGTGACGAAAGCATTCAAGCTGATTCTTTCGAACGAACAGGTCAAGGCAATCCTGGTGAACATTTTCGGCGGGATCGTGCGCTGCGACCTGATAGCAGAAGGCATCATCGCGGCGGTGAAGGACGTCGGCGTCGAGGTGCCGGTGGTAGTGCGGCTGGAAGGGACGAACGTGGAGAAAGGCAGGGAGCTCCTCGCACAGAGCGGCCTCGATATCATCCCCGCGGAAGACCTCACCGACGCGGCAAAGAAAGTCGTCGGCGCGGCGGCGTGAGGGGCAGCGAATCATGAGCGTACTGGTCGACAGGAACAGCAAGGTCATTTGCCAGGGTATTACCGGCAACCAGGGCTCCTTCCATGCGGAGCAGTGCATGGAGTACGGCACCCAGGTAGTCGCGGGCGTTACGCCCGGGCGTGGCGGCGAGACTCACCTCGGGATACCGGTGTTCGACACGATGCGCCAGGCGGTGGGCGAGACGGGTGCGGATGTCAGCATGATCTATGTGCCCGCCCCGTATGCCGCGGACGCGATCCTCGAAGCGGCCGATGCCGGCGTTTCGCTGATCGTCTGCATCACCGAAGGCATCCCGGTGCTCGACATGGTGAAAGTAAAAGCGGCGCTGGACGATTACGATTGCCGGCTCATCGGGCCGAACTGCCCCGGCATCATCACGCCGGGTGAGTGCAAGATCGGTATCATGCCGGGTTTCATACACCAGAAGGGCCGTGTCGGGATCGTGTCCCGTTCCGGCACGCTGACCTATGAAGCGGTCTACCAGACGACCCAGTGCGGCCTGGGGCAGACTACCTGCATCGGCATCGGCGGCGACCCGGTTCGCGGCATGGACTTCATCGATTGCCTGGAACTCTTCGAGGCGGACCCGGAAACGCACGGCATCCTGATGGTCGGTGAGATCGGCGGCAGTGACGAAGAGGCCGCCGCGGAATACATCCAGTCGGAAGTCGACAAGCCGGTCGTTGCCTACATCGCCGGCGTCACGGCGCCGCCCGGAAAGCGCATGGGCCACGCCGGTGCCATCGTGGCCGGCGGCAAGGGAACGGCGGAGGACAAGTTCAAGGCGCTGGATGCCGCCGGAGTCGCGACGGTGCGTTCCCCGGCGGAGCTCGGCAGCACGATGAAATCCTTGCTCGATCGAAAATAGCACCGACAGAAATGTGCGTCGCGCGGTCTGATAACGCAGCATGACCACCACCGTCACCCTCGCGCTCGCGCAGATTGACCTCGTTGTCGGGGACGTCGCCGGCAATACGGAAAAAATACTTGCCTACGCCGATCGCGCCCGCGACGAGCTGCATGCGGACCTGGTGGTCTTTCCCGAGCTCAGTATTTCCGGCTATCCGCCGGAAGACCTGCTGTTCCATTCCGGCCTGCGCCGCCGGGTGACGGAATCGCTGGACCGTATCCGCGAAAGTGTGCGCGACATCGCGATCATGCTCGGCTACCCCGAGTACGAGGACGGCCGCATCTATAACGCCTGCCTGGTTGCGCGCAACGGCAAGGTACTTGCCAAGTATCGCAAGCACATGCTGCCGAACTACCGCGTATTCGACGAGGAACGCTATTTTACCGCCGGCAAGGAAGCGGCAGTCTTTCGGTTAAACGGCATCCGGCTCGGGATCCTGATCTGCGAAGACGTGTGGCGGCCCGGGCCGGCGGCGATGAGCCGTGCGGCAGGGGCGGAGGCGATCATCGCGATCAACGGCTCACCCTACGATGTGCAGAGCCAGCAGACTCGCGAGCAGGTCGTGCGCGCCCGTGTCAACGCAGTTCGCGTGCCGTTCGTGTACTTGAATGCGGTGGGTGGCCAGGACGAGCTCGTATTCGACGGCGGTTCGTTCGCGATGGACGCGGCCGGGGAGGTCACCTTCCGCGCGGAGCCGTTCGCTGAGCGGTTGTTGCGGCTGGAGCTGTCGGCGGATTCCGCGGGGGTGACCCCGGAACATTCCGAAATCGCGCCGCCCCTGTCGACCGAGCAGAGCGTGTACCAGGCGCTCGTCACCGGCACGCGCGATTACGTTAACAAGAATGGCTTCCCGGGCGTTGTCATGGGCCTTTCCGGCGGCGTCGATTCCGCACTGGTTCTCGCCATCGCCTGCGATGCGCTGGGCGCGGAGCGCGTGCGGGCGGTCATGATGCCGTTCCGTTATACGAGCTCGATGAGCCAGGAGGACGCCGCCCGGCAGGCGGAAGCGCTCGGCTTGCGTTACGACGTGTTGCCGATCGAACCGATGTACGAGGCGACCGTTCGGACGCTGGCGAAAATATTCGAGGGGCGGGAGCCGGACGCCACCGAGGAGAACATCCAGGCACGCTGCCGCGGCATCCTGCTGATGGCGATCTCCAACAAGACCGGGCGCATGCTCCTGTCTACCGGCAACAAGAGCGAGATGGCGGTGGGATACGCCACGCTCTACGGCGACATGGCCGGCGGCTTCACGCCGCTGAAGGATTGCAGCAAGACGCTCGTGTACCGGCTGGCCCGTTACCGCAACTCGATCTCGCCCGTAATACCGGAACGCTCAATCACGCGGCCTCCATCCGCGGAGCTGCGCCCGGACCAGCGGGACAGCGACACGCTGCCGCCCTATGACGTGCTCGACCCGATCCTCGCGGCATTCATCGAGGAGGACCTGTCGGTCAGGGAAATCACGCAACGCGGTTTCGACCGCGAGACCGTCACCCGGGTGCTGGAAATGGTGAAACGAAACGAGTACAAGCGGCGGCAGGCGCCGCCGGGGATCCGCATCAGCGGCCGTGCATTCGGGCGCGACTGGCGCTACCCGATCACCTCCCGCTACACGTTTCCCGAACCCTGTTAACAGGCAGTCACGGCCGGCTCATGCCGCCAGCCGTGGACGAACCGGCTGGCGGCCGATGTAGCGCCTCTATCCTGTCGACGTACTGGCTGAGGTTCCGCAGCTTGTCCTGCCATACGAAACGCTTCAGCGGATTGCGGGGAGCATTGCGGTACGCCTTCTCCACGAACTCACGAGCCGCGTCGAAGTCATTTGCCGCCACGTATGTCAGGACCATCATCTCGTTGAGAGCAGTTGAGGGCCTGGACTGGATAGCCTGCTCAAGATGGCTGATCGCCTGGGCAACGTTGCCTTCGGTTTGTGCAACCAAGGCCATCAGCTGGTGGTGTGCCTGTTTGTATCCGGGATCGCTGCTGTACAACGGGTTTGCCATGACGGCTTCCGCCAGTCTCTTGACGCCGCCGATGTCTACGCCGTTGCACGCCGTGGTATTCGTCGCGTCAAGCAGGTCGGTCAGCATCAGCACGCTGGTGTCGGAGAAATCAACGTGCTTCAGGGAGCGCTCGAGCTCGGCCAGCTCGCTGCCATGGTCCTTCCGCGGTTCGAGCGTACAGGAGAGCCGCAGCCCGTAGATCCCGAGGTAGCCGACACCCGGTCTCTCGGCGATCATGCGTTGCAGTGCCTTCCTTGTGGACTCAGGGCCTTCCGTCGCGAGCCGAAGTTCCAGTGCCCTGGTCGCGGCAAACATCGAATCCGGGAATCGTTGCTGCCAATACGGGATCGCCTGCGCCGGACTGCCCCAGAGGAACGCTACACCGAAAAGCACGAAGGCATTGACGAGCACGTAACCCGCCACGCCGACATACATCAGCCGTTGCCACGACTGTGGCACCCTCACCGCCAGGGCGCACAATGCAAAAACCGGCCCCGCAATCGGCAAGTAGTTGCGGTGCTCGAAGTACAACAACAGCGGGACGGTCGTCGATTCGAGCAAATGGCCCCCGAGAAACCAAAGCGCCGCAAACGCGAAGAGCGGATAGCGGCGGCGCCAGGCCAGTGCAAGCGTTGCTACCGCAAACCAGCCCGACACGGCCAGTAGCGTGACAGGGTTCATGAGGCTGCGTGCTACAGGATACCCGTCGTGGAACGGACCGAAGCTGCCCGCTCGTGGAATGAAGGCATTGAGCAGGTATTCCCACAGGATCCGGGATTCGGTCAGCAAGCGCTCCCACCCCGTGAAATGCCGCTTGAGGACCATCTCCTGGCTGTAAGGGAGACGGGACGCGAGGTAAGCAAGGATCATCGCCGCCGGCAACGCGAGAAATACGGATTTCCACAGCAGCCAACGGGATCGCGGCAGGCCGTCCGGGCGCGGCAGCAAGGTGGCCTCCATTACCAGGATATAAATCGGCAACAGTGCGCCGTTCTCTTTCGTGAAAACCGCGAGCAGGGTTCCCACCACGACAGCGGCCGTCATGCCGGCCAATGCCGGCCCGGGCTTATGTGCAAGGTACTGGCGCGCCGACAGGTAGCTTCCCAGCCCGAGCAATGCAAACAACGCGCTCAGCGTCGTCATTCGCTGGACGATCATCAGCGACGCTGAAGCCAGGAGGGGCATGAGCAGCCAGGCGGCCGCTCCGGCGATCGCGACAAAAGCCCGGTTTCTTTCGCGGATGCCGCCGGCGACAGCGAGGAGGTAGAGCACCCAGGCGAGAACGCAGGCGTTGGCCAGGTGAATCAGGATGTTGATGCGCAAAAACGGCGCGGCCGTCTCGCCCCACGAATCGGCCTGGGGTACGAACGTCGCGAGCGCCAGCGGGCGGCCAAGCGGGCCGGCATGTCCCGAGAGTATGAAATGCAGCGCGCTTGTCGAGTCGCTGATCGATTCCAGCCCGGCCAGGTTACGGTCTTCGTCCAGCAGGTAGAAGCTGCTCAACGCCGGGGTATAGGCGAACCAGGCAATCGTGAGGATGACTGCCATGGATAGCACGGCGGTAATACGTTGCTTTCTTGACATAGACGTTCCGCGCACTCTCGGGCCAGGGTCACGCGGGATCGGGCAGTACGCGACTTCGGCTGCATGGGCTCTTGACGGCACGCGGTGATCCTACCGTCCAATCGTCGTTTGAAACGTGAACGAGCCTGCAGTTAGGGTCACGAGGCGTCAGCTTCCTGGTGCGCTCATCCGGGCAATATGCCGCGCGTGTCACACTTCGGCGCCGCCCCGGCAAGGTAAACTCCCGCTTCGAATGATGCTGAGAAGGCGATGACCATAACACGCCGGGGCCTGGCTTTCGCATTCACCCTTTGCCTGCTTGCCGGCCTGGGGTTTGTCGTATACGCACCTGCCCTGGGCGGCGCGGTTCTGCTGGACGACGTCTCGAACCTTGGCGGGCTCGCGAAGGTGCAAGACCTGCACTCGGCACTCCTGTTCATCTTCTCGGGAGACGCCGGGCCACTGGGCCGAACGCTCGCGCTTGCCACCTTCGCCCTGCAGGCAGGGGCGTGGGGCGGATCCGCGAAGCCCTTCATCCTGGTCAATATCCTGATCCATCTCGCGAACGGCGGCCTGCTTTGCCTGGTTCTCCACCGGCTTTCCATCCAGGGCCGCATTCCGTCGGCGGGGCGGCCATTCGTGGTGATAGCCGCTGCCGGAATATGGCTGTTCATGCCGCTGCTGGCGTCCGCCTCCCTGATGATCGTGCAGAGGATGACGACGCTCTCCGCAACGTTCGTGCTCCTGGGCCTCGTCGGTTACTTGCGTGCGCGGGAGGGAATCGAGCATGCGCCCGGCAGGTCGCTGGCCGCGATGAGCGCCTGCCTCGTGATCGCGACGACTTTGGCGGTGCTGACGAAGGAGAGCGGCGCGCTGCTTCCGGTCTACGTGCTGATACTCGAAGCGACAGTGCTGCCGCGGCCGTCCCCTGCTGCCAGGCACTGGAGAGCCTGGAAGTACGTGTTCCTGGTCGCTCCCGCGGCGGCGATCGCCGGCTACATTGCCTTGCGCGTGCCTTATGCGCCTTCCACAGTCCTTGCGCGCGATTTCACGGGCTGGGAACGGTTGATCACCGAGGCCCGCATATTGTGGGAATACCTGTTCAACGCTTTCATCCCCCGGCCGGGCGCCTTCGGGCCTTTCCACGATGGTCATCCGGTCAGCAGGTCCATATTCGACCCGCTCACGCTGCTCGCTGCCGCCTCCTGGCTGGTCCTGTTCGTGGCAGCGCTCCTGAAGCGCCGGACACATCCCCTGTTTGCGCTGGCGGTGCTCTGGTATCTCGCGGGTCATGCGATCGAATCGACGGTCGTGCCGCTGGAACTCTACTTCGAGCACCGGAATTATCTCGCTGTCGTTGGACCGCTTTACGCGCTGTGCGCCGCGCTCGCATACGTACCTGCAGCCCGGCAGCGGCTCGCAATTGCCGCGGCCGCGGCGTATCTGCTCGTCAACGCGGCGGTGTTGTTGAGCCAGGCGGCCATCTGGGGCAATCCGCCGGTGGCGGCGCATTACTGGCAGATGCACTTCCCCGACTCCGTTCGCGCCGCAACCAATGCGGCGCAGCATCGGCTCGCGGAGGAAGGGCCTCGGGGAGCGCAGCATTCGCTGTACAAGATCGTCGATCGTCATCCGTCGGTAAGCTACCTGCTCGTTCCCGCACTCAGCCTGTCCTGTATCGCGAGGCCGCAGGCGGATCACTCGGACGAGCTCCGCCGGCTGGAGGAAGTGCTGCCGGACGTGGAATTCTCCTTATCTGTAAGTAATATGCTCTCCGATCTGTACACGACGGCCAGCCGGATCGAATGCGAGGACGTCGATGGTGCGGCGGTGGTGGCGCTTGCGGAAGCGTTGATCCAGAACCCGAGATACGGTGACAACAATGCCTACAAGCGACTGCACCACCAGCTGGTGGCGCGCGTACTTCGCGACGAAACCAGGTTCGAGCAAGCGATACTTCACCTGCGGAGTGCGCTCGAGCTCGGACGCGGCACGGACCTGAACATGATGATCGTTACAACGTATGCGGATGCGCACAACTACGAAGCTGCTCTCGACCATATCGCGACAGCCCGGCAGGACCCCCCAAACCATCCGTTCAAACGTGTCGTCTGGCAAAGTGACCTGGACGAACTCGAAACCTACATAGAGATGCTGATGGCCGGCAGCGCTTCATCGAGATCGGGAGCGCCGGAATCATGAAAGCGGTCGAAACTTCGAGCAAACTCTCGGTAATCATCCCGGCAAAAAACGAAGAGGGTGCAATAGCCGACATCGTCACCCGCGTGCGCCAGCAGCTTCCGGCCGCGGAAGTCATCGTCGTCGATGACGGATCCACCGACCAGACAGGGCAGCTGGCCGCGGACGCCGGGGCAACCGTGGTGCGCCACCCGGAGAGCCTCGGCAACGGTGCGGCGGTGAAGAGCGGCGCGCGCGCCGCCACCGGAGACTTGTTCTGCTTCATGGATGCGGACGGGCAGCACAGTCCGGAATCGATCCCGGGGCTGCTCGAGAAGCTGGCGGGCGGCTACGACATGGTGGTCGGTGCCAGGAATTCGGGTTCGCATGCCAGCGTCGGGCGGCTGTTTGCCAACGGCCTGTATAACAAGCTCGCCTCGCTGATCAGCGGGTCGCGGATCCTGGACCTCACCTCCGGCTTTCGCGTCGTGCGGGCGGACAAGTTCCGCAGCTTCCTCTATCTGCTGCCAAACGGCTTTTCCTATCCGACGACGATCACGATGGCTTTTCTTCGCAGCGGATATCCAGTCACGTTCGTGCCGATAGAGGCGCGCACGCGCATTGGCAAGAGTCATATCCGGCCGGTGCGGGACAGTATCCGGTTCCTGGCGATAATCTTTAAAATCGCCACGCTCTACGCACCGCTGAAAATATTCCTGCCGGTAAGTGGATTGTTCTTCGCTACCGGCCTTGGTTATTACGCCTATACCTGGTTCACTACAGGAAGATTCACCAACATGAGCCTGCTCGTGTTCAGTGCTTCCGTGATCATCTTCCTGATCGGCCTGATCTCCGAGCAGATAACGGCACTGACCTACAGCAGAACCTGACGAAGCGCACATCGACGTGAATCCGCCTCAACCGGCCGTATGGTTGCCTGCTGTGCGCGCCGGCACAGGCACCGACACCTTCACCGAAACGCTTGCTTCGGAATTACAGAAGCGTGAGCTGCGCGCGGAAATTGCCTGGCTCCCCTTGCGCGCTGAATACGCGCCGTGGACCGTCCCCGCACCGAAGCCGCCGCAATGGGCGACCGTCGTCCACGTCAATACCTGGCTGCACCCGCGTTTTGTTCCGACCAGCCTGCCCCTGGTTGCGACACTGCATCATTCGGTCCACCACCCGGACCTGGAGCCCTACAAGGGATGGCTGCGCTCCCGCTACCACAGGTTTTGGATCCGGCGGGTCGAGCGCGCCATCATGCGGCGGGCCGACCGGGTCGTCGCGGTCAGTCGCTTTGCCGCCGACACGGGACGTGCAACCTTGCTCGAACGGCCCATCGATGTGATCGAGAACGGCGTCGACACCGCGCGCTTTTGTCCGCCGCCGGAGCGGCCGTCCGGTCATCCGTTCCGGCTGCTGTACGTGGGCAGCTGGATGGCGCGCAAAGGTGTCGATCTGCTGGCCCCGATCATGCAGGAACTTGGCGCCGGCTTCGAGTTGCACTTTACGGGCGGAGCCGCGGCACGGGACGGGGGCGCCGAAGCGCCGGCCAATATGCACAACATCGGTCGTCTGAACGGCAAGGAGGCGGTCGTTACCGCGATGCAGGGCGCGGATGCCTTCCTGTTTCCCTCGCGCGGCGAAGGTTTGCCGCTGTCCGTGCTGGAGGCCATGGCCTGCGGCCTGCCGGTCATCGCCGCGGATGGACCGTCATTGGTGCACGTGGTCGATGACGGCGTTACCGGCATCCTGTGTCCGCAGGACGACGTGGCGGCGTTTGCGGGGGCAGCCAGGAAGCTGGCCTTCGAACCTGCCCTCGCCGCGCGTATGTCGTCCGGAGCGCGCCAGCGCGTGCTCTCGCGATTCTCCATCGATCGCATGGTGGACGAGTATCGGGCGATCTACGAGGCCTGCATCGGTGGCACAGGCCGGAGAGCCGGCACCGCCTCGCAGCCGCCCGGCTAAGAGCCTGTGCGAGTGCAGGGAAGCGCCGCGGCTGTCTCCTTGTAGGCGGCGACGGCACGCTCCGCGCTGAATGCGTTCCAGAGTCCAAGGCTGGAAGGATCGTCGGTGCCGGCTTCCAGCTCGGCTAGCGCAGCGCGAATTGAATCGGCGCTGTGATCGGATACCCATCCGGCGTTGTATTGCCGCAGTAGCCTGGCTGTCGGACTCGACTGCCCGGTGATCGCGAGGATCGGGCGGCCCGTGGAGGAATAGTCCGCGACTTTGCTGGGCAGGAAAGGGTATACCCGCATCCTGGCTTCCAGGAGCAACAAGGCCGTGCTCCCCAGCATGATCCGCAGCGCTTCCGCTTTTGGCTTCCAACCGTCGAGCCTGACACGCGCGGCCACGCGCGGGCGTTCGAGAGCCCTTTGCATCTCCCGGTGTACATGCCCGACAAAGCGAAATTGCAGGCTGCTGCTCTCGGGCAGGTCGCCGATGGCATCCACCAGCCCGGTGCAGACACGCTCACGCGAGAGCGCGCCGGCGTGCACGATAGTCGGAAGCGCCGGAGCATCGGCTCGGGAACCAGGCTGGTGCAGCGGCGGCGCAATATGGGGGATCACCACCGATTTACGGCTGGTGACCTGCGGATAATGCCCGATGAGGAAATCGCGCTGCTCGGCGCACGTGAATACGAGCCGATCGGCCGTGCCGAATACCCTGGCCACGACCTGCTTCTGCATGCGATCGAGCAGCGGAATGGAGAAATCGGAATAGGGTGGGGGAAGGATCGATTCGGGCCAGGGATCGCTCATGCTCGCGATCCACGGCGCACTACGGCGAGCGTGAAGCGCGGCGAGATGGGACTCCATGGGCATCGCAAGCGAAATCAGCGCATCGTAGGTGTTGCCGGCCATCAGTTCGCTGGCACGGTCGCAAGCACGCCGGCTCCATTGGCTGGGCTTGACGGCAAAGACATTGCGCTCGATTTTTCGGGTGATTTTGCTCCCGATATTCTGCTTTCTCGAATGCCAGGCGGCAGGCAGCGCGTGCAGGCCCAGGTTCTTCGAGGAAGGTACCGACGCGCGTTCGCCAACGTCCCCGGTAATCACGTCAAGCCGCACGTTCGCGGATAGCAGGGCGCGGACCAGGGCAAACGATTGCTGCGCCCTGGCGTCCATCGGGTCCAGCAGGTGCTTGGTGATCACCAGGAAACGGTAGTCGGATGCGGCCATTGATTAAACTTTGCGAGTATTCATGGCACCTGCGACCTGTCGCCCGTGGCAGGCAAGAGCTTCTCCCACTGGCAGCCGCGCACCAGCATCCACCCTGTAATCGCCATGCTCCATTCGGAGCATGCCAATGCCACCGGCATGCCCGACGCGCCGAAGCGTGGCACGAGCATAACGGCCGAGACCGCCAGTACCAGCAACCCGATCGCCTCGAACAGCACACGGTTCCATGGTTTGCCCAGCGCCGTCAAGGCGTTGCCTGCTGCTATGCGCATCGCCAAACCCGGGACCGCCAGGGTCAGCAGGCGAATGCTCTGTTCGATGCCGTCATACGTCGGGCCGAAGAGCCACAGGAAAGCCGGTGCCATGAACCAAAGCAGCGCGGCCAATACGACGCTGTAGCCGAGTGCGGCGGCAAAGACCCAGCGCAGCAGGCGAGCGGCTTGTTGCGGCTGGCTCTGGCCTTCACGAAACAGCCGCGGCAGCGCCGACAGCATCATCGCGCTTACGGGCAGGGTTGCCGCGCCGACGATGCGTGCCGCGGCAGCGTACAGGCCGCTGGCGCCGTGAGGAAGCAGCTTGGTCGCTAACGTCTTGTCGAGTTCCGCCGGACTGGCGGCCGTAACGTTCAGTGCGGCATAGCCCAGGGCCTCGCGCAATTCAGCTCGCTGCGGCAAACGCCAGGCGGCGATGGCGGGCCACGGCGCGGGCATTGAAACCGCCGCGATAATGAAGGCGAGCAGCGATGCCGCGAAATAGCCGTACCCGTAGGCCGACAGAGGGTCGTCCGGGGCCAGCAGGAACACTGCCGCCGCGGCTGCGAGACGCAGTGCCAGCGGTAAGGTCGTCAGCAATTGGGAGCGCGCCGTATGCCCCAGCGCAAGCTGTTCCGCGGCGGGGAAGCGAAACAGCGGCTGCAGCAACGTCTCGGCGGTCCCGATTGCCAGCAGTACCGTTACCGGCACCGCGGCCTCGCGCAGCGCGAATACGCAGGACAGCAGGTAGATTACGGTAAGCGCGGAGCCGCAGAGCAGCGTCACGGGCAAGGCGTATGCCAGCACGGCATCGCGGCGCCCGGGTTCTTTGGATATTTCCCCCAGCAACACCAGGTGGGTGCCGAAGGTCGCGAAACTGCCGACGATCACGGCCAGGGCCGCAATGCCCGCGAAGGCACCGAACTGCTGTGGCCCCAGCATCCGCGCGACCAGCAGCAGCGTGCCTGCCTGCACAGCGAGGCGTATGGCCAAAACCGATGTCGTGCTGGTGGTGCCCCGCGCGATAGGGCCTTTGAATACGTCAAGCCGCAGCAGCTTCATCCCGACTGGCGTCCCCCAT
>CAZSKQ010000049.1:0-13852 GCA_964607425.1 uncultured Woeseiaceae bacterium
CCTGCCCTTTCACCTCGTGCGGGCAACCGACGACCGCGGCTTCCGCCACCAGCGCATGCGCGACCAGCGCGCTTTCGACTTCGGCGGTGCCCATGCGGTGCCCTGAGACGTTCAGGACGTCGTCGACCCGGCCGGTGATCCAGTAATAGCCGTCCTCGTCGCGGCGCGCGCCGTCGCCCGTCAGGTACATCCCGGGATAGGTAGAAAAATAGGTTTCGATGAAACGCTGGTGATCGCCGTACACCGTGCGCATCTGCCCCGGCCAGCTGGAGGTCAGCACGAGCTTGCCGCTGGCGGCCCCTTCCAGCACGCGGCCCTCGTCGTCGACGATCGCGGGCTCGATGCCGAACAGCGGCCTGGTCGCAGAGCCCGGCTTCAGGGCCGTGGCGCCCGGCAGCGGGCTGATCAGGATACCGCCCGTTTCCGTCTGCCACCAGGTGTCGATCACCGGGCAGCGCTCTTCGCCCACCACCCGGTAGTACCACTCCCAGGCTTCGGGGTTGATCGGCTCGCCAACCGAACCGAGCAGCCGCAAACTCTTGCGCGACGTGCGTTTGACCGGCTCGTCACCGAAGCGCATGAGCGCGCGTATCGCTGTCGGCGCCGTGTAGCAGATGTTCACCTGGTGCTTGTCGCAGACCTCCCAGAACCGCGACGGCGTGGGATAGTTCGGGACGCCCTCGAACATCAGCGTGATCGCACCGTTCGCGAGCGGCCCGTAGACGATGTAGCTGTGGCCCGTGACCCAGCCGACGTCGGCGGTGCACCAGTACACGTCGCCGGGATGGTAATCGAACACCTGCTCGTGGGTCATCGCGACGAACACGAGATAACCGCCCGTCGTGTGCAGCACGCCTTTCGGCTTGCCCGTTGAACCCGACGTGTAGAGGATGAACAGCGGATCCTCGGCGTTCATCTCCTCGCAGGGGCAATCGGCGTCGACCTCTGCCTCCAGCTCGTGCAGCCAGACGTCCCGGCCTTCGACCCAGTCGACGTCGACGCCGGTATGGCGCACGACCAGCACGTGCCGGAGCGTCGTCACGCCGGGGTTCTCCGCGGCACGGTCGACGTTCGACTTGAGGGGAATGGGCTTGGCGCCCCGCACGCCCCAGTCGGCCGTGATGACGAGATTCGACTCGCAGTCCTGGATACGGCCGGCCAGCGCATCCGGAGAGAAGCCGCCGAACACGACGGAGTGAATCGCGCCGATCCGGGCACAGGCGAGCATCGCCACTGCCGCTTCGGGAATCATCGGCATGTAGATCGTGATCCTGTCGCCCTTCTTCGCGCCGAGCTTTTTCAGCACGTTGGCGAAGCGGCAGACACGCTCGTGCAGCTCGCGATAGGTGATCTTCAGGTCCTGTCCCGGATCGTCGCCTTCCCAGATGATCGCGGTGTCGTCCCCCTTGGTTTCGAGATGCCGGTCGACGCAGTTGTAGCAGGCGTTCAGCGTGCCGTCGTAGTACCAGCGAATGTGCAGGTCTTCTTTCGCGAACGACACATCCTTCACTTTCGTGAAAGGCTTGATCCAGTCGAGGCGCGCGGCTTGTTCCGACCAGAAGCCCTCGTTGTCCTCGATCGACCGCCGGTACATCGCCTCGTATTCCCGCGCGTCGATGAGCGCGCGCTTCGCGAACGCTTCTTTCACTGGGTAAGTTTTGCTCATGATCCTGCCTTCTTCTGTTTTTCCTGCCCCGCGCGCCCGGCGAGCTCGAGCACTCGACGAGCCTGGAGCCAGTGCGGCCTGTCGATCATCTCGCCGTCCATGCCGAGCGCCCCCGCCTCGGGATTTTCGTCGAACAACGCGACAATCCGCCGCGCCCGCTCGATCTCCCCGGCACTCGGCACGAAGGCACGGTTGATCACCGGCACCTGTGACGGATGAATGGCCAGCATACCGCAAAAACCGTCGCGCCTTGCCCGCGCACAGTGGTCCTCGAAGCCGGGGGTATTGCGGAAATCGGTAAACACGGTATCGATCGCCGGTACCTCGGCGGCGGCCGCCGCGATCAGGCACATCGATCGCGCGAGCTCGAACGGCGGCAGCCAGCGCCCCTGTTCATCGCGGGTCGCCAGCGCGCCCAGCGCGGCGCCCAGGTCTTCGGCGCCCCAGGTGAGTCCGGCCAGCCGCGGCAATGGTTGCGCGTAGCCTTCGAGCGACAGCAGCGCCGCCGGCCGCTCCGTGGCGATCGGCAGGATGCGCGTCTGCCCGACAGGCAGGTTGTTCGCCTGCTCGAGCTCGTCGAGGATCTCGGACAGCCGCCGCGCATCGACCGCGCCCCGCGGCTTCGGCAGCACGATACCGGCCGGCGCGGCGGGCATCAGCTCGGTGAGATCCGCGAGGGCGTCCTCGGTGTCCAGCGGGTTTATGCGTACCCACAGGGCGGGCCGGTGCCGCTCCTGCAGGAATGCCTTGGCAAGGCCGCGCGCGCGTGGCCGCTCTGCCGGCACAACCGAATCCTCCAGGTCGAGGATCAGTGCGTCCGCCTCGCCGGCGGCGGCCTTCGCGAGTTTCTTCTCGCTGTCGGCCGGCACGAACAGGAAGCTGCGGGTCACGTGCAGGCGGCTCCTCTCAGTTAGGCTGTCTCAGCATCAGGGCCGAGCGCTTGCAGGTACCGACCAGCTCGTTGTGCTGGTTATAGGCGCGATGGTTGAAGATGACGATGCCGTTGTCCGGGCGCGAGCGGCTGTCGCGAAGCTCCAGCACCTCCGTCTCCACGCGGATCGTATCGCCGTGAAACAGCGGTTTCGGGAACCGGACCTCGTCCCAGCCGAGGTTCGCGACCGTGGTGCCGAGCGTCGTGTCACCCACCGAGATACCGACCATAAAACCGAGTGTCAGGCAGCTGTTCACCAGCGGACGGCCGTATTCCGTCTGTTTGCCGTACTCCGCGTCGAGGTGCAGCGGCGCCGGATTGTGCGTAAGCGCGGTGAAGAAGACGTTGTCGGCTTCGGTGATCGTGCGGCGGATCGGGTGCTCGAAAACCTGTCCAACCGAAAATTGCTCGAAATACAGCCCCGCCATTCGCTTCGCCCGTCCCGATACCTCCGCTCTGGTCGTTCATCATAGCATTCCGGCCTTTTCCCGTGGCCCGTGCTGGCAGTTTGCGCAAGCGGGCGTATATGCTACCGACCTGCGAAAGCCGCACAGGACATCGAACAAAAATGAAAGGACGGGCGATATCCGTCGGCAAGCAGGAAGTTCCACCGGGGAGCCGCAAGACGGTCGCGCTGGCCGTTGCCAACCTGTACACGCACACGCACCTGAGTATGCCGGTGCACGTGGTGAACGGCCGGCGCGACGGGCCGACATTGTTCCTGACCGCCGCCATTCACGGCGACGAGCTGAACGGCGTGGAGGTCATCAAGCGCTTCCTCAAGCTCTCGCTGTTGAAAGGATTGCGCGGCCGCGTCCTGGCGGTGCCGATCGTCAACGTGTTCGGCTTCATTGAGCAGTCGCGCTACCTGCCGGACCGGCGGGACCTGAACCGGTCGTTTCCGGGCCGCGGCAGCGGCTCGCTGGCCGGCCGGCTGGCCCACCTGGTCGCAACCGAGATCGTCGCCCGGGCGAACTACGGTATTGACCTGCACACCGGCGCCGTACACCGTACCAATTTGCCGCAGGTGCGCGCGGACCTGTCGCTCCCGGATACCCGGCGCATGGCCCATGCGTTCGGTGCGCCGGTGGTCATCGACGCCAATGTGCGCGAAGGTTCGATCAGGCACCACGCGGGTGAATCCGGTGTGCCGACCCTGCTGTACGAAGCCGGCGAAGCGCTGCAGTTCGACGAGTTATCGATCCGGGTCGGCGTTCGCGGCATCGTGCGGGTGATGCGGGAACTCGATATGCTGCCGCCGGAAACCGGGCGGCGAAAAAGTGCGCCCCCGATCTACGCCAACGCGACGACCTGGGTCCGTGCGCCGATGAGCGGCCTGATCCAATGCCGTTGCCGGCTGGGACAGCAGGTGCGCGAGGGACAGGTGCTGGCAAGGATCAGCGACCCGTTCGGCGAAGTGGAAGTCGACGTTTCCGCGTCTTCGCGCGGCATCGTCATCGGTCGCAGCACCTCCCCACTGGCTCACGAAGGGGACGCCCTCTTCCACCTGGCGCGTTTCGACGATACGCGCGAGGCCAAGGCGACGGTGGAAGAATTCCAGCAGGCCAATGCCGTCGACACGAGCTGGGGCTAAACTGCAGTCCCGCACTTTGCAGAATGATTGATACCTGTGGCTGATACGGAAAACGGCATGATCACTGTCGGCTGGCGCGAGTGGGTGAGCCTGCCGGAGCTCGGCATCCAGCGCATCAAGGCCAAAGTAGACACAGGCGCGCGTACGTCCGCGCTGCACGCTTTTCACCTCGAGCCGATCGAGCGAGACGGCGTGGAATGGGTGCGGTTCAGGATCCACCCGAAGCAGCGCCGCACCGACGTGGAGTGCCTTTGCGAGGCGCGCGTGAAGGACCGGCGGGTCGTTTCCGATTCCGGGGGTCACCGCGAGGAGCGTTACGTCATCGAAACACCGATTACGCTGGCGGAGCGTACCTGGCGCATCGAGATCACGCTGGCGGCGCGTGACGACATGCGTTTTCGTATGCTGCTCGGGCGGACGGCGCTGCACGGGCGCATATTGATCGATCCGTCCCGGTCTTACCTGACTCGACCGCGCCGGCCAAAACCAGGAGCAGCGTCATGAAAATCGGCATTCTCTCGCGCAACCGGCGGCTGTACTCGACGCGCCGGCTTGCCGATGCCGCCCACGAACGCGGCCACGAGGTGCGCGTGATCAACCACCTGCGCTGCTACATGAACATCGCGAGTTTCAAGCCGAGCATTCACTACGACGGCGAGATGCTCCCGCAGCTGGATGCGATCATTCCGCGCATCGGTGCGTCGGTAACGTTCTACGGGGCGGCCGTCGTCCGCCAGTTCGAAATGCTCGGCACGTTCTCGCTCAACGAATCCGTGGCGATTTCCCGTTCCCGCGACAAGCTGCGCTCACTACAGCTGCTCTCGCGGCGCGGCATCGGCTTGCCGGTAACCGGCTTCGCGAATTCGCCGGACGACACCGCCGACCTGCTGAACCTCGTAGGCGGCGCGCCGGTAATCCTGAAGCTGCTCGAGGGCACCCAGGGCAAGGGCGTGGTGCTGGCCGAGACGCGCAAGGCGGCGGAGAGCGTGGTCGAAGCGTTTCGCGGGCTGAATGCCAACTTTCTCGTGCAGGAGTTCATCAAGGAGGCCGGCGGCGCGGACATCCGCTGTTTCGTCATAGGCGAGAAGGTAGTCGCCTCCATGATGCGGCAGGCGCAGGAAGGAGAGTTCCGCTCGAACCTGCACCGTGGCGGCACCGCGAAGCTGGTCAAGATCACGCCCGAGGAGCGTTCGACCGCCGTGCGCTCGGCAAAGATCATGGGCCTGAACGTGGCCGGCGTCGACATCCTGCGCTCGAATCACGGGCCGGTGGTACTGGAGGTCAATTCCTCACCGGGCCTGGAAGGCATCGAACAGGCCACCGGCAAGGACATCGCCGGCATGATCATCGACTACATCGAAAAGCACGCGAAGGCCGGGAAGACGCGCACCAAAGGCGCGGGCTGACCGCTTACGGCGCGGGCGAGCCCGGACCGGCATTCGCTTCCTGCCGCCGCTCACCGAGCCATCCGCCGAGGATGCCCGCGAGGAACGGCACCAGCCCGCCCGCCACCAGGTTGCCGAACGAAAGATTGCCGGCGACAAGGAGCGCGATCAGCACCGCCACGGCCGCGGAAATTCCCGGCTCGAGAATGGTGCGGCCGCTCGACTTCAAGCCGACAATGAAGCCGCCGATGACGAAGGCGAGGAAATTGAGGATGGCGACCAGCGCCATCTGGCCTCCGCTTAGCTCGATGTCGGCAGGATCGGTGACGCCTTCGAGCCGCGGCGCGATAAAGAGTCCGAGAACGATGGCGGCTACGATGCTGAGGGCGAGCATGATCAGCACGCCGAAGCCGATCCACTTCCAGTCGAGATTACTCATTGCGGGATACTCCGGTGGTGAATGCCGGGCGCCGCTACAAGCGTAGCAGCTGTACTCGCGGCCCTCCTCGGGGCAGCAGCAGCCCAGGCCGGGCGCGGGCATGAGTTTCTGGTTCGCTTCCGCGGGAGACTGGCGGAGAGGGTGGGATTCGAACCCACGGTACGGTCACCCGTACACTTGATTTCGAGTCAAGCCCGTTCGACCACTCCGGCACCTCTCCGAACGCCGTAGTGTACAGATTTGCCCGGGTCGTGCGGGCGGTATTTTGTCAAATTGCTGTAATGGCGCGGGGTTCAGCGATGGAACGCACGAAATACCGGTTCATGCCATGCCCTCGATCACTGATTTATTGCTCCGAGTGCGTTAGCCTATGCCTCCGGCAGTAATGCCGGCGACGCCAGGACAATGGTCAGGACGGCACGGGAACGACGACGAACATGCCGTGCCGGTACTGCCGCCCAAGCTTTCGAAACAAGAACGAAACGCTGTCGAGGCGGCAGTGCTGAATCGAATTGAGGAGACTTGATTTGCGGCTGTTGATCTTTGTATCGCTGGCGGCGCTGCTCAACACCTGTTCCATGACGCCCTCCTTGCTCGACCGGGTCCTCGAGCGCGGGGAGCTCAGGGTCGTTACCCGCAATTCCCCCACCACCTACTCCGACGGTCCCGATGGTCCCCACGGTCCCGAGTTCGACCTGGTTGCGGGCTTTGCCGACGCCCTCGGCGTCACGCTCGTCATCGAAACGGCCGACGCCGTGTCGGAGGTCCTGCCGCTGCTGCGTTCCGGCAAGGCGGACCTCGCCGCCGCGGGCCTGTCAATGACCGATGCCCGCCGCGCGAACGTCGATTTTGGCCACCCCTACAATTTCGTGGACATGCACCTGGTGTACAAGCTCGGCACCGGCCGTCCGCGGTCTGCCGAGCAGCTCGTCGGCAGCCGGATCGAAGTCGTGGCCGGCAGCAGTCATGCGACCATGCTGCAGGAGCTGAAGCAGGAGGTACCGGAGCTCGAGTGGGTCGAGAATCCGAACGTCGAAGTGGTCGACCTGCTGGAGAAGGTGGCCCGGGGCGAGATCGATTACACCGTGGCCGACAGCACCAATTACAACATCCAGCGGCACTTCCACCCGGAGCTGCGCGTCGCGCTCGAGCTGGCCGTGGATGCTCCCATCGCCTGGGCGTTCAGGAAGGAAAGCGACAGCTTGCTGGCGCGCGCCGACCAGTACCTGATCGAGGCGCAGCGGCAAGGCCTGCTGGCACAGGTGCACGATCGCTACTACGGGCACACGGAAAAATTCGACTACGTCGGTACCCGCGCTTTCATCCGGCATTTCAAAACCCGCCTGCCCGACTACCGGCGATTGTTCGAAGAGGCGGGCGAGCTGTACGGCATAGACTGGCGCCTGCTCGCCGCCATCGGCTACCAGGAATCGCACTGGCAGCCGCAGGCGGTCTCGCCAACCGGTGTGCGCGGCATCATGATGCTTACGCGCGCCACCGCCGACTTTCTCGATATCGAGAATCGTGTCGATCCGCAAAGCAGCATCTTCGGCGGCGCCGAATTCTACGCGCGCCAGATCGCACGCGTGCCGGACGGCGTCAAGGAGCCCGACCGTACGTGGATGGCGCTCGCCGCCTACAACGTCGGCTATAACCACCTTCTCGACGCGCGCCGCATCGTCGAATGGCAGGGCGGTGATCCGAATGCGTGGCTGGACGTGAGCGAAACCCTGCCGCTGCTGGCCCGCAAGCGCTGGTATTCGCGCCTCGACTACGGTTATGCGCGCGGCTGGGAGCCGGTGCTCTACGTCAACAACATCCGCAACTACTACAACATCATTCGCTGGCTGACGGTGAATGAAACGGAAGCGCAGGACGTGCAGACGCTGGAGGTCTCCAATACCGAGACCAAAGGTTCGCCGCTGGGCGGGTCATGACTGGCGTTTGTCTTCGAAAAACGCGCTGAGCAGGGCACTGCCCTCCTCGCGCAGCAAACCGCCGTTGACTTCGAACCGGTGATTGAACTGCCGCCCGTCCGACAGGTCGACGACGCTTCCGGCCGCGCCCGCCTTCTCGTCGTAAGCGCCGAACACCAGGCGGGCGATGCGAGCGTGCAGCATTGCACCGACGCACATGACACAGGGCTCCAGCGTCACGTAAAGCGTCGCATCGCCCAAGCGGTGATTGCCGAGCTCGGCCGCCGCCGCGCGTAACGCAACCACCTCCGCGTGGGCTGTCGGATCGTTGTCGAGCAGGGTGCGGTTATGGCCGCGGCCGACGATCCGCTGCTCCACGACGACGACGGCACCTACCGGAACCTCGCCCAGGGTGCGCGCCTGCACGGCAAGTTCGAGCGCTGCGCGCATGCGGCTTACGTCGGTCTCGGTCCAGCCTGCCGTCATGTCCGCCCTGTTATTATTCCCACTCGATAGTCGCGGGAGGCTTGCCGGAGATATCGTAGGTCACGCGCGAAATGCCGTCGATTTCATTGATGATGCGTAACGAGACGTGTTCGAGGAAATCGTACGGCAAGTGTGCCCAGCGCGCCGTCATGAAGTCGATCGTCTCGACGGCGCGCAGGGCCACGACGTAATCGTAGCGGCGGCCATCGCCCATCACGCCGACCGAACGTACCGGCAGGAACACCGCGAAGGCCTGGCTGGTCTTGTCGTACAGGTCAAAGGCCCGCAGTTCGTCGATGAAGATGCGATCGGCGAGCTGCAGCAACTCGACGTACTCCCGGCGCACCTCGCCCAGCACGCGCACACCGAGCCCCGGGCCAGGGAACGGATGCCGGCCGATAATCTCCTGCGGCAGGCCCAGCTCGAGCCCGATTTTCCTGACCTCGTCCTTGAACAGCTCGCGCAGCGGTTCGACCAGCTTCATGCGCATCTTTTCCGGGAGGCCGCCAACGTTGTGGTGGGACTTGATGACGTGCGCCTTGCCCGTGCTTGCACCGGCCGATTCGATCACGTCCGGATAGATCGTGCCCTGCGCCAGCCACTCGATCCCCTCGAGCTTGTGTGCTTCCTCGTCGAAAATCTCGATGAAGAGCCGGCCGATAATCTTGCGCTTCTCTTCCGGGTCGGCGACACCCGCCAGTGCCTCGAAATAGCGCGGCGCGGCATCGACGCGGATGACATTGACGCCGAGATGCTCGGCAAAGGTCGCCATTACCTGCTCCGCCTCCCCGTGGCGCAGGAGCCCGTGATCGACGAACACGCACACGAGCTGGTCACCGATGGCGCGATGCAGCAGCGCCGCGACCACGGAAGAGTCGACGCCGCCCGACAGCGCAAGCAGCACGCGGCCGTCCCCCACGGTGCGCCGCACGTCCGCGATCGCATCCTCGACGATGTTGCCGGGTGTCCAGTCGCCCGGGCAGCCGCAGATATCCCGCACGAAGCGGCACAGGATAGCCGCGCCTTGCGGCGTGTGCGTGACCTCCGGGTGGAACTGCAAGCCGTAATAGCGGCGCTCAGTATCCTCGATTGCCGCGAGCGGGGAGTTGGCGCTGGCTCCGGTTACGCGGAAGCCGGGCGGCGCCGCCTCGACGCGGTCACCATGGCTCATCCAGACCTTGAGGACCGCCGCCCCGGTGCCGCCGCGCAGGTCGTGCAGGCCTTCGAGCAGCGTGGAGTCGCGGGGCTCGACCTCCGCGTAGCCGAATTCGCGCTCGCGCGAGGTCTCGACCTTGCCGCCGAGCTGCGCGGCCATCGCCTGCATGCCGTAGCAGATCCCGAGCACCGGCACCCCGAGCTCGAACACCGCCTGCGCGACGCGCGGCGGCTGGTCCACGTTGACGGACTCCGGTCCGCCGGACAGGATCACACCCGCCGGCCGCCAGCGCCGCAGCGCCGCTTCGTCCAGGTCCCAGGGCTGGATCTCGGAATACACGCCGCACTCGCGCACGCGCCGCGCGATGAGCTGCGTGTACTGGCTACCGAAATCGAGGATCAGGATGCGATGAGCGTGAATGTCGTGCACTACTGTCCTGACCCGTAAGCAGTGTATTCAGTTGCGGGAAAGGACACTAGCTGCCGCTGCGATAGTTGGGCGCTTCCTTGGTGATCGTCACGTCGTGCACGTGGCTCTCCTTCATGCCTGCGCTCGTGATCTTCACGAACTGCGGCCGCGTGCGCATTTCCTCGATCGTGTGGCTGCCGGTGTAGCCCATTGCGGCGCGCACCCCGCCCATGAGCTGGTGCACGATGGCAACGACACTGCCCTTGTAGGCAACCCGCCCCTCGATGCCTTCGGGCACGAGTTTCTCGAGCTCTTCCGTCGCGTCCTGGAAATAGCGGTCCTTCGAGCCGTGCGCCTGGCTCATGGCACCGACCGAGCCCATGCCGCGGTAGGTCTTGTAGGAGCGTCCCTGGTACAGCTCCACCTCGCCTGGCGATTCCTCTGTGCCGGCGAAGAGGCTGCCTATCATGACGGAATGCGCGCCCGCGACCAGCGCCTTGGCAATATCGCCCGAGTAGCGGATGCCGCCGTCGGAGATCAGCGGCACGTCCTTCTTTGCCAGCGCCCCGGCTACGTCCGCCACCGCCGAGATCTGCGGCACGCCGACGCCGGCAATCACTCGCGTGGTACAGATCGAGCCGGGACCGATACCCACTTTCACGGCATCGACGCCGGCGTCCACGAGCGCAAGCGCCGCATCACCGGTGACGACATTGCCGGCGATGATCTGCACATCGGGGTATTCCCTCTTGATGCGCCGAATACGCTCCAGCACGCCCTTGGACCAGCCGTGCGAGGTGTCGACGACAAGCACGTCAACGCCGGCGTCGACCAGCGCCTGGACCCGCTCGTCGGTGCCGTGCCCGGTACCGACGGCCGCGCCGACCCTGAGCGCACCGTGCTCGTCGCGGCAGGCGCGGGGGAAGTCGCTTGCCTTCTGGAAATCCTTCGCGGTGATCATGCCGCGGAGTTCGAAATCCTCCGATACCACCAGTACCTTCTCGATCCGGTGGCGGTGCAGCAGTGACAGTACTTCTTCATCGTCCGCGCCCTCGCGCACTGTCACCAGGCGCTCACGCGGCGTCATGGCGGTCGAAACGGGCGCATCGAGATTGGTTTCGAACCGCAGGTCGCGGTGAGTCACGATCCCCAGGGGCTGCTTGTTCTCCACCACCGGCATGCCGGAAATGTTCAGCGCGCGTGTCAGCTCGATGACTTCGCGGATGGTCATATCCGGCGGCACGGTGATCGGGGCGCGCACTATGCCGCTTTCGAATTTCTTGACGGTCTGCACCTGCCGCGCCTGTTCCTCGGCCGGCATATTCTTGTGGATGATGCCGATGCCGCCTTCCTGCGCCAGCGAGATCGCGAGCCGGGACTCCGTCACGGTATCCATGGCGGCGGACAGCAGCGGGATGTTGAGGCGGATCGCCCGGGTCAGGCGTGTAGTCAGGTCGACTTCGCGCGGCAGCACGTCCGAGTAGCTCGGCTGCAGCAGCACGTCGTCGAATGTCAGGGCTTCGCGGGCTATGCGCATTGTTTCGCCATAAGTTAAACCGACAATTCTACGCTTCGGCAAAATCCCGGTAAACTGCGCGCATGCGCACGCTGTTACAGGAACCCGCCGTAGAGGCCGCGATCACCGTTTCGGAGCTGAACCGGCAGGCGCGCACCCTGCTCGAGCAGCACATCGCGCGCCTCTGGGTGGAAGGCGAGATCTCCAACCTGGCCCGACCGGCATCCGGGCACGTTTATTTCACCCTGAAAGACGACGCGGCCCAGGTCCGCTGCGCGTGGTTCCGCCAGCGCCAGCGCGGCACCCGCGTCGCATTGCAGAATGGCGACCACATGCTGGTGCAGGGCCGGGTCAGCCTGTACGAGCCGCGTGGCGATTACCAGCTCATCGTGGAGCAGGTGGAGGCGGCCGGCGAAGGCGAGCTCCGGCGACGCTTCGAAATCCTGAAGAAAAAGCTCGCGGCCGAGGGGCTGTTCGATGCAGAACGCAAGCGGCCCCTGCCCGCCGTTCCGAAGCGCATCGGGGTCGTCACCTCCCCGAGCGGCGCCGCCATTCGCGATATTCTCACCGTGTGCCGGCGCCGCTTTCCGTCGATTCCGGTCGTCATCTACCCCGCTGCCGTGCAGGGCAGCGCCGCCGTCGGGGAGCTCGTCGCCGCGCTGCGCACGGCGGCCGCCCGCGCCGAGTGCGACGTCCTGATCGTCGGCCGCGGCGGCGGCTCGCTCGAGGACCTGTGGGCGTTCAACGAAGAGGCGGTAGTGCGGGCCATCAGTGCCTGCCCGATACCGATCGTCAGCGCGGTAGGCCACGAGATCGACTTCACGATCGCCGATTTTGTCGCCGACCTGCGCGCCGCAACCCCCTCCGGCGCCGCCGAGCTCGTGGCGCCGGACCAGGCCGAGTGGCTGCGAAGCTGCGCGGCCTGCACCGCGCGGCTCACCCTGCAGATCCGCCGCTACCTCGACAACAACGCGCAGGCCCTGGACTGGCTGGGGCGGCGGCTGCAGCAGGCAAGCCCCGCGCGACGCCTGCGCCAGCAGCACGCTCGGCTCGAAAGCCTCACGCGCGCACTCGGCGGCGCTATGCGGCACGACTTCACGCGCCGCGGCCGCGCCATGGACCGACTCGCGAGCCGGCTGCGTGCCCGCTCACCGGCGGCGTCCCTGCTGCGCTGCGCGCAGCGCCTGGCGGGCCTTAAGCCGCGGCTCGCGCGCGCCGCACGCGAGCCGGTGGAACGCGCCGCCGCCCGCCTGGGACTGGCCGAGCGTGGGCTGCAATCCGTGAGCCCGCTCGCGACGCTTGCGCGCGGCTACGCGATCGTGACCGATCCCGCCACCGGCCGGGTGCTACGAGACGCGAGTCACATCAAGGCGGGCGCGACCGTGACCGCGCGGCTTGCCCGCGGCAGAATTCACGCTACGGTGAACACGACCGAAATTGACAAAGAGTAGACCGGAGAGCGGCCGGGGGACTGTGAAGACGTTCCGGGGGATACTGGCCGTATGCGCAGCGGCCATTGCAACGAGCGCGCAAGCGCTGCCGCAGCACGCGCCGCGGCCGGGCGGTATCGCGGTAATCGGCCTCGACCTGTCCTCCGACTCCGCGGAGGTGCCGCTTGTCACCTTCGGTGAGCGGCGGGCGCTGGTGGTGAAGCAGGACGGGAGCTGGCTCGCAGTCGTCGGCATCCCGCTCGACCAGGCGGCCGGCACGGCGACCCTGCGGGTGGCGGGCGCGAACGGTGAAACGCTCGAGATGCCCTTCGAGGTGCTGCTGCACGATTATCCCGAACAGCGCCTGAACGTGGAGCGCGCCTACGTCGATCCTTCGCCGGCGCAGCTCGAGCGCATCCTGCGCGAGCGCGAGGTCATCGACAGCGCGCTGGGCAACTGGCGCGAGGCCTCCCTTGCCGACGTCCTGCTGCAACCGCCGGTGCCCGGCCGGCGCAGCCCGAGCTTCGGCTTTCGCCGTGTCTTCAACGACCAGCCGCGCGCGCCGCACAAGGGCATGGACATTGCCGCGCCTGCCGGCACACCCGTGCTGGCAGCCGCCGCCGGCACGGTCACGGCCACGGGCGATTTCTACTTCAACGGCAACACGGTGATTCTCGATCACGGACAGGGCCTCGTGACGATGTATTGTCACCTGCAGGCAATCAGCGTGGCCGCGGGGACGGCGGTCGAGGCCGGCGAGCGCCTGGGGGTGGTGGGTGCGACCGGGCGGGTCACGGGTCCCCACCTGCATTTCGGCACCTACCTGAACGGCACCGCCGTCGACCCGGCACTCCTCCTCGCCCCACCCCCGTAGGAGCCCGCCATGCGGGCGAACCGCCACCCGGTTCAACGAAGGCTCGGTAGC
>CAZSKQ010000049.1:13952-23817 GCA_964607425.1 uncultured Woeseiaceae bacterium
TCAGTCGTCGTAGGGGAGCGGGTGCTCGTGGCGGCGGTAGGTGCCGTCGCTTTGGCGTTCGAAAACGCTGCAGCTGGCCATTTCGCCGCTGTAGATATGCAGGGACACGGCGGTGGTCTGTTCGTCGGGGTTGCTGATGCTGTGGTACTCGTAAGGGGGAATGAGGCAGCCGGCGCTGCCCACCCCCGCCTGGTAGGAATTGCGCGGCTCAAAGCGAATACTGCCGTCTTGTGCCTCTACCCGCTCGTATTGCTGCACATCGATGCTGCCGCCCCACACGCCCTCGACACACCACATGCCGGAATGATCGTGGATGGGCGTACCCTGGCCGGGAGCCCAGGTCATGACCACGATGGAATAGCCGCGTGCCTTGTCGCGGTGCAGCAGCCGCCGCGCATAGTGGCCGTCGACCTGGCGCGTGAGGCCCGGCGGCAGGTCGATGCGTCCCGAACGCAGCAGGCGGCAGAGGTCCGCCTTGATCGCCTCCACCGTTGCCGTCACGTCCCGCTTGTCGACCGCCGCATCGACCAGCGCGATCAGCTCGCCAATGCCGCGATGCGTTACCCCGCGCGGGATAGTCTGCTCCATGCCGGCATTGTACTCCGGCCGGGGCACGTCAGACAGCCGAGTCGGCGGTGCGCCGCTCGGGCGCGCCACAGCTCTCGAAGTAGCGGCAGATGACCGGGCGAAAGGCATCCATGTCGACCAGGAAGGAATCGTGGCCCTTGATGCTGGCGAGCGGCACGAAATCGACGTCGCGGACCACCCGGGACAGGCCGTCGGCAAGCTCCTGCTGCTGGCGCAGCGGGAACAGGATGTCCGACTTGACCCCGATGACGAGGGCACGTTGCAGCTTCAGGCGGCCGAACCCGGCCGCAAGCGAGCCGCCGTACTCGGCCAGGTCGAACAGGTCGGACGCACGGGACAGGTACAGGTAGGAGTTCGAGTCGAACTGCCCGGTGAACTTCTGTGCCTGCGCTTCGAGATAGGACTCGACCTCGAAATCGATGCGGAACGGATCGCTGGCCGGATCCGGCGTGGTGACCCGCTCGCGGCCGAAGCGCTGCTCCCACTCGATCGCAGAGCGATACGTGATCATGCCGAGCTTGCGCGCGAGGCGCTGGCCGGTGATCGGCGGGTCGTCCGGCTCGTAGTTGCCGCGCTGCCATTTCGGATCCTGCCGAATCATCTCCCGTTGCAGCGAGCGCACGGCGATGGCAAACGGCAGCGCGCGCGCCGCCGAGGAAATCGAAATGAAGCCTTCGCTCATTTGCGGGTGGCGGACGCAAAAGGCGAGCGCGCTCATCCCGCCCATGGAGCAGCCGATCGTCGTATGCAGCCGTTCGAGACCAAGCGCTTTCACCACTTCATAGCCGCCGTTGGCCACGTCTTCGAGCGACAGCACGGGAAAGCTCAGGCGGTAACGTTCCCCGGTCGCCGGATTGATGGAAGCCGGCCCGGTCGAGCCGAAACAGCTGCCGATCGAATTCACGCAGATGACGAAGTAGCGGTCGGTGTCCAGTGGCAGGCCCGGGCCGATCATGTCCTCCCACCAGCCGGCGGCGGGATTGGCGGCCGAAGATGCCGCGTGCGCCGACGGCGACAACCCGGTGAAGAGCAGGATCGCGTTGTCGCCCTTGCCCTCGAGTTCGCCCCAGGTTTCGTACGCGATCGTCGGGGATTCGAGGAATCCGCCCCGATGCATCGGAAACCGCCCTTTGACCTGGATGATGCTGCTTGGAATCATGCGGCGGATTCTAACAGCAGGCGGAACACACGACCCCGCCGGCGGGAGCGGAGCGCAATCGGGGGGCCTTCGGCGGAGTGCGACTTCGATTGATGCTTGCCGTGATCGGCGTGCGGTGCTCTGGTCGATGCTGCAGGAGCGCGCGATGCCACGATCCGCCAGCGAAGCCGTCGCGCGCAGTGCGCGCTCCTGCATTTCGGACCGAAGCGCTCCTCCTGCCGGTCGCGCCGCCGCCGGCTCCAGCCTTAGCGCTTGCTGTGGCGCAGGAGGCGGTTGCGCTTGCGCTGCTGGCGGGGAGTCAGCTTGTTGCGGCGTCCTTCGTACGGATTGGCGCCGGTCTTGAATGCCAGCCGCACCGGCGTCCCCTGCAGCTTGAACGCCTTGCGGAAGCGGTTGACGAGATAGCGACGGTAGGCCTCCGGCAGGCGATCGGTCTGCTTGCCGTGCACCACGATGACGGGCGGATTGCGCCCACCCTGGTGCGCGTAACGCAGGCGTATGCGCCGGCCGCGCACCAGCGGCGGTTCGTGAGCGCTGACGGCCGCCTCGAGCTCACGCGTCAACTCGGCCGTGGGCAGCTCGCGCATGGCGGCCGCGTATGCCCGCTCCGCGGCGGGCAGGAGGTCGCCGACCGCGGTCCCGTGCAGCGCGGATATGAACATGCGCTCGGCGAAGTCAAGAAACGGCAAGCGCCGGTCGAGATCCTCCCGCACCTGCCGCCGCTGGTCGTCCGACAGCCCGTCCCACTTGTTGGCGGCGACCACCAGCGCGCGCCCGCGCTCCACGGCGAGGCCCATGAGGCTCACGTCCTGCTCGGTGACTCCTTCGCGCGCATCCAGCAAAGCAATCACGACGTCGGCCTCCTCCATGGCCTGCAGCGACTTGACGATGCTGAACTTCTCGATCGCCTCGAAGACTTTGGCCTTGCGCCGCACGCCGGCCGTGTCGGTAAGCACGTACTGGCGCCCGTCGCGCTCGAAAGGCACGGCGACGCTGTCGCGCGTGGTACCGGGCTCGTCGAATACGAGCAGGCGATCTTCGCCCAGCAGGCGGTTGATGAGCGTCGACTTGCCGACGTTCGGCCGGCCGATCACGGCGATACGCAGCGGCCGTTCGTCCGCGGTGGCCGGTTTCTCCTGCCCGCGTTCCGCCGTCTCCACAAACGGCGCCAGCGCCGCCTCCATCAGCGCGCCGACGCGGTCGCCGTGCGCCGCGGACACGGCAACAGGCTCGCCCAGCCCGAGCGCGTGAAACTCGGCGGCGGCGATCTCGGGCTCCAGGCCTTCGGCCTTGTTCACGACCAGCCATACACGCTTTGCGTTCAGCCGCGCAAGCTCGGCGACGTGCTGGTCGGCCGCCGTCAGCCCGGCGCGGCCGTCCACCAGCACCAGCGTAAGGTCCGCCTCCCGGATCGCGCGCAGCGCCTGTTCCGCCATACGCTCCGCGATGCCGGTTTCGGCGCCCGCCAGTCCCCCGGTGTCGATGACGACGTAGGGCACGGGACCGACCTTGCCGAACCCGTACTGGCGGTCGCGAGTCAGGCCGGGATAGTCCGCCACCAGTGCGTCCCGGGAACGGGTCAGGCGATTGAAGAGCGTCGATTTACCGACGTTGGGGCGACCTGCGAGCGCGACGACGGGAAGCATGGCCAGGGCCTTCCCGCCGCCTCAGGTTTCCTCGCCGGCCGGCTCGGAAGGCGGTTCCGGCCGCCGGACCTTGAAGACCGCAAGGCGCCCGGTCTCACTCTGCACGTAGAGCTGGTCGCCGATCACGACCGGCGTGCCGGAAAGCATCCGCTTGTCGACCCGCACCCGCGCGACCGGGCTGCCGTCTCGCTTCGAGAAGAAGTGCACGTAGCCTTCCAGGTCGCCCACCACCACGGTGTCCTCGAACGGCACGGGTGCGGTCGGCTGGCGCCGGAGCAGCGCATCCTGGCGCCAGGTTTCATTGCCGGTCTGCCGGCGCAAGGCAATGAGCTCACCCGTCTCGGAGACGACATAGACGTTCTGCTGGTCCGCGCCTACCCCGACGTGCGTGGCAATCTCGCGCGACCACAGCACCTGGCCCGACTCGGCCGCAAGCGCGGCCATCTGGCCCTGGTAGCCGGTGGCGTAGAGATCCTGCCCGATTACCGCCATGGTGCCGTCGATGTCGGCGAGCCGCTCGAGGTCGGAACGCCCGGTGGGCGGCGACAGCACGACCTCCCAGCTCGGCTCGCCGCCGATGAGGCTGGAGGCGACGACGCGCCCGTTGTCGAACCCGGCGATCACCGTCGTGCCGACAACCACCGGCCGCGAGGTACCGCGCAGGGTCAACGGCGGCAGGTTCTGCTCGAGCGTCCAGCGTTCGCGGCCGTTGAAGATGGAGTACACGCGCAGCGTGCCGTCTATCGTGTACACGATGACGGAATCCTCGGCGATCACCGGGCTCGCGAGGGATTCACTGCCAATGTAGGTGCGCCAGGCTTCGGTGCCGTCGTCGGCCCGCAGGGTGTAGAGCCAGCCGTTGCTGCCGGCGACCGCGACGCGGCCCTCGCCCGCGCCGGGACCCGCCGATAACGGCGCCTCCAGCTGCGTTTGCCAGGCCCGTTTGCCCGTTTGCGGGTCGAAGGCGCTTACCCGGCCGTCGCGGCTGGCGGCAAAGACCCGCTCCGGGGTGCCGGCCGGCGCCAATGCAAGCCGCAGGAACTCGGAACCGCCGCCGACTTTCGCGGTCCAGGCGCGCTCGATCGGCAGCGTTTGCTTGAAGTCCACCAGCGGTTTCGGCTGCAGTGCCTCGTCATCCTTGCCGCCGAAAATGCCGCAGCCGCCGAGCAGCGAGGCCGCCGCCACGCCCGCGATGATCCTGGCGCTCGCCTGCCTCACGTGCCCTCCCCGCCGGCACTGTCGTCCGCCTGGCCTTCCCCTGCGGTACCGCCGGATGCCCCGGCGCTGGCCGGGGCCGCCGCCGGCAGGTCGTTGATCTTCATCTGGATGAGCGGGCGATCGACAGTCGGCACCTGGGGATTTTCCGCAAGCGCGGCACGGTAAGCGCTCCGCGCTTCATCATAGCGGCCGAGCTGGGCATAGGCGTCGCCCAGCGCCTCGGCGTAACGAGCGGCAAAGGAGCTCGGGCCGAGGCCCTCCAGCAAATCCACGACCTCCTCGGGCTTCTCCTGGTAGAGCAGGATCTTGGCCAGGCGCAGGCGGCCCACCATCCGCAATTCGTCGGGGCCCTTTTTAAGCAGGCCCGCCAGGGCATCGGCGGCATCCTGGTCGCGGCCGCTGCTCATGTAGAGCCGTGCCATCGCGAGGCGCGCCTGCCCCGCGTACACGGTGGCATCGTAACTTGTATAAAGCTCCGCGGCCTTCGGCTCCGCCGCTTTCAGGTCACCGGCCGCAACGTCTTCGAGCAGCGACTCATAGAGAGTGGAGGCTTCCGCGGCCGACTGCCGCTCCGCCGCTTGCCAGTACTTCCAGCCGGCGAGGAGCGCAACGCCGAGCACGATGCCGGCGACGATCCAGCGCCCGTTCTCCTGCCACCAGCCGCGCAGGGCCTCCATCTGCTCTTTTTCTGTCAGTAATCCGTCCACCAGTCCTGCCTTTGCCTGTGGGGCCGCGCCCCGTTGCCGTGTTTTGCAGGGGCTTTGACCCCGTTACCGCCCGTCGTTCGCCCCGGTTTGCAGGCCGAGCCGTGCGGCGATTTCCTCGCTCAGGTCCGCGGTCGGTACCGTGACCTGGTCCTCGCCGCTGCGCAAAGGTTTCAGGCCGACCCACCCCGAGCGCACTTCTTCATCGCCGAGAATGAGCGCCAGCTCCGCATCGCTGCGGTCCGCGCGCCGGAGCTGCGCCTTGAAACCGCCGCCGTCGAGATTCGACTGCACGACGAGCGCCGGCAGCGCATCGTGCAGGCTTTCCGCCAGCAGCGGTGCCTGACGTTCTGCGGCCTCGCCAACCGCGACGATGTACACGGCCGGCCGCCCCGCCGGCACGGTGCCGCCCCCGGCTTCGAACAGTGCGACCAGCCGCTCCACGCCCATGGCCCAGCCGACCGCCGGGGTCGGCCGACCGCCCAGCATCTCGACCAGCCCGTCGTAGCGGCCGCCGGAGCATACCGCACCCTGCGCCCCGAGGGCGTCCGTGTGCCACTCGAAGACGGTGCGATTGTAGTAGTCGAGGCCGCGTACGAGGCGGGGATTTACCCGGTAGCGCACGCCTGCCGCGTCCAGCAGCGCCTTCAGCCCGGCAAAGTGCTCAGCGGATTCGGCGTCCAGGTAATCGGACATCACGGGGGCACCCGCGATCAGCGACTGCATTGCCGGATGCTTGCTGTCGAGGATGCGGAGCGGATTCTGCTCCAGCCGGCGCAGCGAGTCGGCATCGAGGTCGGAACGGTGAGCGGAAAAATACTCCACCAGCGCGCTCCGGTAGGCTGTGCGGGTGGCCGCGTCGCCCAGGGAGTTCAGGTCGAGCGAGAGGCGGGAGAGCCCGAGAGCCTGCCACATCCGCGCGCACATCAGTATGAGCTCCGCATCGACGTCGGGGCCGGTGAAGCCCAGGGCTTCGACGTCGATCTGGTGGAACTGGCGATAGCGCCCCTTTTGCGGCTTCTCGTACCGGAACATCGGCCCCGATGTCCATAGCTTCTGGCGCTGGTTGTGCAGCAGGCCGTTGGTGATCCCGGCGCGCACCACGCTGGCCGTGGCTTCGGGCCGCAGCGTCAGGCTTTCGCCGTTGCGGTCCTCGAACGTGTACATCTCCTTTTCGACGATGTCGGTCACCTCGCCGATCGAACGGCGAAAGAGCTCCGTCGGCTCGAGCAGCGGCAGGCGGATTTCCGCGTAACCGTAGCCTTCCACCACGTCCCGCACGAGCGTCTCGAGGTATCGCCAGACGCGCACGGTTGCGGGTAACAGGTCGTTCATGCCTTTTACGGTTCGAATATTCATGGGCCTGGTGCTTTGGACCGTTGCTCAGCGCGCGGTAATGGTGAGCCGGGCGGTGTCGCCGCGGCGGGCGGAAGGCGGGATTGCGAACGTCTCGCCGTCGACTTTTACGCTCGCGTGCCGGCTGTCGCCCAGCAGCACGTGCAGCGGGGCCGTGCCGACGATTGACATCGTTTCGCCGGCCTTACCCAGGCCGAAATAAAGCCGTGCGCCCGACGCGTCGGATACCTCCGTCCAGCAATCGCCGCTGAACGCCACCGTCAGCCCGACCTGGCCTTCCGCGGGAGGAGCGGCCGGCGGCGCATCGAGTGCCAATGGTGCGTCCTCGGCACCTGGAATGGTGCCGGCGGCGGATTCTGCGGGCTCGGCCCGGGGTTCGCCGGCTCCGGCTTCCGGCTCGCTCTCGGCCGGCCCGGCTTCCGGCGCAGGCTCGGGTCCGGACGCCTGCGTGGGTCCGGACGCGGACGCCTGCGCGGGCGCGGATCGCGCGGCCCGCTCGGAGGTCGCCGGCGCCGCTGAGCCCTCGAACGGCGCAAGCGTCACCGGTTCGCGCGCGGCGAACAGCCCGTCAAGACTTCCGGACAGCCAGATCCAGGCCCCCCCGCCGACCACCACGAGCGCCAGAAGAACGGCCAGCCACGGACCGGCCGACACCTCCCGGTCCGGAGGGCGGGTCCGCGGGCCGACGATCGGCGGCGGCTCACCGCCGCCCACCAGGCGCGCGTAATCGGCAAGCACCTCGTCGCCCGGGATACCGACGATCTCGGCGTACTTGCGGATGTAGCCCTTGACGAACACCGGCGCCCCGAGCACGTCGAAGCGATTCTGCTCCAGCGCCCTTACTTTCGGCTCGTCGAGGTGCAGTTCCTTCGTAATCTCGAGAATGGAGATGTCGCGCAGGCGGCGTACTTCGGCGAGTCGCTTGCCCGCAAGCGGTTCCTCGCGTTCGTTCACTGTCGCGTTGTGCGGTTGTTCGCTCACCTGCATTTCACGCCGCTGGCCCGATCACGCGGCGCTCAGCTCGCCGCCAGCACCCTGCGGGCCTGCGTCGAGCGCGGAAATTCCCGCAGCAGCCGGTTCTCGTAAGCGGAGCGGGCCCGGTCGTCGCCCAGCGAGGCTTCGATCTGCACCGCGAGATAGAGAGCTTCGGGTGTGGCCAGGTTGCTCGCGAAATAGCGCTGCATGAACGCGCGCGCCTGCAGGTACTCTTCCTGCTGGTACATCAGGAACGATAACTGCAGCAGCGCTTCGCCGTAGCGGGAGTTCGCGTCCAGTGCCCGCCTGAAGTAGCTCTCGGCCTGCGCGACGTCCGGTTTGTTGGAGAAGCAGACCCCGGCATTCGTCAGCGTCACCTCTTCATCGTCGTTGTCCGGGATGCGGGCCGCGCGCTCGAATTCCTGGCGGGCCTGCTCGAACTCCCGCTGCCCGCAAAGGAACACCGCATAGGCGTTGCGGATGATGTGATTCGACGGCTCTGCCCGCACCGCCTTCCTGTGGTGCTCCGCGGCAAGCCGCTTGTTGTCGAGCTGTTCGAAGGTCAGGGCAAGCACGGAATGGGCGATCCCCAGGTTCGGGTCGAAGGCGATCGCGCGTTTCAGGCGGTCGCGCGCCATCTCGAACTTGCCGTTGTGGAAATAGCGGGCGCCAAGCTGGTAATACTTGCGCGCGGCATCGCTGTCGTCGGTTTTCGGCGCCACGTTCGTGGTCGTGGATATACAGGACGTCACGACCAGTGCCAGCACCGCCATGCCCAGGGCGGGCAGTCTCCCCTTTGTATTCACGCTGTCTCCACCTTCGAGTTCTTCTCGCTCAAGCGGATTTTGATCCGGTCGCTTACTTTACCAGCCAACTGGCCGCATGCCGCGTCGATATCGTCGCCGCGGGTCTTGCGGATCGTGGTAACCAGCCCGGCCTGCCGGAGGCGCGCCTGGAAGCGCTCGATCGATTCCGGGCTCGAGCGCCGGAAGGCGCTGCCCGGAAACGGGTTGAAGGGTATCAGGTTCACCTTGGCCGGCCGATTCCTTAGTAAACCCGCCAGCCGGCCCGCCAGCGCTTCCGAATCGTTGACGCCGTCCAGCATCACGTACTCGAAGGTGATGAAGCGGCCGCTCCGCCGTGCCGCATAGCGCCAGCAGGCATCGAGCAGCTCCTCCAGCGGATGCACCCGGTTGATTGGCACCAGCTCGTCGCGCAGCGCGTTTTCCGGCGCATGCAAGGACACCGCCAGCGAGACATTGCAATCCTGCCCCAGCCGCTCGATCTGGGGCACGAGCCCCGAGGTGCTGACCGTCACGCGCCGCCGCGACAGCCCGAAGGCGAGCTCCGAGATCAGCAACTCGAGCACCGGCACCACGTTCCGGTAGTTCGCCAGGGGTTCGCCCATGCCCATGAACACAACGTTCGTGATTGCCGGATCGCCGTTGGCGCGGCGCGGCAGCGTCCGGTTGGCATGGCAGACCTGGCCCGCGATCTCCGCGGCCGACAGGTTGCGATTGAAGCCCTGCGCGCCGGTCGCACAAAACGCGCAATCCAGCGCGCAGCCCACCTGCGAGGAAATGCACAGTGTGCCCCGCCCGGGCTCCGGTATGAACACCGTTTCCACCGCCTGCCCCCCGCCCGACGCGAACAGCCATTTCACGGTGCCGTCCGCCGACTGCCGCTCCGAGATCAGCGGCGGCAGCCGCACCTCCGCCAGCCGCGCGAGGCGAGAACGCAGCGCCTTCGAGATATCCGTCATGTCCTCGAAGCGATCCATGCCACGCCCGTAGATCCACTGCAGCACCTGCCGCGCGCGGTACGGCTTCTCGCCCATCGCGGCGAAAAATGCCTCCAGCCGGCCTTGCGGCAGGCCGAGCAGGTTGGTGATATCGGCGTCTGGTGTCATGGCTTGGTCACGACTGTACTGCAGTAGCCCCCGTGACGCGGGCGGGCCGGGATGCGGGAGCCGCGTTGACGCGGACAGGCCTGGGTGCAGGAGCCGGGTTGACATGGGCAAGCCCGGGTGCAGGAGCCGGGTTGCCGCGGGCAAGACCGGGTGCAGGAGCGGGGTTGACGCGGGCAAGACCGGGTGCAGGAGCGGGGTTGACGCGGGCAAGACCGGGTGCAGGAGCGGGGTTGACGCGGGCGGCCGCGGCAGCGGGGGGTGTTTGGGGGAATGGCTCCCTGCGGTCCGCTTTATTTCCCCCAAACACCCC
>CAZSKQ010000050.1:0-21565 GCA_964607425.1 uncultured Woeseiaceae bacterium
ACCCCCTTGAACGAGGGCACCTGTAGGAGCGCGCCATGCGCGCGACCCCCGGTTGGCGGTTGCCTCCCGCGCACGGCGCGTTTTCGCGTCGGTCGTGTGAGCGCTGCGCATCGGATCAGGCCGCGAGGCGCTGCGCCTGCATGCGGGCGGCGCGGCAGCGGGTTTTTGCCGAGTTCATGATGCCGGCGATCAGCGCCAGGTAATCCATGCCGGCTTTGGCGGCCATGATCGGCAAATCCGAGTGTTCCGGGTGCAGGCCGGCCAGCGGGTTCACCTCGATGAAGTTCGGGCGCCCCTGCTCGTCCAGCCTGACGTCCACGCGCCCGGCGTCCCGGCAGCCGAGCACGCGCCAGGCGCGCAGCGCGAGCGCCTCGACCTGCCGCGCGAGCCGCGGCTCGCGCAGCAGCCGGTATTCCACCAGCTCCTCGCACTGCTCCTTGTTGCGGTAGGAATAGACATGCGGATCCGCGCCGGGCAGCAGCGCGATCTCCAGCGTCGCGATCGCGGTCGCCTTGCGCCCCGTGCCCAGGATGCCGACCGTGAACTCGCGGCCGGGCAGGAAGCGCTCGACCAGCACCGGCTGGCGGTGCTCCGCCAGCAGCTCGCGGCATACCGCCAGCAGCTCCGTCGTGCTCGTGACGCGCGAGGCGCTGGTAACGCCCTTGCCCGTGCCCTCGGCGACCGGCTTCGCAAACAGCGGGAACGGCAGCTTCACGTTGCGCGCGCCGGCGAGGTGCCGCACGACGGCGAAGTCGGGCGTGGCGACGCCGGCTGCCCGCACCACGTCCTTGGTCATGCCCTTGTGCAGGGTGAGCGCGCAGACGAGCGGATCTGAAAAAACGTACGGGATGCGGTAAGCGTCCAGCAGTGCCGGTACCTGCGCTTCACGACCCCAACCGTGCATGCCTTCGCAGATGTTGAACACGAGGTCCCAGCGGTCGCCGGCCACCAGCCGCGCGGCGAGGTCCTGCAGGTGCCCGATCCGGTCGACCTCGTAACCGAGCCGCGTCAAGGCCCCGTCGATCGCGTCGATCGTGTCGGCGCGATCGAACTCGGCGGTAGCGAGCTCGCTGTAGCCGGCGGCGAGCCAGGCGTCGCGCAGGTCGTAGGTAAGCCCCACGCGCACAGGCGAACGCCTTGCCGCCTGGCGTTTGATGACGGTGCGCTTCAATGCCGTGCGTTTCATCGCGCAGCGTTGTGGCTTCATGATCAGGCCTCCGCTGGTGCGACGGCCGGCCTGAGCGACTGCTCCGGGTCGGGATAGCGGTAGGTACCGCCGTCGTAGCTCGACAGCAGCAGGTCATCCCCCTCGTAACCCACGACGTAGTCCGGGCCGATCGGGATCTTGCCGCCGCCGCCGGGTGCGTCCACCACGAAGGTCGGTACGGCGTAGCCGGTGGTGTGGCCGCGCAGGCCGCGGATCAGCTCCACCCCTTTCGCGACCGGCGTGCGGAAATGCGCCGAGCCCGAGATGGGGTCGCACTGGTAAAGGTAGTACGGCTTCACGCGGATCCTCAGCAGGCCGTGCATCAGGCGCGTCATCGTCTCGAGATCGTCGTTCACGCCCCTGAGCAGCACCGTCTGGCTGCCGAGGGGCACACCCGCGTCGGCCAGCCGCCCGCAGGCGTCGGCAACTTCCGGCGTCAGCTCGTCCGGGTGCGTGAAGTGCAGGCTCATCCACAGCGGATGGTATTTTTTCAGGATGCGCGCGAGCTTTGGCGTGATGCGCATCGGCTGCACGGCCGGCTGCTTGCTGCCGATGCGCAGGAACTCGACGTGCGGGATTTTGTGCAGGCGCTTCAGGAGATACTCGAGGCGATCGTCGTCCAAAGACAGCGGGTCGCCGCCCGAAATCAGCACGTCACGCACGGCGGGCGTCTGCTCGATGTAAGCGAGCGCCGCTTCGATATCCGTTTTCTTAACGCTGCGCTCGCCCACGGAGCCCACCATGCGGGCACGGGTGCAGTAGCGGCAATAGACCGAGCAGAAGTTCGTGACGAGCAGCAGCACGCGGTCGGGATAGCGGTGCACGAGGCCCGGCACCGGGCTGTGCGTGTCCTCGCCCAGCGGGTCCTCGGCCTCCCCCCGGGAGGTTTCGTACTCGCCGAGCACGGGCACGACCGTGCGCCGGATGCCTTGCGTCGCATCTTCGCGGCTGATGAGGCTCGCGTAGTAGGGCGTAATGCCGGCCGGCAGCGCACCGGTGTGGCGCATGATGGCCGTGCGTTCGTCCTCCGTGAGGACGAGCATGCGCTCGAGGTCGGCAAGCGTCCGGACGCGATTCCGGTTCTGCCAGCGCCAGTCGTTCCAGTCGTCCACCGTGGCTGCCGGGTAGTACCGCGCGAGGAATTGCCGGCTACGCGCGGACACGCGAAATTTCGACCGGTCACGCCTGGCGATGATCGGTTTCAGGGAGTTGGTGGCGGGGGCGGGACGGGGAGAACGGGCGGCGGCGGGAGAGGAGACAGGTTTACAACTCCCTGCGTCGGGCGGTTCTTCGGCGTAGTGCCTGGCGGTTTTCATCTCTGATCCTGAAATGCAGTTGGGCGACCTGCGAGACAAAAACCGACCCGGCCCTTCGGGTCGTGCGGGAATGTGCCCGCCTGTTTGCGCGGTAATATATTTCCGGGTGACCAAATGTCAACCGGTTTTTTCGCACTCTTTGCGGGTCGCAAAATCGCGCTGCAGGAGACCGCCATGCGGGCGACCGGAATGGACGGATGCGGATGTAGGAGCCCGCCATGCGGGCGACCGCCACCGTGACGATTTGCACGGCGCCCGACGTCCAGTTGCCGCGCTGTACCGCGGGCGACCGGAATGGACGGATGCGGATGTAGGAGCCCGCCATGCGGGCGACCGTAACGTCCGCCAATCGTTCCGGTCGCCCGCATGGCGGGCTCCTACAGAAGAGGCTAGTCGCTGGCGGCGGGCGGGGCTTTCACGTAGCGGTTCATCAGCTTGTAGACGCGGCGGTACTCGTCCAGCCACGACTCCGGGTGCACGAAGCCGTGCGGGTCCAGCGGATAGATCGCCATTTCGAAGTCCTGCTTTTTCAGCTCGATCAGGCGCTGCACGATGAGCACGGAGTCCTGGAAGAAGACGTTGTCGTCCAGCATGCCGGAGGCGATGAGCAGGGGGTCCTCGAGATTCTCGACAAAGGTGATCGGCGAGCTGCGCTCGAACGCCACCGGGTCGACGAGCGGCGTGTTCAGGATGTTCGCCGTGTACTCGTGGTTGTAGTGTCGCCAGTCGGCCACCGGGCGCAGCGCCGCGCCGGCCGCGAACACCTCCGGCGCCCGGAACAGGGCCATGAACGTCATGAAGCCGCCGTAGGAGCCGCCGTAGAGGCCGACGCGCTCCGGGTCGACGCCGTAGTTCTCGACCAGCCAGCTCACGCCGTCCCTCAGGTCCTCGAGCTCCGGATGCCCCATCTGCCGGTAGATCGCCGTGCGCCAGTCGCGGCCGTAGCCTTCCGAGGCGCGGTAGTCCATGTCGAGCACGATGTAGCCGTCGTTCGCAAGCACAGTGTGGAACATGAACTCGCGAAAGTAATACGGCCAGCCCATGTGCGAGTTCTGCGTGTAGCCCGCGCCGTGTACGAAGAGGACCGCGGGGTAGGTCTGCCCTTGCTCGTAATCCCGCGGCAGGTAGAGCTTGCTGTAGATGGGCCGCTCGACGTGCGTGGAGGGTACTTCCACGATCTCGGGCACGACCCAGTCGATGCCCTTGTATTCGTCGCTTACCGTGTCGGTGATCTGCCGTGCCTCGGGACCCGGCCGCGCACGCTGCACGTACAGGTCTTCGTGGCGATCGATGTACGAGCGGCTGAGCAGCAGCTCGTCACCGTCCGGTGACAGCTCGAAAGCCATCACGCCGCCCAGCGAGGTCACCTGCTCGAGCTCGCCGCCCGCCGCTCGCACGCGGTAGGTTTCGTAGTTGCCGGGATGCGTGCGATTTGCAACGACGTAGAACCAGGCGCCTGCCGGGTCGAGCACCGGGTTCTTGACGATGAACTCGCCGCCGGTGAGTTGTTCAGGCCGACGCTCGTCGATGGCTTTCGTGTAGAGGTGCGACCAGCCGGATTCCTCGGACAGGTACCACAGGGTGCGATCGTCGGGCATCCAGCCGAACTCGTTGAACTGCCAGTTGATCCAGGCGTCGTCGGTCAGCCGGTGCTGCAGCTCGAACTCGCCCTCCCCGGGCACCAGGGTGACCAGCCAGCGGTCCTTGTTGTCGACCGAGTGCAACTGCACTGCGACCACGCTGCCCTCGCTGTTCCACGCGATGCCTTCCACGTTGAGCGGCCGCCGTTCCGGCGCTTCCAGCGCGGCCGCGACTTCCTCCCGGTCCGCGCCGCGCTCGACGTGCCACTCGAGCGCGCTTTCGCGCAGCTCGGCGAGCGGATCGTCGTCGATCCCCGGCAACGGCGACGGGTCCACCTCCGCGAACGTGCCGGCGGCGATGTCGAGCAGCAAAACCGTATGCGCCGCGGGGTTGTTGCGGCCTACCCGGATGCGCGTTTCCCCGGTTTCGATATACCCGCTTTCCGTGACGTATTGCGGCATGCGCTCCTTGCGGCCGCTTTTTGAGTCCGCGTCCTTTACGACCAGCAGAAGATACTTGCCGGAGGGCGACAGCGCCTGGCGCACGAGCTCGTACTTGTCGCCGAGATAAACCGGCAGCGGCGGGGCGGCCGGGTCCATTCGCTTGCGCGACTCGGCATGCGCTTTCGCGGCCTTCTCCCGGCGCTTGTCCTCGCGCAGGGTGTCGAGCTCGCGCAGCTGGTGTTCCCGCAGCGCATCGAATTCCTTTTCGGCATCCGGGTCCTCCCTGAACTCGAGCGCCACCGGCTGGTAAGTCAGCCCGGTTTTCGTATCGTGCACGAAGTACTCGTCGTCGCGCAGGAAAGCCACCGACGTGCCATCGGCCATGAACATCGGCGAGTTTTCTTCCTCCGCCGTGCGCGTGAGCTGCCGCACAGCGCCGCTCCGGAGGTCCTTCACCCAGATGTCATCGCGCAGTATCCAGGCGACCAGGGTCCGGTCCGCGTTGTAGACGCGGGTGCGATTGGAGCTTCGCGACTCGTCGGCAGCGGTGACGCGTTCGGCCTCGCCGCCGCCCGCGGGGATGACGTACAGGTCGCTGAAATTTTCACCGCTGCGTGCCTGCTCGTAATAGACGTGCTCCCCGGAATCCGACCAGTACGCACCCGTGGGCGGGTTCCCGATCCAGTCCGGATCGGACATGATGAGCTCGAGGCTGGGTTCGGCGGCGAGAGCGGAGGAGCAGGCAAGGGCGGCGAGGACGGCGGCGATTGTTCGATTCAGCATCCGTTTCTCCAGGCGGGTAGGCGCGCGCAGTATAACAGGCGGAAATCTTAAGGATTGTTTCAGCAAATGCTGAGACACTGATGATCGGAACGGACGAGGACCGCGATGTACCTGTTGCTGGTCGAGGACGACGTCAATCTCGGGCGTGCCCTGGTCAAGCTGCTCAAGGACTCTTACCGGGTCAACTGGGTCCGCAGCCTGGAGGCCGCCAAGGCCCATTTCGCGGCCGCCGAGTACGACCTGGTGCTCCTGGATCTCGGGCTGCCGGATGGCGACGGCGTGGAATGGCTGCGCTCGCTGCGCGGCAGCGGCAGCGCTATGCCGGTGTTGATCGTCACCGCGCGCGACGCTCTCGATGACCGCGTGAAAGGGCTGGACACCGGCGCCGACGACTATCTCGTCAAGCCCTTCGAGCCGGAGGAGCTGCTGGCCCGCATCCGGGTGCTGCTACGCCGGCGCGCGGGTTCCGCGGAGTCGCGGCTGTCGATGGGTGCGCTCAGCTTCGATCCGGAGTTCCATCGCTTCCAGCTCGACGGCAGGCCGCTCGCGCTGCCGCCCAAAGAGCACCAGATTCTCGCGGTGCTGATGCAGGCCGGCGGACGCCCGGTGAGCCGCGCGCGGCTTTCGCAACAGTTGTACGGGCTCACGCAAGGCGCCGAATCCAACACCCTCGAGGTGCACATCCACGGTTTGCGCAAGGCGCTCGGGCGTGAGCGCATCGAGACCGTACGCGGCATCGGGTACCGGCTGGTCGCCTTGTGACGTTTCGTCTCTCACACCTCGCGCTCCTGCTCGCGGTATCCATCGTCGCGGCGGCGGCCGGCGGCGTGCTGGTGACCTGGCAGGTGGCGAACGAGGAGTTCCGCGATGTGCTGGACGAGGACCTCGAGAACCAGGGCGAGCTGCTCGCGGAATTGCTCGTGGCCGTCGGCGCCGAGCTGGATGCAGCGGAGCTGCAGGAGCTGCTTGAAGACGCCTTCGAGCCCGAGGGCGAGGAGTCGCTATGGGTTACCGTCTATGACACCCGGAAGGGAATCTCGGTCAGCAACCGCCCGCACGATATTCCGCTCGGCGATCCCGACCGCGAAACGATCCGGCGTTCCTTCGACGGTTATGAGTGGCGCGGCTTCCAGAGCGACGAGGAGCACCTCGTCGTGCAGCTGCTGCGCCGCGAGGACCTCTACCGCGAAGTGCAAAAGCAGGTAATCGAGGACATCGTGACGCCCGCGGTGGCGGGCAGCCTCGCCAGCCTGCTGCTGCTGGCGCTGCTTATCGCGTTCTCGCTGTGGCCGCTCACGCGGCTTGCCCGGCAGCTTGAAACCCGCAACAGCGATTCGCTGGCACCTGTGCGGCTGGCCACGCCCGCGCGTGAGATCCGGGTGCTGCGCGACGCCGTGAACAGCCTGATGCGCGGGGTGGACGACGTGCTGACTCGCGAACGGCGCTTCGCCGCGGACGTCGCCCACGAGCTGCGGACGCCGCTGACGACCCTGAAGCTCGAGCTGGCCAGCTCCGAGCCGGACCTGGATGCCGCGAAAGCGGAGGTTACCCGGCTGTCGCGCCTGGTCGAGCAGCTGCTGACGCTCGCGCGTCTGGAAGAGGGCCAGTGGCGGCGCCATTTCGAGCCGGTGGCACTGGCCGAGCTCTTCGGCCGCGTGCTGGAACGGCACCGGGAGGCGTTCCGCCGCGCAGGGATCGAGCTCGAGGGCCGGCTGCTGCCGGCAAGCGTGGCGGGCGATCCACTGCTGCTGGAAATCCTGCTTCGGAATCTGCTGAACAACATCATCGATCACTGCCCGCCCGGCTGCCGGGCGGAGGTCCTGCTCGAGGTGGCGGACGGCGGGCCGCTCCTCACCGTCAGCGACACGGGCCCCGGAATCGAGGAGAGCCGGCGCCGGCGGATGTCCTGCGGTGCGACGCGCCTGGACAGCAGGAGCGGCGGCCACGGGCTCGGGCTTGCCATCTGCCACCGCATCGCGGAGGTGCACGGTGCATCGCTCCGCTTCGAGGCTCGTCCGGACGGCAGGCCCGGCCTGCGCGTGGAGGTGCGGTTCCCGGGTTAATGAAGCCTTAATCCCGTCGGCGTACCGTTAGACCATCGCAACCATCAATCGAGGACCCGACCATGAAATACACCATCGCCGCACTGCTGCTCTCCGCTGCCGCACTGGCCCAGGCCGACGGCTTCAAGGGCCCGGGCGACAATCCCCGACCCACGACCGCCGCCGAGGCGGCCGGCCTGCCGGACGACGCGGAAGTGACCCTGTCCGGTTACCTCGTGCGCTCCCTGGGCGACGAGCGCTACGAGTTCCGGGATGACACCGGAACCCTGGTCGTCGAGATCGACGATGACGACTGGCAGGGCGTCGAAGTCACACCGAACGACCCGGTCGAGCTCACCGGCGAGATCGACCACGAAGGCCAGAACGTCGAACTCGACGTCGACCGCATCCGCCTGGCCCGGCAATAACACCGCCCCGTAGGAGCCCGCCATGCGGGCGACGGCACAATAGCGCGCCGTGTCATTGCGCGCGAAGCAACCCGCTCGTGCCGTCGCCCGCATGGCGGGCTCCTACAGGGGCGTTTTCATCGTGATTTCCCGCTGGGGTAGCGGGATGGGGATGCCGTTTTCCTTGAGCTTGTCCCAGATGGCGAGCAGCACGGTGCCCTGGATGCCGACGAGGCCCTGCTGCGGGTCGCGGATCCAGAAGCGCAGGACATACTCGAGGGAGAACTCGCCGAAGCCGGTGAGCCAGCACACCGGCGGCTTGCTCTCGACGATACGAGGCACGCTCGCCGCCGCGTCGATGGCAAGGCGTCGTACCTCGTGCGGGTCGGCGTCGTAGCTCGCGCGGAACTTCACGTCGAGGCGCACGAGCTCGTCCGTGTACGACCAGTTGATGACCTGGGTGGTGATGAAGTCCTCGTTCGGGATCAGGTATTCGCGGCCGTCCCGCGTCACGACCGACACGAAGCGCGCGCGCAGCTCCTTTACCCAGCCGAAGGTATCGGCGAGCGAGATCGTATCGCCCGGCTCGATCGAGCGGTCGAGCAGGATGACGATGCCGCAAATGAAATTCGAAATGACTTTCTGCAGGCCGAAGCCGATGCCGACACCCAGCGCACCGGCGAACACGGCGAACACCGTCAGGTCGATTTCGAGTCCCGACAGCGCGATGAGTGCCGCCGCCACGAGCAGGGTGACCCGCAGCACCTTGCCCAGCAGGATGCGCAGCGAAGGCGTCAGTTCCTCGATCCGCTGGATGCGGTGATCGAGGAAGTTGCCGATGCTGAACGCCAGCCACAACAGCACGCCGAAGACCGCGATCAGCTGGAGCAGCCAGGCCAGCGAGAGCCGGCGGGTGCCGAACGTGAATGCCAGGCTTTCGAGCACGGCGCCGATATCGTCGGCAATACCGAGGATGGCCGCGGCGACGTAGAGCCAGCCGACGACCGCGAAAATCCGCCCAAGGAGGCGGCTGCGCAGTACGTTCGAAACCACCGAGATGACTAGCCAGGCGAGCGCCAGCAGCAGCGCTGTCGACAGCAGGCGATCGCTGTCCGGCCAGTCGATGCTGCGCACGAGCACGAGGCAGACGGTCAGCAGGATGACAAACGCGATCCACGTCAGCCGCCGCAGCAGGACCACGACGAGCCGCAGCAAACCGGGGTAGCCCTTTATCGCGCGAGCCCTCGCCTCCAGCTTCGGCTCGGCCCACCAGGAGAAAGCCCGGGACCCGGCGAACAGCAGGACGATCAGGATCGCCTGCACGATGAACGCAGGGCGGTTCACGAAGGCCAGCGCGATTTCGCTGAATTCACCCAGCCTGGTCAGTAGCTCGTTCAAGCGCTCCCCCGACGACACCCACCCGGAGTTTACAGAACCATACGTTCCCGCTCACCGGATCCCGACTCCCGAGGCGAGGAGCCACGACAACAGCGCCCAGATGACAATCTGCAGCGGCAGCCCCAGCCGTGCGAAGTCGGTGAAACGATAACCGCCCGCGTTCATCACCATCAGGTTGGTCTGGTAACCCACCGGAGTCAGGTAGCTCATGTTTGCACCGAACATGACGGCAAGCACGACAGGCTCCGCGGCCATGCCGAGACCGGCGGCGATGGAGAAGGCCATCGGCGTCATCAGGATGGCGACCGCGTTGTTGGTGACGATCTCCGTCAGCAATGCGGCCGCCAGCATCAGCAGGGCGATGACGAACCCGGGCGACAGGTCGCCCGCCGCGTAAACGAACAGCCCGGCAACCCAGGCCGTCGCGCCAGTGGCCATCAGCGCTTCGCCGAGTGCAAGCGCGGCGACGATCATTACCACGAGATTGGTGTCGATCGCGGCGCGGACCTGGCGCCATTCCATGCAGCGCGTGGCAATGCAGAGCACGACACCCACCAGCGCGCTGACTACGATCGGCAGCAGGCCGAGGGCCGCGGCGAGCACGACGCCTGCAACAATCGCCGTTGCGACTCCGGCCTTCGCGGTATGCGGCAGGTCGAGTGAGCTGTCCAGGACCAGTACCTGCCCGCTCTGCTTCAGGTCGTTGATTGCTGCCGCGTCGCCCTGCGCCAGCACGATGTCGCCGACGCGCAACCGCAGCTCCTGCAGGTTGCGTGTCTCATCCGCACGTTCACCGAGCCGGCCCTTGGGAGCGTGGACCGCGATCGGCGAAAGGCTGTATTGCTCGAGGAAGCGCGACTGGCCAAGCGTCTGCCCGTACAGGCTCGAAGCGGACGTAACGACGATTTCCGCCAGCCGCTGCTGCGTCTTCTCCTCGACCCAGCGCCTGGCGGTCTCGCTGGTCATGGAGTCCGGCCGCCACAGTGGCGTACCGAGCAGTTGCTCGTATTCTTTCAGTTGCCGCGATTCGCCCCTGACATACAGCCGGTCCCCGCTGCGCAGCGTGGTGGTCGGCAGGCGCGCGATGAACAGGCCATCGCCGCGTTCGATGCGGTCGAGCTGCATGCGCCCCTGGGTCATTGCCCGCACTTCTGCCAGCGTGCGGCCGGCGGCGGCGCTGTCGTCCGTAACGTGCAGGACCCCGCGAAAGATGCGCGGCGCGGCATCGTTCATGGGCGCGGAGCGATCCGGCAGGAGGATCGGGCCGAGCAGCCATAAAAGCAGGATGCTCACGGAACCCGCGATCACCACCGGGAGCGTGAAATCGAACATCTCGAAGCGGGGCATCCCGAGACGTGCGGCGAGATCGACCACCAGCAGGTTCGTGGAGGTGCCGATGGTCGTGCCCATGCCGCCGATGATCGTCGCGAAACCGACCGGCATCAGCACTCCGCTGACCGGGATCTGCGTGCGAATGCAGACGGCCACCAGCACCGGCAGGATCATCGCCACCAGCGGCGTATTGTTCACGAACATGCTGGCGATGGCCGCGCCGAACATGGTCAGGAGCAGGCCGGTGCGCGGACTCTTCAGCCACAGGTTACCGAGCAGGCGCGTCACCGTGTGCAAGGCACCGGTGACCTCGAGTGCCTTGGTGCAGATCAGGAGCGCGATGATGGTTATGAGCGCGGGATTGCCGAAGCCGGCGAGAAAATCCGCCGCGTCGACCTGGCCGTAACCTGGCGGGTCGGGAAATAGCTCGAATCCGACGACCAGCGCCGTCAGGACAGCAAGCCCGGACGACTCGAGCGAGATGCGCTGCAGGCTGAATAGTACGATCGCGGCAACGGCCAAAAGCATCACCGCAACCGCATGCGCGTCCGGCGCTGCGGGCAATTCAGCCAAATCGGTGTCTTGGTAGTCGGGACAAAGCATTATTCCCGAAAACCCGGGGAGAGTGCCACCCGGGATCCGGCCGCCGATTGGCGCCTTTAACCCGCAATGGCGGGCTACGACGGCTCACTGCCTTCAGGTGGAAAGCGCTTTCACCAGGCGGTACCAGTACTCCAGCGCGTCGTAGTACGCGTCGATCCTGATCCGCTCATCCTGGCCGTGGGCGCGCTGGTCCGCCGGGTCCTCGGCGATGGCCGAGACCGCGTAGACCGGGATGCCCGCGTTGCGCAGGAACAGGCCGTCCGTCGCGCCGGTGCTCATTTCAGGTATGACCGGAATGCCGGGCCACATGGCTTCCGCGACGTCGCTGACAGCCTCCACGATCGCGGGCTCGAGTGGCGACGGCGGACTCGGTATTGCCGGGTCGATCCTGCTCACCGTGACACCCTGCCTGGCGGCGATGGCAGCGAGCACGTTCTGTGTTTCTTCCTCCGTCGACTGCGGCACGACCCGGCAGTTGACCGTCGCCCGGGCCGTTTGCGGGAGCGCGTTCTCCGCGTGCCCGGCATCGAGCATGGTGGCAACGCAGGTGGTGCGCGCGAGTGCGTTGTAATAGGGCCATTTCACGAGCTGCGCCGACAGCTCCGGGTCGCCCGGATTTTCAAGCAGCGCCTGGATCGCGGGTTGCGCATCCGGCGGCGCGAGCGGCGCCCAGTGCCGGAAAAACTCGCGTGTCGTTTCGTTCAGGCTGATCGGGAATTCGAACTCTTCCAGGTCGACCAGCACGCGCGACAGGCGCGAAATCGCGCTGTCCGCGCGCGGTAACGAGCTGTGGCCGCCGGGATCGGTGGCCTCGAAGGTGTAGCTCACGTAAACCTTTTCGCTGGTCTGCATGATGAACGCCCGCGGCTCGCCGTCTTCTGCGATAACCATGCCCCCGTCCGTGTTCAGGGCGTACTCCGCGTCGATCAGCTCCCGTTTTTCGTTCGCCAGCAGGCGCGCGCCGTCGCCGTCGGTTTCCTCGTCGGCGGTCAGCATCACGATCAGGTCCCGGTTTGGCTCGAAGCCTTCCTGCTTCATGCGTATGAAGTTCGCGATGAGAATCGCGGCACCCGCCTTGTTGTCTGTCGTGCCGCGCCCGTATAACCAGCCGTCCTTCTCCGTCAGGGTGAACGGCGGCACGGTCCAGTCCTCCGGCAGCGCCTCGACCACGTCGAGGTGGGCCATCATGAGGAGCGGCTCGCCCTGCGGATCGGGGCTCGCATAGCGGGCGACCAGGTTGGCGAGCTTGTCGGTCGTTCCGACGACGTGGATGTCGTCGTCGCTGAAGCCGGCATTCTTCAGGCGCGTGACCAGTGCGCTCACCGCCGGGCGGATGTCGTCCCCGCCGCTGGGTGCCGTATTGATCGCCACCAGCTCGGCCAGGATATCGCGCGCCAGCTGCTCGTGAGCGGTTTCCTCCGCCGGCGCGGGCTGCGCGAGGAGCAGGGCGGCGGCAAGTGCCGCGGAGCTCAGTGCCAGTCGTCCCATTTCCGTGTTTTCCCAGGATCCGAGGGCGCCAGAGTGTAGGCCACGGTACCCTCTGCCGTCCATCGGGCCGGGGCTGCAGCTGCTACATGGTGAACCGCGCCTGCCGGCGGATCTCCCGGGCGTTAGACTCCCCCGGAGACAACGACGGGGACACGAGCGTGCGACGACTGCCTGGCCTCCGGCTCATCCTGCTCGCGGGACTGGCGATGCTTTGCGCGGGCCGCGCGCTCGCGGAGATCGACCTGCGGAACGCCTCCGTCACCGAGCTCGACAACGGCATGACCGTAATCCTGCTCGAGGACCGTAACTTCCCGGTCGTGAGCGTGCAAATGCTCTACCGCGTGGGTGCACGCAACGAGTCGTACGGCGAGACCGGGATCGCGCATTTCCTCGAGCACATGGCGTTTCGCGATTCCCGGAATTTCCCGGACACGGAGGTCGTGAGCTCGATCTATGCCCGCGGCGGCGAGTGGCACGGCTACACGTGGACCGACGAGACGACGTACTTCGCCACCGTGCCGAAGCAGCACCTGGACCTTTTGCTCCGCATCGAGGCGGATCGCATGGTGCACCTCGAGATCCCGCGGGACGACATGGACGCGGAGCGCGGCGCGGTGCTGGCGGAGATGCACAGCTATGAGAACTACCCGGAGTCGATGCTGCTGGACGCGGTGCTGTATACCTCGTTTATTGCGCATCCCTACCGCAACAACACGATCGGCTGGGAAAGTGACATCCGGAACATCACGCACGCGGACGTCGTCGCGTTCTATGACCAGCACTACCTGCCGGCCAACGCGGTGCTCGCGGTCGTCGGCGATTTCGAGGAAGGCGATGTGCTGGAGCGCATCCGCGAGCTGTTCGGCGAGCTTCCGGGCGGGACGCCGACGCCGCTGCCGCATACGATCGAGCCGCGGCAGCAAGGGGAGCGCCACGTCCGCCTGCACGGCGCCATTGAGCACAAACGCTTCATGATCGCCTGGCGGGCGCCGTCGGCCAACGATCCCGACTACACGGCATTCCTGGTGCTGCAGGAGGTGCTGGGAGGCGGTTCGGGCGTCAACTTCGCCCAGGATGACTGGGGCGTGCCGGTTGGCGAGCACTCGGTGCTGCACGGTGCCGGCGCGGAGCTGACGACCTGGTATCCGCCCAGCGCGCAGGACTATGTTTTCGTCGTCGGTGGCACGGTCGATCACGAGACCGCCGAGGAGGCGCTGGAGCGGGAGATTGTCACGCGGCTCGAACCGATCCGCCGCGAGGCGCGCGAGGCCGCAACCATCGAGGCGGCGATCGCGGCGGTGCAAGACCAGCTCGTGTACGACGTCGAGACTACCGAAGACGCGGCGCACCAGCTCGCGTTCTTCGCGGGCCTGGGCGCACTCGACACCTTGCTCGAGCTGCCGGCCCTGGTGGCGGCGGTCACGGCCGATGACGTGCGGCGTGTCGCACGCGAGTACCTGCGGCCCGAAGCCCGCACGATCGGCTGGTACCTGCCGGGACGCGCCGCCCCGGCCGGGCCGCAAAGCCGGCCGGAGCGGCCATCGCCCGCGCGCGAAGCCGAGCCGCCGGCGCCGGTCGATGAAGTGCCGGTGCCCGCGCCCTCCTTACGCACGCTTGCCGGCGGGCTGCCGGCGATCGTGCAGCGCTCCGACTTGTCGCCTTCCGCGCAGGTGCAAATCGTCCTGCGCGGCACGCAGCTGGAAGGCCCCGGAGTCGAAGCCGGCGAGCCCGTAGCCGGGCATTCCACCCTTGCCTGGCGCATCCGTCCCGACAAGCTGCGCGCGACGCTTGAAGGCGCGCGCGACGCGCTGGCGGCGGTGAAGGTCGGGAAAAACCGCGACGTAATGCCGGCCACGGACCCGGAGGCGCGCCTCGCGCAGGCGCTCGGTGACATCATGGCGCGCGGTGAGGGTGCCGCTGCCGCGGCACCCGTGCTCGTCGTCGTCAGCGGTGACGTCCGGGAAGAGACAACGTTTGCGCTGCTGCAGGAATATTTCGGGGACTTCGACGCGCCGCCGGCGCGCACTCCTGAAACCGTGCCCTTCCGGCCGGCAACGCAGGAGTACAACATCGGCCGCCCGATCGCGCAGGCGCAGCTCGGCTACGTCGTACCGGCGCCGCGGCCGGACGATCCGCGTGCGGACGCGTGGCGCCTGTTGCTGTACATCCTCAGCCACGGCTACGAAGGGCGGCTCGGCAAGGAAGCCATTTCCGAGCGCGGGCTTGCCTATTACATCGACAGCCGCTACCGCTCGGACGGCAGCGACGGCTGGATCACCATCACGGCCGGTGTCGATCCGCACAAGCTGGAGCCTTTGCGACAGCTGCTGCTGGATGAGCTGCGGCGCCTCCGGAGCGATCCGCCCACCGCCGCGGAAATCGAGGAAGCCAAAGCGCATCTCCTCGGCCGTGCGGTGAGTGCCGCCCAGGGTAACGCGGAGCTGGCCGCTGCCCTGGCCGGCGAGTGGATCTGGCACGGGGAGCTGCGACGCCCGGCCGAGCTGAAAGCCGTGCTCGGGCAGGTGGAGCGGCGGGATGTCCTGGATGCCGTTGACGGCTTCATCGGCGGCACCGTGATTACCGTGGCCGAGTAGAACCGCCTGCGGGACGGCGCGGACGGCTATGAATAGCCCTGCCAGCCGGCCGGATCGACGCGGAAGTACTTCCTGAGCTGCTCGTAGACTTCCGGGAACTGCTGCTGCATCGTGACCGGCTGCTCGAAGAACGCCTCGGTCGCCACGGCGAAAAACTCGGCCGGCGAGGTCAGCGCGTAATCGTCGATGGCGGAATGTTCGTACCCGGCGATCGTCTCCTCCAGGTTTTCCCAGGCACGGGTCATCACGGCCGCCCATTCACGATAGTGCGATGCGGAGGCGAGTACGGGCAGCCCCTCGTCGTCCGGGTTCTCCTCGTCGAGCTTGTGCGCGAACTCGTGCAGCACCACGTTCTGCCCGTCGGCCCGGCCCTCGATCGTGTCGAGCACGTCGCGCCAGGACAGGATCACGGGCCCGCCCGGCCAGGACTCTCCCGCGCGCGCGTCGCGGCCGCGGATCTCGATCTCGCCGTCGTACTCCACGTCGTCGACCAGGTAGGTATCCGGGTACACGTAAATGGCGCTGAATCCGGGGAAGTAGTCGGTCTCGCGGTTCAGCAGCAATATGCAGGCATGCCCTGCAATGGTGACGCGCATTTCCTCGGTGAGCTCGAGGCCGCCGCAGCCGAGCCAGCGCTTTTCATCGAGGAACACGTTGACGTGGCCGTAAAGCTCCTGCCTCAGCTCCGCCGGCAGCCGGCGGAGCAGCGGGACGTTCCGTTCGAGTATCTCCCGGTGGTGTTCCGGCAGTGCGCTCCCGAACAGGCGCCGGCGGCGCCTTTGCCGCAGGCGCGAGGGGGCGATGAAGAGGAGGGCGATCGCCGCCAGCAGCAGCAACCCCACCAGTATTTCCATTACCGGCAATTCGGGCTCCTTGACCAGGAACACCCATCATGCCCCATCTATCCCCGCCGGTGGGGCCGCGCGGTCGCGGGCCGCTACCGTATGATCCGGGGGAGGGCGCGGTGCGCCAGCGGACGGACCGGGGGCAACGATGGATGGATCGATACGGGTGAAAGGTGCCACGCGCGTACGCTGGCGGGTGCTTGCGCTCCTGGTGCTCGCAAGCTTCATTTCCTACGTGCTCAGGTCCGACATCTCGATCGCGGGTCCGGCGATCGTCGAGGACCTCGGCCTGAGCGAACAGCAGCTCGGTTACATCCTCGCCGCGTTTACGGCGGGCTATACGATCTTCCAGCTCCCGGGCGGCATTTTCGGTATCAAGCTGGGCGCACGTCGCGCGATGACCGTGATCATGGTGCTCTGGGGCCTCTTGATCATGCTCACCGCCGCCGCCGGCGGTATCGGGGCGAGCACGGCAACCGTCGTGGCGGCGCTGATCGGCGTGCGTTTTCTCGTCGGTGTCGCGCACGCGCCGATCTACCCGCTGACGGGTGCCGTGGTCGAACGCTGGTTCCCGATCGGCAGCTGGGCGCTGCCGAACGGCCTTTCCAGCACCGGCCTGACCCTCGGCTATGCGGCCGTCGCGCCGGTGCTGGCCATCATGATCGCGGAGCGGGGCTGGCAGGCGTCGTTTTTCATGCTGGGCCCGCTCGCTTTCGCGGGCGCGGCGTTCTGGTACTGGTACGTGCGCGACGAGCCGCGGCAGCACGCGGCCGTGAACGACGCCGAAGCCGCGCTGATCGTGGCGAACCGCCCGAATGCGGCCCTTTCCGGCGGCGACCGGCCGCACTGGCTGCGAGTGCTGAAAAACCGCGACGTGCTGCTGCTGACGCTCTCGTACTTCGGCATGAATTACATCTTCTACCTGATGTTCAACTGGGTGTTTTATTACCTGGTCGAGGTGCGCGGCTTCGACAGCGCGACGGCCGGGTTCTTTACGTCCGTGCAATGGATCGCGGCGGCGGTTGGCGCCACTCTCGGCGGGTTTCTGTGCGATTTCCTGTGCCGCCGCTTCGGCATGCGGCGCGGCTGCGCGGGTCCGGCTGCCGCCGCGCTCGCGCTCTCGGGCATGTTCGTGCTGGTCGGCGCCACCACCGGCAATGCTTATCTCGCGGTCGGCTGCCTCGCCTTGAGCTTCCTGTGCAACCAGGTCACCGAGGCCGCGTTCTGGGCGGCGGGTATCGGCATCGGCGGGCGCAACGCGGCCGCGGCCTGCGGGGTCATGAACACCGGCGGCAACTCCGCGGGCTTCGTCAATGCCCTGCTGGTGCCCTTCACCGCGGGTACTCTCGGCTGGACCGCGGCCGTGGTGACGGGCACCGTCTTCGCCTTCCTGAGCGCGGGCCTGTGGCTGTTTATTCGCGCCGACCGCCCGGTGGCGTAGGGGGCTATACACGCCGTGGTATCGCGCGCAGTGCGCGCTCCTGCATGTTCCGGCCCGCGACGGTTCGCCGCGGCTTCCCGGCGCCCTCAGGATGTGGAATTTCGGGGCAGGCTGGCCGGGCGCTTGCTACAGTAGCTGGAAAACACGCCGCCCTGTTGCCATGCGCAAGCCCGAGGACATTGCCCCAAGCAACCTCTTCTACCACGACAACACCCGCCGGCCGAGGGTGGACCGCGCCGAGGGCGTGTGGCTGTGGGACGTCAACGGCCGCCGCTATCTCGACGCCTCCAGCGGCGCCATGATTTCCAACATCGGCCACTCCAACCCGCGCGTGCTCGAAACCATGAAGCGGCAGATGGACAAGGCGACGTTCGCCTACCGGCTGCACTTCGAGAGCGAGCCGGCGGAGGAGCTGGCGGCGCTCACGGCTTCGCTGATGCCGCCAGGGCTCGATCGCATTTTTTTCGTCTCGGGAGGCTCCGAGGCGGTCGAAAGCTGCCTCAAGCTGGCGCGGCAGTACGCGCTGGCCACGGGTGAGCGGCGCCGCACGAAGGTCATTTCGCTGTTCCCGTCCTACCACGGCTCGACGCTGGGCGCGACGGCGATCACCGGTATGAACCAGTTCGTCGAACCATTTCGCGACATGGTGCGGGTAATGCCGAAGATCCCGGCCGCGACCTGCTACCTGGACCGCGACCGGTTGAGTCACGAGGAGCGCGGAGTGCGCTACGCCGAGTACCTGCGCGACGAGATCCTCCGCCAGGGACCGGAAACGGTTCTTGCCTTCATCATGGAACCGGTAGGCGGCGCGTCCACCGGCGCCCTGGTGCCGCCCGATTCCTGGTACCGGCGCATCCAGGAAATCTGCCGCGAGTTCGGCGTGCTGCTGATCGCCGATGAGGTCATGAGCGGCGCCGGGCGTACCGGGCGCTTTCTCGCCGGCGAGCACTGGAACCTGGAGCCGGACATCGTCGCGCTGGCGAAGGGGCTTGCTGCCGGGTACGCGCCGCTGGGCGCGATGGCGGCGCGGCGCGATATCGTGACCGCGGTGAGCGACGGCGGCGGCTTCGCGCACGGCTACACCTATGCCGGCAACCCCCTTTCCTGCGCCGCGGGCCTCGCGGTCCTGCGCGAGCTGCTCGACCGCGACCTGATCCCGAACGCCGCACGGCAGGGGCGCAACCTGGGCGCGCGCTTGCGCGGCCTGATGCAGCGCTATCCCTTCGTCGGCGACGTCCGCGGCAAGGGACTGCTGCTCGCGTTCGAGCTGGTCAGCGACCGCGAGTCGATGCAACCGCTGGACCCGGAGATGAACGCGCACCTGGCCCTGGTCGAGGAGGCGTACAGCCGCGGGCTCATCATCTATTCCCGGCGTACCCGCGGCGGTATCGTGGGCGATCACTTCATGGTGTGCCCGCCGCTGACGATCACGGACGCCGAAGTCGAGGAGCTGATGTCGATGCTGGTTGCGAGCCTCGACGCATTCGCGGCCGCGCACGGCCTGCCGGTGAGCGGGGGCTCGAGCCCGTGAGCAAGGTCATCATTACCTGCGCCGTTACGGGTTCGATCCACACGCCGACGATGAGCCCCTACCTGCCGGTGACACCGGAAGAAATAGCCCGGCAGGCGATTGCGGCAGCCGATGCGGGCGCCGCCATCCTGCACCTGCACGCCCGCGACCCGGAGACCGGCCGTCCGACCGCCGACCCGGAGGTATTCATGCGGTTCCTGCCGAAGATCGCCGCCTCCTGCGACGCGGTGGTCAACATCACCACCGGCGGCAGCTCGCTCATGACGATCGAGGAGCGGCTGGCGGCGCCGGTTCGCGCGCAGCCGGAGATGGCCTCGCTGAACATGGGCTCCATGAACTTCGGCCTGTTCCCGATGAAGAAGCGGTATTCGCAATGGCAGCACGAGTGGGAACCGAAACTGCTCGATGCCACGAAGGAAGTCGTCTTCCGCAATACCTTCGCGGACATCGAGCAGGTTTTTCACGAGCTGGGGGACGGCTACGGCACGCGCTTCGAGTTCGAGTGCTACGACGTCGGCCACATCCAGACGCTCGCGTTCTACCTGCGCGAAGGGCTGATCAAAAAGCCGCTGTTCGTGCAGTTCGTGCTCGGCGTGCTCGGCGGCATCGATGCCGCGCCCGAGAACCTGGTGCACATGAAGGCCACCGCCGATCGCCTGCTGGGCGGCGATTACCGCTTCTCCGTCCTGTGCGCGGGACGGCTGCAGATGCAGCTCGCGACGATGGGCGCGATCCTCGGCGGCAATGTGCGGGTGGGGCTGGAAGACAGCCTGCTGATCGGGCGGCGGACGCTGGCGAAGAGCAATGCGGAGCAGGTGGCGAAGATTCGCCGGGTACTCGAGGAACTCGGCTTCGACATTGCGACGCCTGCCGATGCGCGCGAGCTCCTCGAGCTCAAGGGCGCCGACAAGGTGAATTTTTGAACGCCGCGCCGGCACGGACCGCGGGCATCGTGATCCGTGCGGCGACCGCGGACGATGCGGAAGACCTGCACGCCATGCTGCTCGAGCTCGCGCGCGCCACCGGCCTGCGCGAGAAAGTCCGCAGCCGGCCGGACGATTTCCGCAGGCTCGGATTTCGCGAACGGCCGGCATTCCAGGCGCTGATCGCGGAGCGGGAGGGCAGGGCCATCGGGCTGTCGCTGTTCTTTTACAATTTCTCGTCCTGGCGGGGCGAGCTCGGCGTGTACGTGCAGGATCTCTACGTCGCCGCCGAGGCGCGCGGAACGGGGCTGGGGCGCCGCCTGCTTGCCGAAACGACCAGGCTGGGCCGGACGCAGGGTGCGACGCATCTGCGGCTGTCCGTGGATCGCGCCAACGAGGGCGCCCAGCGGTTTTATCGCAAGCTCGGGCTGAAACTTTCCGGTTCCGAGCTGATGTTCCAGGCGACCGGCGCCGCCTTCGAGCGCTTGGCGGGTAAGGAAATTCGATGAAGGTCATCTTCTCCGACGCGCAGAAAGAACACGCACCCGAGGTATTCATCTCGAACGGCGCGCCGCAGCCGAACCCCGAGGTGCCGGAGCGCGCCGACCGGCTGCTCGCCGCGTCCGTGTCGAGCGGGCTGTCGCTCGAGGAACCGCAGGACTTCGGGCTCGGGCCGATCGCCGCTGTGCACACGGCCGAATACCTGCATTTCCTGCAGCACATCCATCGCCGTTGGCGGCGCATTCCCGGGGCATCGAAGGACGTGATGCCGAACATCCATCCCGACCGGCGCGACTGCGGTTATCCGGCATCCGCGGTCGGGCAGGTCGGTTACCATACGTACGACGGCGACTGCCCGATTTCGGAAAACACCTGGGAAGCGGTGCGCTGGAGCGCCAACAGCGCGCTCCACGCCGCGAAGGACGTGCTGCACGGAGCCGGCGCCTGCTACGCGCTGTCGCGCCCGCCGGGCCATCATGCGACCAGGGACCAGGCAGGCGGCTTTTGCTATCTCAACAACACGGCGATCGCCGCGCAGGCGCTGCGGGCCGGTCACGAGCGGGTCGCGGTGCTCGACATCGACGTGCATCACGGCAACGGGACGCAGGCCATCTTCTACGAACGGCAGGACGTGCTGACCGTGTCGCTGCACGCGGATCCGCGGCGCTTCTATCCCTTCTTCTGGGGCTACGCCAACGAGCGGGGCGCCGGCCCGGGGCTGGGCTCGAACCTGAACGTGCCGCTGCCGCGCGGCACCGGCGACGCGGATTACCTGGAGGCCCTCGACAAGGCGCTCTTGCGCATCGAGGTTTACGCGCCGGGTGCGCTGGTGGTGGCACTGGGCCTTGACGCATTCGAAGGCGACCCCTTCCAGGGGTTCTCGATCACGACGGAAGGGTTCGGGCACATAGCCGGGAGGATCGCGACACTGGCGCTGCCGACGGTGATCGTCCAGGAGGGCGGCTATCTTTGCGAAGCGCTCGGTCACAACCTCGAATCCTTCCTGCGCGGCTTCACCGACCGCCACCCGCTGCTGTGATCGGGATCGCCGGCCGTTCGATCGGGCTTGCGCAAAGCGGCGCGCAATGACGATGCGTACGTTCAAAGACGTCGGCCGCATGCTCCGCGAG
>CAZSKQ010000050.1:21665-23650 GCA_964607425.1 uncultured Woeseiaceae bacterium
CTGCGCGGCGCGGCGCGTGCCGCGCAGGAGGAGTTCGGCGTGCGGCACTTCATGATCGATCACGCGAACGGGTTGCCGCCGCTGGCCGACGAGATCGACATGACGCGCGCCGTCGTCTTCGCGCGCATGGCGGCACAGCACGCTGCCGCCATGCAGGAGCTGTCGTCGAAATTCGGTGCGCCGCCGGAGCAGGTTCCCGGGTTGCTCGAGGCCATCGCCCGTTACGGCGCCGAGCCCGCGCTCGCGTTCAACGTCGGCACCGGGGTGACCAGCCCCGACGCGTACTCGTACGCCATCGAGCTCGCGGCAGGTGTGCTGGACGAGGCAGGCATGCGTGTGCGCCTGGTCGACATCGGCGGCGGTTTTGCGCGCAGCTACCCCGGTTTCCCGGTGCCGCCGATCGCGGACTATTTCGCCGCCGTCGGCAAAGCCGCGCAAAAGCTGCCGCTGGCCGCAAACGGCGAAGTGCTCGGCGAGCCCGGCAGGGCGCTGGCGGCGCCGGGGCTCTCCGCGGTGGTCGAGGTGCTGCTGCGGAAGGGCGACCGCCTCTACCTCAACGACGGCATGTACGGCATCTTCTGGGAGCTGCGCTTCCGCGGCCACGACCGCTACCCGGTGCGGGCGTTCCGCGGCGGCAGGGAACATGGCGGCCGTACGCAGTCGTTCCGGCTGTTCGGCCCAACCTGCGATGCGACGGACGTGCTACCGGGCGCGGTGGAGTTGCCCGCGGACGTTCGTCCCGGCGATCACCTGGAATTCTCCAATATAGGTGCCTACAGCCTCGCCGGCCGCACGCGCTTCAACGGCCACTACAGCGACGAGATTGTGCGGATCCAGGGGTGACGCCGACGCCGGCGGGATGAGCCAGGGTTCACGGCGCGACCCCCGGTTCTGACCGGACTCCGGGTCATTTCCCGCCTGCCGGCTCCCCGCCTTGCCGCTGCTCCGCGGTCTTCCTGCGCTCCGCGGCAAACGCGCCCTCTTCCTGCCACTCGGGCCAGGCGCCGGAGTCGGCGATGGTGCTGCCGACCTCGTAGAAGAGCTCCAGGTTCTGGACCATGCCGCTGAGATCCCAGTTCGGGTCGTACTCGTCGGCGGGCTTGTGATAGCGCTCGGCCGTGTATTCCGCCTCCAGCCGCTCGCCGCGGGCCGTGCCGCCTTCGACGTAGTCGGTGCCGGACTCCGCGTATAGCGCGGGCACCCCGAGCTTCGCGAAGTTGAAGTGATCGGAGCGAAAGTAGAAGCCCTTCTCCGGGGTCGGCTCCGGCACCACCGTGCGCCCCTGCCCGGCGGCGGCGCGCTCCAGGTAACCCTGCAGCTCGTTCATACCGTAGCCCACGACGACGACGTCGCGGGTCTTGCCGTAGGGACTCATGGCGTCCATGTTGATGACCGCGGCGGTCAGCGCCAGCGGCCAGGCCGGGTTGTCGGCATAGTACTTCGATCCCAGCAAGCCGGATTCCTCCGCCGTGACCGCAAGGAACAGGACCGAGCGCTCGGGCGGTTCGCCCGCGCGGAACTTCCGCGCGAGCTCGATCAGTCCGGCGACGCCGGTGGCGTTGTCCACCGCACCGTTGTAGATCTGGTCGCCCTCGAGACCGGGGTCGGTGCCGAGGTGATCCCAGTGCGCCATGTAAAGCACGCTTTCTTGCGGCCGCGCGCTACCCTCGATGACGCCGAGGACGTTTCGCGAGGTCGTCTTTTTGATCGTGTTATGCAGCGCCGTGCTCAGCGTGGTTGCGAGCGGAATGGGCTCGAAGTCCTTTTGCAAGGCCGCCTCCCTGGCGGCATCGAGGCTCATGCCGACGTGCTGGAACAGCCGTTCGGCGACCTCCTGCGTGATCCAGCCTTCCACCTTGACCCGGTCCATGTTCTCGTTTTCGGGCACCAGGTCGTACTGCGGCCCGGTCCAGCTTCCCGTGACGACCTCCCATGGGTAGCCGGCCGGTGCCGTTTCGTGGATCACGATCGCGCCGGCCGCGCCC
>CAZSKQ010000051.1:0-23478 GCA_964607425.1 uncultured Woeseiaceae bacterium
AGCAGTACTCCTACTACGTGGAGCAGGGCGACCAGGCGGGCAAGTGGGCCCTGGCCGTGCACCGGCTCGACGGCGTCGGCGGCCTGCTCGTGGGATCCACGTTCATGGATTTCTTCCACACGCGCTTCACCTACCATGTGGCTGGTCCGTCGCAGCTTTCCCAGGGCGACATGTACCTTCACCTGAAGACCCAGGGTGCGCAGCCGAGCAGTTTCTACTGCATCTCGATGACGACGGGAGAAACGGTCGAGCCGCCGAACGACGATCCAGGGTGAAGCACGCCCGTCGCCGCCGCCACGTCGCTCGCTGCGTGGCTAGGCGGCGTTGACCGGCACTGCGACCCCGCGTCCGCGCCGGGAGGAACGGGAAGCGGCCGGCGAGATGCCGGACGACCCGAAGGTTTCGAAGTGAACGTGGCCCGGCGGCACACCCCCGGCTTCGAGACCGTTGCCAAGATCGGCAAGAAAACGCGCCGGCCCGCAGAGCATGTAATGGGCGTCCGCGCCTGCCCCCAGTGCGAGCAGGTCCGCTGCGGTGATACGACCCATGACGTCGAAATCCGCGCCCGGCGTATCCGTCTGCCGGGGCCTGCTGTAGAAGACCTTGCGCGTGACGTGTGCGTGCTTCCCGACGAGCGCCTCGACCTCGGTCCTGAATGCGTGGTGCTGTCCGTCGCGCGTCCCGTGAATAAACCAGGTGCGGCGGCCCGCGGCCCCGGCGATGTGCAGCATCGGCAGCATCGGCGTGACGCCGACCCCTGCGCTCACGAGCACGACCGCAGCGTTACCGCCGGGGAGGACGAACTCGCCGGCGGGCGTGCCGGCCTCGATCGTATCCCCGATCCCGATCTCCGTGTGCAGGAAGGTCGAGGCGCTACCGTGTTCCTCGCGCTTCACGCTGAGCCGATAGCTCGCCGCCCACGGCGAGCCGGAAAGCGAATACGTTCGCCTAACCGGATCCGGCTGGCCCGGCACCTTCAGCTCGATTGGCAGGTGCTGTCCGGCTTCGAAAGGCGGCAACGCCGCACCGTGCAGCGGGGCCAGGTGGAACGACGTGATGCGGTCGCTTTCTTCTACCTTGTCGAAGATCCTCAACGGCCGAAGCACTGCGCTCTTGTCGCTCCACCGTAGCGCCAGCGCCGCGGGACGGTCGACCACTTTTTCCACCGTGACCTCTATCACGCGCCGCGCGTTCGGATCGGGGCAATCCTCCGGTGCCCAGTCGATGCGCGCCCGGCCGGCAATATGCAGCAGGCCGCCCGTCTCGAAATCGACGAACAGCAGGCCGACGCGCGCATCGCGGAGCAGGTTGCCGATCGTGTTCAGGTAGTTGTTGCCCGCGTAGTCGGGAATCCGGAGCAGCGTACCGCCGTTCGCCACGCGCACGAAGCCGCGCGACCCGCCGCGATGAGAGGCGTCATAGCCATCGAACGACCGCTCCCCGCCCGCGCTGTAGCCGGAGCCTATAAATAAGGTGTCCGCAGCCAGGATTCGCGCCTGCTGGTCCGCATCCAGGCGGTGTGACGTACGCCCTGCCGTGCGGGTGGGCTCGGCGAAGCGCCAGGCGCGCTCATGAATGTGCTGCGGACAGTTGCCGAAACTCTGCCGGACTTCGACGACGAGGCGATCGCCGTCGACCCGGATCAGACCGTTCGCCCGGTTGCGCCGACGCGTCGCGAGCTCGATCCCGAGAATACCGATCGCCGATCCGGGCGAGAGAGCGGCGGCGAGAGGATCCCCTGGATGCAGGCTTGCCGCGATCGCAAGCCCGCGCGGGTCGGGGGCATCGACGAACCCCGGCTGCCCTTCGATGATCGTTACCCAGGTCCGTCCTTTCCCGTCGCCCCCTGCAACGACGAGGAACGGCAGCGTCTTGAAAAACGCCCGGTGCTGATCGGGCATGTAATCGCGGATGAAGCTGCCGGAGGCGATATCGTCGACCTGGGCGCGGCGCTGTGCTTCCAGCTCGCCGGGATGAAAGGGAGACTTGTCGGGCGTCATGGCGGACTCAGGCCAGCGCGGGAGAGCGCGCCATGCCCACGAAACCCGGCAGCGCCTCGATGCGGCAGAGCCACCCGCGGATCGACGGGTAGGGAGAAAGGCTGACCCCGCCCTCCGGTGCGTGGGCGATGTAGCTGTAGCCCGCGATATCGGCGAGCGTCGGATGCGCCAGGGCAAGCCAGTCGTGGCCGGCAAGATGCGCCTCCATGACGGCCAGGAGGGCATAGGCTTTGGTCTTTGCCGCGTCATGGTCGAGATTGGCGCCGAACAGCGTGACCAGGCGCGCAGCAGCCGGGCCCGCTGCGATCTCGCCGGCGGCGATGGAAAGCCAGCGCTGGATTTGCGCCTTCTCCAGCGGATCGGCACCTCTCCAGGCGGCAGCGTCGCCGTAGCGTTCGACGAGATAGGTGAGAATGGCGTTCGAATCCGCCAGGGCCACCCCGTTGTCTTCGATCGCCGGGACCTGCCCGAGCGGGCTGATTGCGAGATACTCCGGCGCCTTGTGCGCCCCGTGCTCCATGTCGAGATCGATCGTCCGGTAGGGAATCCCGAGTAACGCGAGCATCAGCTCGACGCGGTGGCAATGACCGGATTTCGGGTTGCGATAGAGCGTCAGGGGGGTACCGGTTCGGGCATCTGGTTCGGCCATGGAAGAGCTCCTATACAAGGGAAAAGATTTGCCGCCGCTGGCGGATGTCGATGGAAACCCATCCTAGCGATACGCTAGAGTTGAAATAATCCCCTGCACCTGAAAGACAGTATTTCTATTTCTGCAGCAAACGAGGCTCGATGGACCGCCTGCAAAGCTTGAAAGTGTTCGTTGCGGTCGCCGAGGCCGAGAGCTTTGCCGCCGGCGCCCGCGCCGTCGGCGTGAGCGCGCCATCCGCGACGCGGGCCGTCGGCGCGCTCGAGGCCGCGCTCGGCACCCGGCTGTTCACCCGCACGACGCGGCGGGTGCGGTTGACGGATGTGGGACAGGCTTATCTTCACGACGTGCGCGAGGTCCTCGCCGGTCTGAAGGCTGCCGACGAAGCCGTTTCCGGCACGGCGCAGGCGCCTGTCGGGCAGCTGCGCCTCACCTGCCCGCAGGAATTCGGGCGCATTTACATAGCACCCCTGCTCACGGAATTTCTCGACCGGCATGCCGGCGTGAGCGCCGATGTGCTGATGGTTGACCGGATCGTGAATATCGTCGAGGAAGGGTTCGACGTCGCCTTGCGTATCGGCCCCCTACCGTCGTCGGGTCTCGCGGCAGTCCGGATCGGGCAGGTCCGGCGCGTCGTCTGTGGCGCCCCGGGTTATTTCGCGGAGCGGGGCTGTCCGAAGGCGCCCTCGGAGCTTACTTTTCACCGCGTCGTTTCAGTTGCACCGCTCGATGCCGGCCGGCATTGGCGCTTTGGAACGAAGGGCGAGCTGACGATCAGGATGGAGCCGCGACTCGCCGTCAGCAGCGTGGCCGCGGCCATCGCGATCGTACGGCGCGGCTGGGGCATCTGCCAGGCGCTGTCCTACCAGATCGGCCCCGATCTCGAGGCCGGAACGCTACGGACGGTGCTCGAAGACTGGGAGCCCGAGCCGCTGCCGATCCACCTGGTCCACATCGAGGGACGCCGCGCCGCGCCGAAAGTCCGCGCGTTCCTGGATTTCGCCGCCGAGCGCCTGCGGGGAACTTCGGTGCTCGGCTGGAAAAGCTAGGGAGCGCGCACCGCGCGATTGCCACCCGGACGCGCGCACGATGTGTCCCCGTTTGCGCAAAAAACCGGGCTCTTGCACGACGTGCCGACGCGCGTATTTCGCTCCGGCGTGCACAAGGGCTAAACTTCCGCGCACCAACGTAACCCGGCGCCGTTCGCCGGCTTCCAGGCAATCGCAAAGAATGTGTAAGAGGGCACTGCATCCATGACGAAGTCCTTCCGTCCCCCTGAGCGCATCCTGATGGGCCCCGGCCCCTCGGATGTCCATCCGCGGGTTTCCGCCGCAATCGGTGCACCCACGATCGGTCACCTCGATCCGGCTTTCGTCATGCTGATGGACGAGATCAAGTCGCTGCTGCAGTATGCCTTCAAGACCCAAAACCGCCTCACTATTACCGTCTCCGCGCCGGGCTCGGCGGGCATGGAGACCTGCTTCGTCAACCTGCTGGAACCCGGCGACAAGGCTATCGTGTGCCAGAACGGCGTGTTCGGCGGCCGCATGCGGGAGAACGTCCAGCGCTGCGGTGCCACTGCGGTAATGGTGGAGGACGAATGGGGCAAGCCCGTCGATCCGCAGAAGGTCGAGGAGGCACTCAAAGCCAACCCCGATGCCAAGCTGGTGGCCTTCGTGCACGCGGAAACCTCTACCGGCGCGCGCAGCGACGCGCAAGCGATTTGCGAACTGGCGCGCCGCCACGGCGCGTTGACCGTGGTCGACACCGTCACCAGCCTCGGCGGCATCGAGGTGGACGTGGACGGCTGGGGCATCGATGCCATTTATTCCGGCAGCCAGAAGTGCCTGTCCTGCCCGCCCGGCCTGTCCCCGGTCAGCTTCAGCGACCGCGCCGTGAATGTCGTCAACAAGCGCAAGCACAAGGTGCAGAGCTGGTTTCTCGACCTCAGCCTGGTAATGGCCTACTGGTCCGGCGAAGGCGGCGCCCGCACCTACCATCACACGGCCCCGGTGAACAGCCTGTACGGCCTGCACGAAGCCCTCGTCATTCTCGAGGAGGTAGGCCTGGAAGACGCCTGGCGCCGCCACGCCCTGCATCACCGCGCCTTCGCCGCCGGCGTCGAGGCCATGGGACTCGGCTTCGTGGTGGAAAAGGCGTTCCGCCTGCCCCAACTGAATGCCGTCACGGTGCCCGAGGGCGTGGACGAGCCACGGGTGCGGGCACGCCTGCTCGAGGATTACAACCTGGAGATCGGGGCTGGCCTTGGTGCGCTGGCGGGCAAGGCGTGGCGCATCGGCCTGATGGGCGAGAGTGCCAGCCGGTCCAACGTACTGTTGTGCCTCGGCGCGCTCGATACCGTGCTGACGGAGATGCGCGCACCGATCGCCGCCGGCAAGGCGGTCGACGCGGCACAGGCCATCTACGACGAGTGAGCTTCGGAACGCGCGGCTGCCCTTAGCCTGCATATGGCTGCCGGTTGCGGCCAATCACAGGAGACCTGTCATGCTGCCAACAAATGTACCGGTGGATGAGTTCACCACCCCCGACCCGATCACCGCGGACGAGGATATGGCGATCGACGATCTGCGGCGCCTGATGGAGGAGCACGGTATCCGCCATCTCCCGGTCGTCCGCGGCGACACCGTGGTCGGTGTGATCAGCGATCGGGATGTCCGCCTCGTATCGGGTCTGACTGTCGCGGAGAAGCTCCAGGTACGTGCCGCGGACATCATGGCCGCCGACCCTTTGACCGTGCGTGCCTCTACATCCCTGGATGAAGTGGCGTACGTGATGTCCGAAAAGAAGGTTGGCAGCGTGCTCGTCGAGGATCAGGATGGCCGGTTTATCGGCATCTTTACCGCCACCGACGCCTTGAATGCCCTGGTAGAGATCGTCCGCGGCGCGTCCGCATCGTGACCGGGCGAGCGCGCTCGCTCCTACCGTGCCGTGCCCTCGCGTGCCCGGCCGCGGGGACGCTTACCTGCGGGAGCGCGCACCGCGCGCGATGCCACAGGTGCCGCCGGTAACACCGAGCGCAGAGCGCTGAGAACTCGCGGCCGAACTCACCCATAACGCGGTAGTTCCGGAGGCCGGCAACGGGCGCTCAACTCTATTCAAGGACGTGTCGCATGCGTCTATGGTCATTGCACCCGAAGTACCTGGACCCGCAAGGCCTGGTAGCCTTGTGGCGTGAAGCGCTACTGGCCCGGGCGGTCCTTCGGGGGGAGACGCGCGGCTATACACGCCATCCCCAGCTACAGCGCTTCAAGGCGCACCCTCATCCCCGCCTGGCCATCAATTCGTATCTCGCCGCTGTCCATGGCGAAGCCGTTGCACGCGGCTACGCGTTCGATCGGTCCAGGATCGGCCCGGTCCGGTCGGTGCAACTGATTCCGGTCACCTCCGGCCAACTCAGGTACGAGTGGTTGCACCTGCGGCGGAAGCTCGCGGCACGCGATCCAGCAAGGCTCGCTCTACTTGGCAGTGTATCGGCCCCTTCCTGTCACCCGTTGTTTCGCTGCACCCCGGGGCCGGTAGCGCCCTGGGAGCGGCGTGGGCGCAATATCCATCCGAAAGAACGGCATGAGCAGCGTTAATGCGCCGATGGCAGCAAAAGGACAAGCTCCCAGGGTCCCGGAGCCCTCTTTCGCGGTGATTGCATCCTCGTGGCCAGCCGCTGGGCGCCAAGAGGAATAAATCGCCTGCAGACGGAGTTGCTGTTGCATAATCCGTAACAATGGGCCGCTACCTCGAAATGCAGACGTTTGTCGCCGTGGTCGATGCCGGCAGCTTTGCCGGCGCCTCCGACGCGCTGGGCTTTTCGCGCGCCGCGGTGTCCCGCCATGTCGGGCAGCTGGAGACGCGGCTCGGCGTCCGGCTTTTGCACCGGACCACCCGGAGGCTGTCGCTGACGGAGGAAGGGGAGATTTTTTACACGCGCTGCCGCGAGCTGCTCGCGGACGTGGAGGAGGCGGAGTCCGAGATCAGCTCACGCAGCGGCGCGGTGAGCGGCCTGCTGCGGGTGAACGTGCCGGTCAGTTTCGGCATAGGGCACCTGGCGCCGCTCTGGGGCCCGTTTCGCGATCGGCATCCGAAGGTGCGTCTCGACATCACCCATTCCGATCGCGTCGCCGACCTCGTGGAGGAGGGCTACGACCTGGCCATTCGCATCGCGGCGCTGCCGAGCTCCACCCTCATCAGCAGGCGGCTTGCAACGACGCGCGTCGTCCCCTGCGCGTCGCCGGCGTATCTCGCGGGCAACGGCACGCCGCGGCACCCTGGCGATCTCAAGGGGCACGCGATCATCGGCTACAGCTATCTTGCATCGGGCGATGAATGGCAGTTCGAAGGTCCGGACGGACCCGTGAGCGTCAAGACGCAGCCGTGCATACGCGCGAACAGCGGCGACGCCTGCCGCGCCGCGGCACTCGCGCACCAGGGCATTGCGCTGCAGCCGACGTTCCTGGTGGGCGAGGACCTTGCGGACGGGAAGCTGGTGGAATTGATGCCGGAATACCGGTCGCCCGAGCTCGGGATATACGCGGTGTATCCCACCCGCAAGCACGTCGCGCCGAAGGTCCGCGCGCTCATCGACTTCCTGGTCGAGCGGCTGGGTGGCCGAACGCCCTGAATCACCGAGCTACGCTGCGCTTGTCCCCCGCACGCAAAACTGTCGCTTCTTTTGGCCGGAGCAGTCGGAAATCCGGAAGACAGTCGAGCTGTGCTATAAGGACCGGCAATCAAGCGCTCCAATCCGGCTGCCGGCAAGCGATGACCAAATTCAATCCTGTCAATGTTCAACGCCTCGTAATCAAGATCGGCTCCGCTCTATTGATAGACGAAGCAGGCAAAATCAATCGTCGCTGGCTCGCCGGTATTGCCACCGATATCGCCTCACTGCGTGCAGGTGGGCAGGATGTTCTCATCGTCTCATCGGGCGCGATAGCGATCGGTTGCGGCGTACTGCGAATGGAACGGCGGCAAACCCGGCTGGACGAACTGCAGGCCGCAGCAGCCGCGGGCCAGGTGCAGCTGGTACACGCCTGGCAGGACGCATTGGAAGCACACGGCCTTGACGTGGCGCAAATACTGCTCACGCTGGGTGATACCGAGGACCGGCGCCGCTATCTCAATGCGAGGGGAACACTAACCAAACTGCTGGCGCACGGAGTGATACCTGTCATCAATGAGAACGATACCGTCGCGACCGATGAGATACGCTACGGCGACAACGACAGGCTGGCGGCGCGTGTCGCACAGATGGTGATGGCCGAAGGATTGCTGCTCCTGTCGGACATCGACGGGTTCTACACGGCCGATCCGACTCGGGACCATGACGCAAGGCACATGGCCGAGGTCGCTGCCATCACCGATGAAATGTTCGCCATGGCCGGAGGGTCGCACTCCGGCGTCGGAAGCGGCGGCATGACAACCAAATTGCAGGCGGCGCGCATTGCGACGCAAGCGGGCTGTTCCACGATCATTGCAAGGGGCGGTGTCGAGAGGCCAATTGAGGCGCTTTGTAACGGCGCGAAACATACCGTCTTTCATGCGGCCGGTACGCCGTCCGCCGCACGCAAGCAGTGGCTGGCGGGTGCGCTCGACATTCGCGGCGAACTGCAGCTCGACGATGGCGCGGCCGCTGCGTTGGCCGGGGGCGGCAGCCTGCTGCCTGTCGGGGTAGTCAGGGTTCTCGGCACTTTCTCCCGCGGGGACCCCGTGGCGCTGGTCAATGCGAACGGTGAAGAACTCGGCCGTGGGCTCGTTGCTTACCAAAGCAGCGAAGCGGCTGTAATCGCGGGCTGTCGGTCGTCGGAAATCGAGGCACGCCTCGGCTATCCGCCACGACCCGCAATGGTGCATCGAAACGACCTCGTATTGTTCGGCAGGAAAAGATGAAAGGCCAAGTCAAAACAGACCATCGCGATCCGTCGCATGACATGATCGCTTCCAGCATGGACGAGCTCGGGCGCGCCGCGCGCGAGGCATCGCAGTCACTCGCGTACTGCAGCGCCGCACAGCGCAATGCTGCCCTGCTTGCTTCGGCAGCGGAAATCCGGAAACAGGCCGGCTCGATACTGGCCGCGAACGCGAAAGACCTGGTACGCGCGGAGAGCAAGGAGCTCGGGCCGGCAATGCTGGACCGCCTGGCCCTGAACCCGGAACGGCTGGAAGCGATCGCCTCCGGCCTCGAGGCTATCGCGGAGTTGCCCGACCCGCTGGGCCGGGTCCTGGCGGAATGGGAGAGGCCGAACGGATTGAAAATTCAACGCGTGTCCGTGCCACTCGGCGTCATCGGCATGATCTACGAAAGCCGCCCGAACGTCACCGCCGATGCCGCGGGCCTCTGCCTGAAATCCGGCAATGCCGTGATCCTGCGCGGCGGCTCGGAGAGCTTCGAGTCCAGCCGGGCCATTCACGGGTGCGTTGTTGCGGCGTTGAGCAACGTCGGCATTCCACCCGCGGTCGTGCAGATGGTGCCGACGACGGACAGGGCGGCCGTCGGTTACCTGCTGTCATCGATGCGAAGTTACATCGACGTACTGGTTCCCCGTGGCGGCAAGAGCCTGATTCGACGTGTGCAGGAGGACGCGAGCGTCCCGGTTATCGGTCACCTGGAAGGCATCTGCCACGTCTACCTGCATGAGTCGGCCGACGTCGACATGGCCTCGGACATCGTGCTCAATGCAAAAATGCGCCGAACGGGCATCTGCGGTGCCGCGGAAACGCTGCTCGTGGACCGGAACGTCGTTCAGGACCTCATGCCGCGCATCATCGGGGAGCTCGTGCGAGCCGGATGCGAAGTGCGCGGCGACGCGGCTATCCAGGAGGTTTCAGCGGCAGTGTTACCTGCCGGCGAGCAGGACTGGACAACGGAATATCTCGATGCCGTGATCTCCGTGCGCGCTGTCGACGGTGTCGATGAGGCGATCGGCCACATCAGGACGTACGGGTCCGGGCATACCGAATGCATCGTGGCGGCTGATGATGCCGCGGCCGCGAGATTCCTGGCCCTGGTCGACAGCGCGATCCTGCTGCACAACGCATCGACCCAGTTTGCCGACGGCGGTGAGTTCGGCATGGGCGCGGAAATCGGCATCGCGACCGGCAAGATCCATGCGCGCGGCCCGGTCGGCGCGGATCAGCTTACGAGCTACAAGTACCTCGTGCGCGGTACGGGACAGGTGCGACCGTGATACGCGGTCCTGGCGATATCCACGGCGCCCCGGCCCGCTGAATTCCCCGACCTGGGCGTGCAAGGGGAATATAACGTTCGGTAGGTGTGCCGCGGCTGTGGTTCGCGCGCGATGCGCGCTCCTGCATTAGCTGTCGCCCGCATGGCGGGCTCCTGCATTACGGGGTGGCGGGCGTGAGTTTGTTTGTTACCGGGTGGCGGTGGCGTTCGACCCTGCACCGCGGCGACCGGTTCAAGGCAATACACCGGTTCGCTCGCCCGATCCTCCGGACCCACCCAGCGGCGCGAGTGCCAGGCGCTCGTTTTCGAGGTTCTGCCCGATCTCACCAAGCAATGCGCCCGAGCGCTCGTCGGCGCGCAGCGCGGCGAACAAGGGGCTGCTGCGCACCTGCGCGGGCCGTCGCCAGCCCGACTCGCGGGCTTCCTCGAGGAATTCGAGCGCGCGGCCCGTATCGTGCCGCAGGCTGGCGATCGCTGCCCGGTAGTAGGCCACGATGCCGGGGAAACCGGCTTCGCGCGCGAAGCGGTTGAGCCGCTCCTCGGACTGGTTGAGGGTCAGCTCGGCATCCTCCCGATCGCCCGTCATTTGCCGGGCACGCGCCAAAAACAGCGCGTGCCAGTATCCGGATGTCATGTCCCAGTGATCGTGCAGGCTTTCGGGATTTTGTGCGGCGATGGCTTCGTACTCGCGCAGCGCCGTTTCCGCATCGCCATTCATGAGCGCGGCGAGGGCGCGGTAGCGCGCCATGCCGGGATGCTGCGGAAAGCGCTCGCCGTAGGCCCGGATCGCCGCCGCAAGACCGGCGAAGTCGCCGTGGTACTGGTGCCATGCGACCAGGCCGTCGAGCTGCCCCACGGGATCGGCCGCGCGCGCGAGGCCGGTTTCGATCATTTCGCGGCTGCGCTTTTCGTCCCCGAGCTCGAGCAGGACCCTGCCGAGCTCGGTGTAGGCGCCGCTCTGCTCGATACCGCGCGCGATTCCGGACTCATACCAGCGGACTGCCGCGGCGTGGCTGCCCTCGTGCCATTTCAGGTAACCGAGGCCCCAGAGAGCATTCAGGTAGTCAGGGTCGATTTCCATCGCGCGTGACAGCAAGCGTTCGGCCTCGTCGAAGTGGCCGAGATAACCCAGGACGTAGGCGTGCATGGCGAGCGCGTGCACGTTGATCGGGTCGTTGCGCAAAGCAAGCGTCGTGTAAGCAAGTGCTTCGCGATTGCGGCCGAGGAAGCGCAAGGTCCACGCCTGCATGCTGATCGAGCCGGTGGCGTTCGGGTCGAGGCTCTGCGCGGCCTGGAATGCCTCCAGCGCATCGGGGAATCGATTCTCGTAAAATGCCAGCAATCCGCGGGCGTGCCAGGCCGCGGAGCAACGCGGGTCCAGCTCCAGCGCCCTCTCGATACCCGCCTCGATCTCGGCCCGGAAGTCTGCGATCGGGCGCTCAGCGTACTGACTCGTCAGTGCAAGAGTCTCCGCCAGGCCGGCATGCGCGCGCGCAAAATCCGGATCGAAGCGGATCGCACGGCGGAACTCGCGTACAGCTCGCTCCAGGCTTTCGGCCGAGTGCTTGCGCTGGAGATGCTTGCCGAGCAGGAACGCCTCCAGGGCTTCCGGCGTGGTCTGCTCCCGTGCGGGCCGCAGGCCATTCAATAGCCCCGAAAGCCGCGGCTCCAGCGCAGCGCCAACCTCCAGCGCGACATTCTCCTGGATCGCGAAGAGGTCGGAGAACGGGCGTTCGTAGACCCGGCTGAACAGGTGAAAGCCGTTACGCACGTCGATGAGCTGGGCGCCGATGCGGATACGGTCGCCGTGCCGCCGCACGCTGCCTTCGAGTGCATAGGCCACGCCCAGTGCGCGCCCGATCTCACGCACGTCCTTGTCGGCGCCCTTGAAAGCGAACGCGGAGGTGCGCGCGACCACGGCCAGGGCCTCCACGCTGGCGAGGCGGTGAATCAGCTCCTCCGCCAATCCGTCGCTGAAGTATTCGAGCTCCGGATCGTCGCTCAGGTTGGCGAAGGGGAGGACGGCGATGCCATTCTCCGCGATCGCCGGCTCCGGGACCGGCGGCAGCGGCTCCCCGTCGCGTGTCCCGAGGAGCCAGGCGCCGAGCGCCAGCAGCAGTGCCAGCGAAAGCGCCGCCGGGGCGAAACGCCAGGAAAATCCCTGGATGCGGCGCTTGCCGCGAGGGCCGCCCGGCGAGTCCCCGGGCGGGGTTTCAGCAATGGCAGGAGGCGGCTCCGGGGCCGGGAGCCTTTCCGGGGCAGCCGCGATGGGCCGGGGACGCTCGATGATGCGGTAGCCCCGGCGTGCCAGGGTCTCGATGTAGCGCGGCGAGCGGGAATCGTCTTCGAGCGCCTGGCGCAGGTCCGATATGGAGCGGGAGAGCGTCTCGTCGGATACGACCAGCCCCGACCAGGTCCTCCCCATCAGCTCCTCGCGGCTGAAAACCTTCCCCGGCTCCGAGGCCAGGGTCAGGAGCAGGCTCATCGGCCGGGGCCCCAGCCGCCGCACCCCGGACGGCGAGAGCACTGTCCCGTCGTCGGGCCGCACCTCGCAGTCCCCGATCCTGAATCCCCGCTCCAGCTTTCCCATGCCGGAAGTGTCGGGTGCGCCCGCGCCCGATGCAAGGTCCGGGAGCACACATCGACCGTAGCTGCCTGATTTGAGCCGTATTTCCCGCCGCCGGGAACTTCGTCATCGATTTCTCAGCTATTCCTCACCTCTTTCTCAGGACTCCTGCGCGCCGCTCGCGCAAGTTGCGCGCGGACCCGAGCGTACGGGTGATCGTCCGATCCGCGCGGGCCAGCAGCGGCGAGACAGCCGGAATAAAAACCTGCAATCCGGAGCAAGAAAGATGAAGCACACCAACCTCGCAGGGGCTCCCAAGCTCCTCGCACTTCTGTGCGTACCGCTCCTGCTCGCGCTGCCGACGCTGGACACGCTCGCCCAGCTCAGGCCGCAAACCCAACTCACCCCGTTGCGGCGCCTGCCGGTGACGGAACCCGGCACGAACGCTTTCGGGAGCTTCAACCGGGATGAGAAGGGGCACAGTCTCACGAATTCCTACCTGCTCGCCATGGTGAGCCACTACATGTACCCACACGCCTACCAGCCGAACACCGGCAACAACTTCTCCATCTTCAGGAACAAGGCAAAAGAGAAGTTCGAGCTCTGGGGTATGCGCGATGTCGATATCCGCTCGAAGGGCAGCGTCCAGTATGTCGTCATGTCCGATGCGAACGTGATCGTGGTCGGGTTTCGCGGCAGCGATGCCGTGGAGCACATGGACGGCTACGCCGACTGGATCGAAACCGACCTGAAGGCACGCCAGGAGAAGGTAACGACCTGGGGCACCGTGCCTTTCGATGAGAGGAACTGGTATGGCCAGTTGGTCAAGGTGTACAAGGAGCCGGGGGTTCATACCGGCATCAAGACCGCCTACTGGACCGTACGCAGCGATATCAACGCCCTGATCGGCTCACACGGCGGCCGCTCCAAGAAGCTCTTCTTCACCGGCCACAGCCTGGGTGCCGGTCTCGCGGTGCTGGCGGCGCTCGACCAGGGCTATGCAAAGGATCGCCCGGCAAGTCGCCGGTACCTGGCGCAGGGCGTTTACACCTACGGCGGTCCGCGCGTCGGCAACGGCATCTTCAAGAAGCTGTATGACTCTAAGCGGAGCGACGGTAACGTCAAGGCGCTCAACACCCACCGCTATGTGAACTTCAACGACATCATCCCGATGATGCCGGGCGATACGCTTGCCGACGATGTTTTGTTCGTACCCGTCACGCACTACGGCCCGGGCGAGCCTCACGACAACGTCAAGTACATCCACGTAGGAAGAACCTGCAACATACGCCAGAACGGCACGATAGCGCGCGACAGCGCGGAATATCGCGGCATCGGGGATCCGTTTGCTCATCACAGCTCGCTGTACGCGCACCACATCTTCCATGCGCATGTGGCCGGAAAGAGCTGGGCGAACCGTATGCCGCCGCCCCCGGAGCCAACGCCCCTGTGAGCCGCCCGCCCGAAGCACCAGGGAGCAACGGCGGCGACGACAGCCGGCGTACTCCGTTCCGATTGAGCCTCAACGAAAAACAGGATGACGATGACATGCGTATCAATCGCCATAAACTCATTCCGGGTCGGCTCGTGCCCGTTACGCTCGCGGTGCTCGCGGCGCTGGGTGCCGGGCCGCCCGCGAGCGCGCAGTTGAAGGGGATCACGGGGTCCGGACTGTACGACTTTCTCATCCAGACCAACTGCTTCGCACTGTCCGAGCAGCAGAACACCCGGACGCCATGGTGGGTTTACGACGATACCTATCCCGACAACCGCGTGCCCCTGCTGGCCGCGGGAACGGCGAAGGGGATCGTTCGCACGGTCGATCTCCCGGACCAGGTGACTTTTCTCTCCAGCAATCCCGCGGTGATCAAGCCACCGCCGAAGATCCAGGCCGTCGGAGCGATCGGCGGCGTTCCTTACCAGCAGACAGACGTGTATTTCACGATCAACGCGCCTTCGCGGCCGACGGATGTCGACATCACCGCCGTGGGCTCGTCCACCTCGGTGATCGGCGCCGTTGCCAGCCTGGGACAGGCGAAGCGCGTCGAGCGCGGGTTCCGCGTTTATCCGCCGCAGAAGATAAAGAGTGCCGCCATCACGCCGGCGAGGACGACACCTTTCGGTGATGGAGAAAAGGTACGCATCGACGTCGACCTCGCATGGAAAATTCCCGTCGCCACAGCGACGGTAGTGATCGGCCAGCCCGTTTACGAAAACATCCACGGGCAAAAGGTGCAGGCTCGCCTTCCGGAATGGAAGTTTGGCTACGACTACGCGGAGAACCGTTATCTCGTCCGGCCAAACATCGACAAGATCAGCTTCGAGTTCGTGGCGAGGTTCCCCTCCGATGCCAAGGTCGAGCGCGTGGGACCGATAGCCCTCAACGCCTCGTTCGTGGTGCCCGTCGAGATCACGACCGAGGATTACGTCGGATGCCCGAGTTTGGTCACGAATCCGAAAACCGCCGAGGTTCGTTACAGGATGTCGAAGCGCCTCGACGGCGATCTGCAGGCGAAGCCAACACTTCCAGGGCCCACCACGACGATCCAGCAGGCACCGTCGCTACGGCCGGGCAGCTCCGTTGACGGTGTACCGGCGCCACGGGATCCCAAGCCGTCGAAGCCGGATCCGGAGCCCGAGAAATACCCGAGGCCGAAACCGAGGACCTATCAATGACCGACTCGACCCGCGGCCGGACCAGGCGCCCGGCTCGAGCCCGCGCCGGGGTGCTGCTCGCGGCCGCCCTTGTCGCTCTTGCGGCCTGCAAGACGCTGCCGCCGGTCGTCGGCACGGCGCTGGTGGGCTTCGGCCAGGACGTGCTGGCCGTGGCCGCGCACAACTTTGCGCCGCAGTACTCGGCTTCCATGCAGGAGCTGTTTTTCGCCATGGCGGAAGGCGCCACCGGCATGCCGTTCACGCAGCAGGCGCAAAACGCGCCGGGGCCGGCGGAAGATCCTTACGCCCAGGCCGACTACCCGGATGGCTACGGCCAGCCGCAGTATCCCGGGGCACAATACCCGGAGGAGCAGTACTCCGAGCCTGCGTATCCGGGAGGGGAATACGGCTATGGCCAGGAGCAGGACGGGGAAGGGCAATACGCCCAGGGATCGTACTACGACGGCGAGTACGCACAGGATCCCTACGCGCAGGATCCCCACGCCCAGGGGCAGTACGCCCAGGGCGAATACGACCCCTCGGCCTATGCCACGCCCGGCTACGTCGACCCCGCCGGCCCGCTGCCCCAGGCGCACGCCGCTCCGCCCGGCGTGGCGCTGGACGTGGCGTTGCTGGCACAGCAGCGCACGCCCGAAGGGGAAGTGCGGCTGCGGCCGGTCGCGGACGGTGACGTGCTGTACGACGGCCGCGGCGATCCGCAGCGCGGCGACAAGATCAAGATCTTCTTTGCCGCCAATTGCGCCTGCCATGTTTACGTGATCGGCATCGACGCCACAGGTTACGTTGCGCAGATCTTCCCCGAAGCTCAGGGGAACGCGTCAAGCCGCGTCGCCCCCGGTGCCCGGTACCTCGTGCCCGGGGGCACGACCTGGTGGGGACTCGACGAGTACCGCGGCATCGAGCAGATCTACTTCATAGCGTCGCGCGAGCGCCGGGCCGATATCGAAAATCTCGTCACGCAGCTCGCCGGGCAGCGACCGGCACCGCCGGCGAACTATCGTTCTGTGCGGCAACCCGCGATCGTGCCGGTCGCGCGCGGCCTCGTGCAGGTGCAGTCGGCCGCGCCCACCGTGGTGCCGACCGAGTACGGCGCGGGGCAGCAGATCAGTCCCGTGTCGTTCCAGTCAACCGTCGCGGATGCGGACCTCGTCATCACGCGCTGGTTCCGGCACGAGTGAGGTGCAGATCGGTATGAAGGTTACATTGCTGCCGTTGGCGATTGCCGTGCTGCTCGCGGTCGCGTGCGACTCGCGTTCGGACGAGCGCGCAAGCGATTCCGTGACGGATCCGAGAGGGCTGGTTACGGTGGACGATACCGCGCCAGGCGACATCGCGCCGCCGCCGGGCTCGCCGGCGCCGCCATCGGGCCCGCCGCTGCACGGCCCGCCGCCGCAGGGCTCACCGCCGGTAACGGCCCCGGTCGTGCAGGACAGCCGTCCGGCAGGCGGCGTGACGCTGGAGGCGGGCCGCCAGTACGGCGCCGGCACGCGGGTCGAGTCGACCGGCGACGGCGTGTCGTTCGTCGTGCCGGATGAGTGGCTGGGCGGACTGCCGCCGGGTTCCGCCGCCTTCATGTTCGCATCCAATACGCGCGCCGGGCTCGGGCTCGCGATCATGCGCCAGGCCACGAGCTGGCAGGAGATCGAGGCGTTCCTGAACCAGCCGCAGGACCTCGGCGAGGGCGTCGTGCTCTACCCGGGCTCCGCCGGGCAGCGCACCGAGCGCGGCTATGAAATCGGCCTCGCGAACGCGATGTACGCCGGGCACGCCATCGGCCGGCTGGGCGCGAACGGCAACGGCATCGTCGTGTTCTTCGGCGGTCCGGCGGCCGATCGCGATTACTACGCGCGCCTCGCTTACGGCACCGCCGCTTCGGTCGCGTTCGCCGCGCCGCGGGAGAGTGCGACCGCGCAGCAATGGCAGGGCTATCTCGCGGGAATGATGCTGAAGCGCATGGATTCGTATTACAGCGGGAGCTTCGACGGCAGCTACGTCGGCGGCAGCTCGTCGGAAACACTGCATCTCTGCAGCGACGGCTCCTACGCCTACTTCTCGAGCTCCAGCGTATCCGCGGACGGCGGTGCGGGCGTTACCGGCTACGGCGGCTCCGGCGGCGGGGACGCGGGCCAATGGAGCGTGGAGGCGATCGGCGACCGCCCGGTGCTCAGCCTGCGCTCGCAAAACGGTGAGTTTTCGCAGCATGCCCTCGAGGTGCGCGGCAACGACACCTACGTCGATGGCGAACGTGCATTTCGCGTGCAGAGCGACCGTTGCAGATGATCGGCAGGCAAAACGTAAAGGAAAACGACATGTACATCGGGAATCGCCTGCTCGCGGCGCTGGCCTTGCATCTCCTGGCGCTGCCTCTTGCGGAAGCCACGGGGTTCGAACAGTTCGAGGAATCGCGCAGCGACCCGGCGGAATGGACCATCGCCGTCTATCTGGACGCCGACAATGACCTCGAGCGGTTCGGGCTCATCGATATGAACGAGATGGAGCTCGGCCTTCGTGGCGACGTCAACGTCATTGTGCTGATCGACCGCGCCGAAGGCTACGATGACTCCGACGGCGACTGGAAGGATGCGCACGTGTACCGGGTCGTCGCGGACACGGACAAGAGCACCCTCAGCTCGCGCGTGATCGCCCGGCCGGGCGAGATCAACATGGGCGACCCGGCGGTGCTCGAGGCCTTTCTCGCGGCCACCCTGAAGCACTTCCCGGCGAAGCGCTCGGCGCTTTTGATGTGGAATCACGGCGGCGGCTGGCAGGCGCACGCCGTGGACCACGGGATTCCCGGGCGGGAGCACGGCACCGATGCCCTCACGTTGCCGCAGCTCGCCGCGGGCATTCGCGGGGCTCTCAGCCAGGCGGGCCGCGAGTCACTCGATATCGTCGGCTTCGACATGTGCCTGATGGCGCAGTACGAGGTGGCGCTGGAGCTGCAGGGACTCACCGAGGTGCTGGTTGCATCCCAGGCCACCGAGCCTGGCGACGGCTGGCCATACGACCGGGTGTTGCCCGAGTTCGCCGACGCGCGCGCGACCACCACCGGGGTCGCGGCGCGGATCGTGGAGCAGTTCGACGGTTACTACCGGGAGCGCGAAGAAGCCATCACGACGCTGGCGGCCTACGACCTCGCGCACCTGCCGGCCTTCAGCGAGCGTTTTGACAGGCTGCTTGCGAAGCTCGAGCCGGCCTTGCCCGAGCTGTGGCCGGTGGTGTCGCGGTCAATCTTCTTCGCGGAAGGCTACGCGCCGCGCATGGAGCTGCAGCGAAGCAGCGACGCGCTGGCGAGTGTCGATCTCCTCGATGCCTTTCGGCGGGTCGAGCTGAACGCAAGCCGTTTCCCCGCGAAGGCCGAGCTCCGGGCGCTGGAGCAAGCGCTCGGCAACCTGCTCATTACGCACAAGACGAGCCCGGCCCGGCGCCTGAGCAACGGCATCGCGATCTACGCGCCGGTGACCGGGGAGGTGCTGAACGAAGGCTATGACGCGCTTCTCATCAACGATGCGAGCCGCTGGCGGCACTTCCTCGGACAGCTGCACGGATTGCAGGCGGCGGGCGGCAAGGCGCCCGAAATCCGCGACCTGAAGCTCGTCGACTGGAAGGCGGAGCGGCCCGTCAACGAGGCGCTGCCGTTAAACACCCACGGCGTGAACTACGTGGTCGAAGGCCGCGATCTTCTGTGGATGCGGGGCCTGCAGGGCCAGTGGGACGAGAACGGCGAGGGGCTGCTCGTTTCCCATCGCGCCAGCATCGTCGATGCGAACTGGTCGGTGCGCGCGCGCGACACCGCCGCGGATCGCATCGACCTGATGATCCCGCAGTTCAAGGACGGGGCGAACGAGATCGTGACACAGCTCGATGGTTATCGCTACGCCGTCTCAACCGGCGAGAAAGCCTATTTCGCGACCATCGACCAGACCGGCGACTACATCCTCGTTCCGATCATCTTCCATCATCGCGAAGCCGGCGATCTCGGCGGCACCATCTATTTCCATCCGCAGTGGTGGTACCCGCTCGCGGTCGAGGTGGAGCTGCGGCAGCCCGACGGCGCCATCGTCTACCGGCAGATCAAGCCGGCGGCCGAGGACGAGATCACGCTGCTGCTCGAGCACCTGAAGAAGGACGGCAGCATGTCCTACGCGAGGGGTCGGCGGATCGCCTGGGGAGGCGGTCCCGAGCTGCTGCTAGGGCTGCACGAGGCCGGCACGCACGTGTTCGGCGTCACCGCGGAAGCGATCGGCGGCAAAACCGCTCACGCGTTCTTCGAATACCGCGTGGGCGAGGACCCGGCGCTGAAGTCGTTCATGCAGCAAGGCGGCGACTTCGAGCTGGAGGACCTGCTCGGGACCTGGGAGATGATCGAGGCCGAGGCCCTGGCGCAAAACGGCTCGATCGTGCCGAACGGCATCCTGGTCGAATACGAGCGTCACCCGGAGAAGAAGGCGCTCATGATCAGCACGATGACGGCGCCGCAGAGGAACGCGGCCTTCGCCGCGCGCGAGCTCGTGTACCTCGACAGGCGGCTGCTGCCGCACCTGCGCAGCTTCAAGATCGAGACGGTCGGGCTGCCGGACGATCCTTTGGGCGTCGACTTCTCGATAAACCTCGTTTCGCTGCACATGCAGGGCGGGCGGCCGGTACTTGTGACCCGCAACACCGTTTCCGGCCTGAACTATGCGTTTGCGAAGGTGGGAGGGGCCGCTGCCGCGGCGCCTGCGGCCGGCGGCGCGCCGGCCTTTGGCGCGTCGCCGCAGCAGGGGGGCTTCGGCCAGCCGCAGCCGGGGGTTGCGCAGCCCGCCGCCCCCTTGACCCTTGACGGCGTATGGCAACGGCAGGACGGCGTGATCCTGATCGTGCAGGGGAACCAGTTCCAGGTAAACCAGTGGGGCATGGCGATCGACACCGGCATGTTCGCGATCCAGTCCGGCGTGATTACGACCCAGAGCAGCTATACCGGTGCACTCGAGCAATACAACTTCGCCCTGCAAGGCAATGTCCTGACACTCCAGGACGCCTGGGGCGCCCGATACGTCTACCAACGCCTCCAGTAGGAGCGCGCCATGCGCGCGATGGTGCTTTCGTTGCAAGGCGTTCGGGGGCGAGGGATGTTACGTCCGTGGGACGGATTCGGCGGCCGTAGCATCGCGCGCAATGCGCGCTCCTGCGTCTTCGCAAGTCTGGCTTTCAGCTTGCCAAGGCGCTAGGATGTTGGCGGAACAACTCAGCGCGAGGGAGAAAGAAGAATGATTCGTAAGCTGTTTGTAACGCTGCTTCTCGCCGGTTTCGGGAGCGTGGCATTCGCGAGTTCGTGCCCACTTCTGATGAACGATATTGATGCGGCTCTCAAAGATTCGGCTGTCACCGACCAGTTGAGCGAAGAGCAGCTCGCCGAGGTGCGCCAATTGCGGGAGGAGGGCGAGAAGGCCCACAAAAGCGGCGATCACGCCCGGTCAGTGGAAGCGCTGAGCAGCGCGAGGGCACTCCTCGACATCTGAGTAACCGCGTGCCTGCTGGCGGCATTCACTCGATGCCGCCAGCAGCTCGCTGGCAGACCATCTTTGCCGTCGCGCGCGATGCGCGCTCCTGCACGACGGCCCACTTGGGCCCGGTTCTTGCATCTCGATCAGCTCCAGATTGGCCTGAGGCTGCAGAGATGAAGACCCTTAATATACTGACGCTTGTCCTCCTGATCATTGGCGGCATCAACTGGGGGCTTGTCGGCCTGTTCCAGTTCGACCTCGTTGCCGCAATCTTCGGCGGTGAGGCGGCGCCGCTGGCGCGGCTCGTCTATGTCCTGGTCGGCTTGTCCGCCCTGTGGCAATTGATACCCTTGACCCGCGCCGCCCAGGTTGGCGAGGTAGAGGCGCAGAGCGCGCGGCATTAGCCGGTAGCAGGCCCGGTGCGCGTTCGCGCACGCGGGCCCACGCGCGCGCCCCGATGGGTTACGGGGCACCCCTCGGCACGACTCTCCGCAAGGCACCCGCCTGTTGTGGCTCCCGCGGCATCGCCGCCGGCGAATGCCTCCCTTGTTCGCTTGTAACGTTAACCCCTACACTGCTGCTGCCCGGAGTGCCCGCTGCCGAGACCCCACGCGATGGACGATCCCGATAATCGCCCGCAGGCGAAGCAAACGCAGTCGTCGAATGAGAGGCTGCCCGGCGATCGCAGCCAGCCGTATTGGCTGGATAAGGATCGCCGGCGAGTCCAGGCCTGGGCAAGTGCCCACGGCGGCAAAGGGACCATCGGGGTGAAAACCTTTCCTTTTGCAGGATGTACCTTGCCGACGAATTTCCTTACATACGATATTCCACCTCACGCGAGCGAAGGCGTTCACACCCATCACCTCGACGATCCGGTGGAAGGCTCGTTTGACGAATGCTATTACATCGTTGCGGGCGAAGGACGTATGGAAATCGGGGGCGGAACTGTTCCAGTGAAGGCGGGAGACCATGTATTCGTTCCCGTCGGCGTCCCGCATGGGATCGAGAACACCTCACCTACCGCGCATTTGAAGGTTTTCCTCACTTATATATACCGCTAGCGCGAGCAGGGGGAGTGGCCCGGTTCCGAGCTTTTTCGGCCCTCAAGCGGCAGCTGCCCGGAGCGGTGTGGCCGCCACCGTGAGTAACGATTTCACCGTAGGGTCGATCCCGCGGAAGCTGGTCCTGTTCTCCCTGCCGATCCTGCTCGCAAACCTGCTGCAGGCATCGATGCAGCTGGTCAACGGCCTGTGGGTCGGAAACCTCCTGGGCAGCGAAGCCTTCGCCGCGGTAACGGTGGCCACGACGGTGCTGCTCGTGGTGCTTGCGTTCGTGCTCGGCATGAACAATGCCACCCTGACCATCTTTGCCCAGCTCCGCGGGGCAGGCGATGCGCGCGGGATCAACGCCTACCTGGGTGCGTTCACTATCCTGCTGGTCGCGCTGTCGGTGGTCATCGGAATCGCCGGCTACCTGTGCGCCGAGCGGCTGCTCGTCCTGCTCAACACGCCGGCGTCGATCATGGATGCATCGACCGGGTACCTCCGGATCAACTTCATCGGCACGCTGTTCCTGGTGGGCTACAACTTCGTCAGCACCATGCTGCGGGCGTTCGGGGACAGCCGGACACCGCTTTATTTCATACTGCTGGCGACGGTGCTGGCGGCGACGCTGGCTCCGCTGTTCATTGCCGCGTTCGGCCTCGGCGTGGACGGCGCCGCCTGGGCCATGGTGCTGGCACAGGGGACGGCGTTCCTCTACAGCCTCGCCTATCTCGCAAAGCGGCCTGGCCGGTATCCGCTGACGCCGCGGCTTCCGGGACTTCGCGAATTCCGCACGATCATGGAGCTCGGTATCCCGTCCGGCGTGCAGATGATTGTCATCTACGCGGGCGCGGCCGTCATTCTCTCGCTGGTGAACGCTTACGGGGACGACGTGGTGGCCGGCTTCGGGGCCGCCCAGCGGCTGGACAGCATCATCCTGCTGCCCGGAGTCGCGCTCGGCATGGCCGTCAATGCGATGGCGGCACAGAACATCGGTGCAAACCAGTGGCAGCGGGTGGCGCAGGTCACGCGCGCCGGCGTTATTTTCAACGCAGGGATAATGCTGGCGATTGCGGGCGTGCTACTGGTCTGGGCACAACCGCTGATCCGGCTTTTCATCCAGGACCAGGGGAGCGTTGCATTCGGCGTTTCGTACCTGCGTACGATCGCCGTGTTTTATCCTTTCATCGGCCTGAATTTCATCTTCAACGGCGTGGTGCGCGGATCGGGTGCAATGTTCCAGGTGCTGGCGCTGAACATCATTTCGCTGTGGGTCCTGCGCGTGCCGCTCGCGTACGGGCTGACTTTCCTGCGCGAAGAGCAGGGAATAGCGCTTGGAATAGGGATCAGCTTCCTTTTGAGCAGCCTGTTCTCGATGGCCTATTACCGCTGGGGCGGCTGGCGGGAGAAGGAGCTGTTCCGCGAAGCCGCGGCACCGGCTGAACCCCCCGGTGTTGCCTGAGAACCCGACTGTCGCAACAAGGCGACAGTCGAAAGCGCGAAATGGAGCTCCGTTTTTGTAAGTCCCGCCCGCGATCGATACGCTTTCATGCTGAAACGTCACCGCCGCGGCGCGGCCGCTCGCCCGGCGCGAGACAAATCGCTATGCTAGTCGATCGTGCCGGGCTAAGCCCTCGGAAATAACCGTGATTTGCTGAGCGGCGGCCAAGGTCGCCGCCCGCGGCAATTGCGTTCGGGCACCGGGCATAAACGGGGGCGCTGGAAGGCAACTTCCGGCATCGAGGCTTCGTAAAGGGACAAGAATGACAAGAGCGACGGAGTCGCGACTGCCTGAGGCCCTGTCCGCCAGCGACCTTGGTGAGGCGACGGTCTCCAGCGACGGCAAAGCCGCATTGGTCAGTT
>CAZSKQ010000052.1:0-23395 GCA_964607425.1 uncultured Woeseiaceae bacterium
GAGTACTGCCCTCCGAAGGCAGGGGTCACAAGTTCGAATCTTGTCGGGCGCGCCACTTTCCCCTTTTACCTTCAGCTACTTATGCACGGCCCTCCTGCACCGTTTTCGCCGGCAGCGCCGATTGTGTGAGCTTTGTGTGAGAAATCCGCAAGACCGTGTTGGGGCGCCGCTTACAGACGGTTTCGGCCGCCTCGATGAGCCGCGAAATTTCCGGCGCCGAGTAGTGCGTCGTCATTCGCTCCGACTTATGCCCCAGCAAGTCCTGACGGTCCTCGAAGCTCACGCCTGCCGCTCGTAACCGGTGCCCGAACGTATGCCGCAGATCGTGCACGCGCACATTCGGCAAGCCGGCACGAATCCGTGCTCGTTTCCAACCGGAGTTGAGAATGCTCCGGGTCCGATTACCGCGAAACGTAAAGACAAACTCCGGATGCTTTCCTCGCTGTTCGTCCACGACCCTTCGGGCAATCGAATTGAGCACGACGATTCGCTCCTGACTGTTCTTGGTCTGGAACTCATCGTTGCTCGGCAGCACAAACACGCTTGTCGCCAGTTCCGGCACCTGCACTTCCCAATTCCATCTGAGCTGTAGTACTTCCTGCTTCCTGCAGCCGGTATTCACCTTGTACAAGGCGATCCTTTGCAGGTGAGCGGGTAACTCCCGGAACAAACGATCCTGCTCTTCCCAGCTCAGCGGATAGGGCTTTCGGGCCGGACCCTGCTCCATCTCGATTAAAGGCGGTGAGTCCAGCCAGGACATTCCGTTGTCGTGTCGCCATACCCTGGCGGCCAGGTTCAGCACTCGCCGCAGGCAGCTCAACTCCTTGCGAATCGTGCCGGCCGTGACCCCATCCGCGCGACGGGCTCGCCGGTATTGCGCCAGCGTATCGTTATGAATGCGATCCAGCCGCAGGTGCCCGATATGCGGCATCAGGCGATTGAACGCGGCGACAGATCGCTCGAGGCTCTTTTTGTTCTGATTCTCGTTGAGATACTTGATGGCTGCCTGCTGAAACGTCCTTGTCGGTCGAATGCCGTACACCATGGCTCGGCGAATCTCTTCCAGGCGGTGCGTCAGATAGCGCTCCGCCTCTGCGAGATCACACGTGCCACAGCTTTCCGCCACTCGTCCGTATCCCTTGATTCTCTTGTCGATCCACCAGATGCGGCCTCGCTTCTTGAGGCCCGGTGATTTTCTGCGTCCCATGATGTTCTCCTTTCGGCGGGACGCCCGTTGCGGGACTTATAGTCTTCCGCCCAGGCATCGAGTTCAAGCCTGTCGAAGGCAACGCCCTGCCGGCCGATGGGGATCCTTGTGAGGTAAGGCCGGACGTCCGCGTTGAAGCGGTTGCGGTCCATGCCGAGGTAGCGGGGGGCGTCGCGGAAGCGCAGCAGGCGAGGCAGCAAAACGGGTTCGGTCCTCGCCTTCATCGGCCCAGGTAGATGGCCGTTACGGCCTCTCGGGCGTGACCGAGCTCGTGGCTGATCGTGAGTCGGGCTTCCTGGTCGATCGCGCGCTGCTCGGGCGAGAGATCTCTGGAGGCCGGGCCTCCGCTGGCCGGACAACGCCAACCGGTCAGTTGCCGGTAGCGCCGCTGGGCGTAGTCGTGCCGCAGGCCGTGGAGTTTCCTCAGGCCGGCCTGGCGGGTCTGGCGGTCGTAACGGTGCTGCTGCTGGACGTACTTCAGATGCGCCGGGATCAGCGAGCCGCCTTTGGCGAGGGCTTTCGCCTCGCGGAGCAGGACGTGCTGATAGCCGTTCGTAATCGGGATCGTTCTCGCCCGGCCGCCCTTCGTCCAGCTCGCCTTGAGGGCGATGTGATTGCCGTGGATGGCATAGCTCGGGTTGAACTTGATGGCTTCTTCACGACGCAGGCCGAAGGCCGCCTGCAGCCGCACGCTCATCCGGACGTAGGCGTCCTCGATTCGCGAGAGCTTGGCCTCATCCAGGCTCTGGGCCTTGGATTTTTTCGCGACAAACGTCCGGGCGCCGATGCCGTAGGCTCCGTTGTCCCGGGCCACGACGCTCGACTTGTTGACCTTGCTGGCCCACCAGCGGATCGCGGAGAGCCGATTCTTGAGGGTGCCGGTGCCGATACCCTGCTCGCGCCAGTGGCTGACCAAGGCGTCCACGTGCTTGGGCTTCAAGGAGTTCGGCCGCATGTCGCGGTAGCCGAGCTCATGGAGCTGGGTCGCGATCAGGTCGAGCATGCGCCAGCGGCCGGCCTGGGTAGCATAACCGCCGTCGCGGTTCCGGCGGCAGAGTTCCCGTAGTTGATGGTTCAGGCCTTTCACGGTGCGGTCGTATTCGGTGAGTTTTGATGACCACTGCGCCCCCTTGGGGAATACGCAGTCCGATCCCGGATCTGTTGATCCGGTCTCGGTAAGCGGTCGCGGGACACCAATCCCATAGGCCTGAAGCCTCCATCAGGCTCACCGGCGTTCTCTGTTGAGCGCTACCGGTGGCCACCAACTGGCCTTGCCAGGGCCGGGAAATGAGCGGGCAGTTACCTCCTCGAAGGCATGAGTTGAAAGAAGCGCCGGAGGCGCTTGCGGGAAAAGGGGACGAACCTCGGTCCGTCCCAAGTGGAAATGCCGGTGTGGGTCCCGGCGGGGTTGATAATGCCGAACGACGGGGTCAGTTCGGTTTTACGGGCGACGCTATTGCGTCTGGGTTCGACGGTCGGAGATGACGCCGTCGATCGTCAGGCAGGATGGCCTGCCGGGGTGCCGCTTTGCCGCAGCGGCGACGGATAATCGCGCACACGGTAGGTCGAGAAAGCAGTCTGGGCTACCGGAAAGGGGGGGGCAAATCCCTGCCCCTATTTCGCAAGGGAACCCGGATCGTCCGGATGGCCGCGTCACCTGTCGGAAATCTGCCGAAATTGCCTGGACGCCGCGCGATTGCTGGCTCAGGGCACCGCGTCACTACAGCGCTGCGCTCGTAGTGACGCGGGCTGACGAGTAGCGCCAACAGCGCATACGGGCCTGCGCCAGCTGCGCTGTGCTGTTGGCACCCTGACCCTCGGACATCTGAGCCAGTTGTCCACTATTGACGGATGTCCACGTTACGTGGTCAACGCAAGTAAGTGGACAATCTCCCGAATATCAGCTGCTCCATGCCGTCCTCGCCTCGGCTCAGGGACACGGCTGAAATCGAGCAACTGGAGCGAACCACCGGGTATCGCCGGTTGGATCATTGCTCACAACCTGGATCGATTCGTCGGCCCTCGGCGGAGCTGCATCACTCCCCCCGCTTTCTCTGGCCCGATGTTCCGTCTCGACGAGGCGGGACTAATTCGTGCTCTGAAGGCGCCTGCGGTGAACACTGAAGTCTGGCACGGAAGCAGGCTTCCGAGTACACTTCCGAGCAATGGATCTTGTCGAAACTCTCCGCAGACCTGAGGGGAAGACCCTCGAATTCAAGCGGGATCTGAGTTCTCCGGACGGCCTGATGCGAACGATTGTGGCGTTCGCCAATACGGCTGGTGGAACGATTCTGATCGGCGTCGAGGACAAGACTGCATTTGTCCGTGGCGTAACTGACCCTCTGGCGATGGAGGAGAGGGTCGCCAGTCTGATCAGCGACTCGATCTCTCCGCGGCTGCTCCCCGATCTTGAACTTCTGACGTACCGCGACACCCAGGTGCTGGCGGTAAACGTATACCCCAGTGCGGTCCGGCCCCATTTCCTCACTCGGTCCGGTCCCGAGGCGGGCACTTATGTTCGCGTGGGCTCCACTAACCGCCGAGCCGATGCGGATCTTATAGCCGAAATGCAGCGCTTCGCCCGCGGTGAAGTCTACGATGAGCGTCCGATGCCCGATCTCGACTCGGAAGCCATCGACTTCCGAGTAGCTTCCGAGTCCTTCGCAGGCGTGAGGAAACTGAGGCGCCGGGACCTCGAAACGCTCCGGATCCTGGCTAACCACCAAGCGAACCAGGTGCCGACAGTCGGCGGCTTGCTACTGTTTGGCCGGGACCGCCTAAGCTACTTCCCGGATGCGTGGATTCAGGTGGGCCGATTCAAAGGAATCGACAAGGGAAGCATCATCGACCACGCAGAGCTCAAGATGCCTCTGGTAGAGGCCATCGGTGAGGCGGTAGCTTTTGTCGAAAAGCATACGATGCGCGGTGCCGATATCGGTCGGGTGCGACGGCAGGATCGCTGGAGCCTTCCGCCCGCTGCGGTAAGGGAATCCATCGTCAACGCGGTGGCGCATGCGGACTACTCGCAACAGGGGGCACCGATCCGTCTGGCCATCTTCGATGATCGGCTGGAGATTGAGAATCCGGGGTTGCTGCCTTTCGGGCTCACCATTGACGATCTGCCACGAGGGATCTCCAAACTGCGAAATCGTGTAATCGGTCGTGTCTTCCACGAACTGGGATATGTCGAGCAGTGGGGTAGTGGTGCCCAGCGCATGATTTCCGCGTGCAAAGGCTCCGGTTTGGCACCCCCGATCTGGGAAGAAATCGGTGTGCGCTTGCGCGTCACGATCTACACCGAGCTGGTAGGGGAGGTCACAGCCGATCCGACTGATCAGGCAATTATCGAGTTACTCGTTGAAGGCCAGGGCCTGGGCACCAGTGAAATTGCTGAATCCATTGGTCTCACCCCACGCGCCACACGCACGCGCTTGGCGAAACTGGTAGCGCGTGGCTTGGTACGCGAAATCGGGACGGGGCCCAAAGACCCCAAACGGCGCTACTTCAAGGCAGTCAGTCCATGATCCCTGACGTCAATAAAAGTCGGCCAAGGATTGGTCGCTATTCAACCAGTTCCAACCCAGAAAAGAACCTGAGTGGTCAACGAGGTTGGCTTGTATTAACCGCGACCGCCTTATTTGTGCATCAGGTCTCAAAAAATGTGATTTGACCGTTTAGAATCCCTTGCTATTGGGGATTCGGAGATGAAGCCGACGGGGAGCGACGTGCCGAGAAGAAAAGCAACAGGCATCACAAGAAATCGGCGGCGATTTGATGGCCGCTGACACGAAGGGCCGTGACCTCTTCATCGTCGACAACAGCGTTTCGGGCTGGACCGGCCTGCGCTATCTCGAGGAGTGGTCCGGGATCGCGCAGTCGTTCGACATCGCCACCGGCTACTTCGAGATCGGCTCGCTCCTGGCGCTCGACGGCAAATGGCAGCCGCTCGACAAGATCCGGATCCTGATGGGTGCCGAGACGACGCAGCGCACGCGCAAGGCGATGCTTGATGCTGTCCGATCACGGGCAGTCGAGATTCTGGACAGCAGTATCGAGGCGGACAAGCACACGAATCCGTTCCTGCGCGGCGTTCCGGCTATTTTGGAAGCACTGCGCTCACGCCAGATCGAATGTCGCGTGTACGACAAGGACAAGTTTCACGCCAAAGCGTACATCACGCACGCCAAGCTGGAGGTCGTAGGTTCGCAGGCATTGGTCGGATCCAGCAACTTCACGGCACCTGGTCTCACGGAAAATGTTGAACTCAACATCCAGGTCCAGAGCGCCCGTGAGGTCGCGCAGCTCCAGGAGTGGTTCGAATCTCATTGGAATGAGGCAACTGAAGTCACGGACGCGGTCATCGAGACGGTCTCGCGGCACACGCACCTATACACGCCATTCGACGTGTACGCGAAGGCGCTGCAGGAGTTCTTCCGCGGCCACGAGTTGACAGCGACCGAGTGGGACGAAACTCGCTCGAAGATGTTCCCGCGAATTGACCGATACCAGAAGGAAGCCTACTGGGCGCTCATGAAGATCGCGCGCCAGCACGGCGGCGCGTTCCTCTGCGATGGCGTCGGCCTCGGCAAGACCTTCGTCGGTCTGATGCTCATCGAGCGTCTGGTTCTGCACGAGGGTAAGCGCGTCGTGCTGTTTGCTCCCAAGGCAGCGAAGGAGGCCGTCTGGGAGCCGCACCTGCGCGAATGGCTCCCTCACATTGGAGGTGTCGGCGGCGCGGCGGACTTCAGTAACCTTGCCATCTTCAGCCATACCGACCTTGGCCGGAAGGGCGACTTCCCAGAGCGCTTCCACCGCATAGCGGAGTTGGCCGACGTCGTGATAATCGACGAGGCACACCACTTCCGAAATCCGGGACGACGGGGCACAGAAGACGAGGATGTCGAGCCCTCTCGCTACTACCGTCTATATGATCTGCTCGACAACTCAGACCGGCCGAAGATGCTCTTCATGCTGACGGCGACGCCGATTAACAACCGGCTGAGCGATTTCCGCCACATGATGGAGCTTTTCACACGCCGGGACGAGACCTACTTCGCGCGGACCCTCGGCGTCAATAACGTGCGCGCGCATTTCAATCAAATGGAGAAGGCGCTTCGCAGCCGGGTCGGGCATGACCTGCCGGATCTCGCCGAGGAAATGGCCGAGGTGCAGGAGCTCCTCGCTACGGACACAATCTTTCGCCACCTCGTGGTACAGCGAAGCCGCGCCTATGCGCGAGAGAGTCAGATACGGGAGACGGGCAAAGCGGCTGCGTTTCCCGAGCGGAGGGCGCCGCAGGTTGCGGAGTATTCGATCAGGAAGACTTACGGCCGCCTGCTCGACATGTTTGAGAACGCGTTCCAACGGCAGAACCCGCTATTCGCCTTGCCGATGTACTACCCCTTAGCGTGGTACAAAGGACCAGACAAGAGCATCGATCCACTGGAGCAGGGACGGCAGAAGCAGGTCGTCGGTCTCATCCGCACGAACTTCCTCAAGCGCTTCGAGAGTTCAGTCGTGGCGTTTGAGCTTTCGTGCGACCGCCTCCTCCAGAAGCTGCTGGCATTTCTGGAAGTTCACAGTGAGACGACGACCGAAAGGAAGAAGCTGGAGCGGTGGAAATCGGACAACGCCGAGACGCTCGGATACGCGCGTCAGCGGCAGCTCGAGCTCTGGGGAGACGACGTCGACGAGCCCGGGGACGAGGACATCGTCCCGCAGGAGATGCTCGATGCCGTCGAGCATCTCGACCGCGAGCAGTACGACGTGTCCGCAATGATGACGGAAACATTCCGTGACCTCGACCAACTTATTCACTTCGTTGCTGAAGCGAGGAAGTTTGAGCCGAAGCATGACGACAAGCTCCAGAAGCTCATTCGTCTCCTCAAGTCCAAGGAGCTCGCCGGCCAAAAGGTGCTCATCTTCACTGAGTTCGCGGACACCGCACGCTACCTGAACAGGCAGCTTCAAGATGCCAACATCGACGGTGTCGGCCAGGTGGACAGCGCAACCAAGGGCAACCGGGCCGACGTCATCAAACGATTCTCGCCGTACTACAACGGCACCTCCTCGGCAGAGCTCGCGAAGCAGGGCCGCACAGAGATTCGGGTTCTCATTTCCACCGATGTGCTCTCGGAAGGCCTGAATCTCCAAGATGCATCGCGGATGATTAACTACGACATTCACTGGAACCCGGTGCGCCTGATGCAGCGCATTGGCCGCGTAGACCGGCGCATGAACCCGGAAGTCGATAAGCGGCTCGTTGCCGACCATCCGGAGGTCGCTTCGTCACGCGGCAAGGTGAGCTTCTGGAACTTCCTTCCGCCGGAGGAGTTAAACGCGATCCTCACGCTTTACACGAAGGTCACGCAGAAGACCCTATTGATCTCGAAGACCCTCGGCATCGAGGGCAAAAAGCTGCTGACGCCGGAAGACGACTTCGACGCGCTCAAGGAGTTCAATCACGCCTACGAGGGTACCAAGACCGCGGTCGAAAACATGCATCTCGAGTATCAGGCGCTTCTGCAGGCAGACGCCGAACTGGACTCACGGCTCAAGCGGCTGCCGGGCGCTACTTTCAGCGGTCGCAAGCGCCCCGCCAAGGGCGTGCGCGGGGTCTTCTTCTGCTACGCGCTCCCAGCGCTCGACAAGGAGGCGGGCGAGTTCACGGAAGCGGCCGGCACCACCCGCTGGTACCTGTGTGACCTCGGCCGCGACGCGATCCTGGAGGAGCCGGGCGAAATTGTCGTCAGCATCCGATCCAAGCCCGAGACGCCGCGCAAATGCACGACCGAGGAGAAGACCATGGTCGACCTCCGCGCCAAAGTCGAGAAGCACATCAAGAATTCCTACCTGAAGCGGGTCGACGCACCCGTCGGGGTTAAGCCGGCGCTCCGGTGCTGGATGGAACTCAACGAGGGCTGAGGCGATGCCGACCGACCACCGCGCAAAGCTAGCCAGCATCAAGCGGTTCGACCAGCTTATTGCCTACCTGCGCGACGAGATGGGCTGGCCAATCGCGCGCGACTCGTTCGAGGACGTGGACGATCTTTTTTACGACTTCACCGCCGACGAGCTGGGGATCGATCCGAAGACGGCCGCAAAAATTCAGGAAATCAAGCGCCTGCGCCCGCTCTCGCCGAAGCAGCCGTGGGGCATCTTTTTCGTCAAGTTCGAGCCGAAGAAGCTCCCGGTCGTCGCGTTGCGCCGCATCCTCAGCCAAGTGGCACTCAAGAAGCGCGCCTCCGCCAACAGCGCTGAACGCGCCGCTTGGGCCGCCGACGACCTGCTTTTCGTTTCCAACTACGGCGAGGGGGAGACGCGCCAGATTAGCTTCGCCCATTTCTCGCGGGCGCGGGATGGCCGCGACCTGCCGACGCTCAAGGTGCTCGGCTGGAACAATCTCGACACCGTACTTCACCTCAACGCCGTCGCCCGCGAGCTGACTGAACACCTCGCTTGGCCGGACGATGAGGCCGACACCGAAGCTTGGCGCACGAGCTGGCGCGCCGCCTTCACTCTGCGCCACCGCGAGGTCGTCACCACTTCGAAGGAACTTTCGATCCGGTTGGCCGAGCTGGCCCGCAGCATCCGCGACCGGATCCAGACCGCGCTCTCCATCGAGACCGACAAGGGCACACTCACCAAGCTCATGAAGGACTTTCAAGAAGCGCTGGTCCACGACCTCGACGCAGATGCTTTCGCCGACATGTACGCGCAGACCATCGCCTACGGCTTGCTTTCGGCGCGGATCGCCGACCCATACAAAAAGACGGCCGACGACTTCGCCGCTCACATGCGCACGAACCCGTTCCTGCGTGAGCTGATGGAAACTTTCCTCAAGGTCGGGGGGAGACGCGGCAAGGCTGGCGGACCGGGGATCGATTTCGACGAGCTGGGCGTCTCCGAGATCGTCGAACTGCTCGACGACGCCAATATGGAGGCCGTCGTACGTGACTTCGGTGACCGGAACCCGCAAGAAGACCCGGTCATTCACTTCTACGAGCTGTTCCTCAAGGAATACGACGCGAAGAAGCGGATGCAGCGCGGCGTCTTCTACACACCCCGCCCGGTGGTGTCTTATATCGTGCGCTCGGTGGACGAGCTACTGCGCACGGAGTTCGGCCTGGCGGATGGCCTCGCCGACACGACAACCTGGGGAGAGATGGCGAAGCGTCACAAGGATCTCAAGATCCCCGAGAACGTCTCACCCAATCAGAACTTCGTCCAGATCCTCGACCCGGCCACCGGCACAGGTACCTTCCTCGTCGAAGTCATCGATCGCGTCCACGAGAGGCTTGTCGCCAAGTGGAAGACGCAGGGAAACAGCCCAAGGCAGATAGAGGCGCTGTGGAACGAGTATGTGCCGAAGCACCTGTTGCCACGCCTACACGGCTACGAACTGCTGATGGCGCCGTATGCCATCGCACACTTAAAGATCGGCCTCAAGCTCTACGAGACTGGTTACCGATTCAGGAGTGCCGAGCGGGCGCGGGTCTACCTGACCAACGCACTGGAGCCGGCCAGCAGCAAACAGTTGACGCTCGGGTTTCTGCCAGCGCTGGCCCATGAAGCGGAGCAGGTGAACGCAATCAAGCGGATGCAACAGTTTACTGTCGTGATCGGAAATCCACCCTACCTCGGCGAATCCGGCACCGGGGGCGATTGGATTGCCGGTCTGATGCGTGGGTGTGACATCACTACCGGACGCAAGACATCCAGTTACTTCGAAGTTGATGGCAGCCCGCTCAACGAACGTAATTCCAAGTGGATCAACGACGATTACGTTAAGTTCATTCGCCTCTCGCACTGGCTGCTTGAAAAGACCGGCTATGGCATTCACGGCTACATCAGCAACCACGGCTACTTCGACAATCCGACGTTCCGAGGCATGCGTTGGTCAATCATGTCCACCTTTGACAAGATCCACGCATTCGACCTCCATGGCAATCTGAAGAAGAAGGAAACCGCGCCTGAGGGGGGCAGAGATGTCAACGTGTTCGACATCGAGCAGGGAGTCGGGATCGGTCTGTTCGTCAGGTCGCAACACAAACGGGAGCCCTTAGCTGTAACAACTGTTCAGCATGCAGACCTATGGGGAGACCGACCCTCCAAGAATGATTGGCTCATCAACCACGATTTGACGAACACGGAATGGAGGCAGGTCGATGCCGCCGAACCATTCTTCCTCTTTGAGCCGTTGGATAGCAGTGAAGCCGGAGACTATCTCGTTTGGCCCGCCATAGGTGAAGTCATGCCGGTAAATGGGACCGGTGTCATTACAAAGCGCGATTCCTTGTCAATTCATTTCACGCCAGACGAGGTGTGGACAGCGGTCACCGCATTCTCCCAAATGTCGGAGGCTGAGGCGCGGGCGTACTTTGGGCTCCCGCCGGATGTGCGCGATTGGCGTTTCGACTGGGCGAAGAAAGATGTGAAGTCCAGCGGTCCTTCACGATCGTGTATACAGCCGATACTCTACCGACCCTTCGACACGCGCCACATCTACTACACAGGCGAAACACGCGGATTCATCGGGTGGCCTGTATTCAAAGTAATGGGTCACATGCTTGCGGGGGAGAACTTCGCAATTGTTACGGCTCGAAGCAACAAGTTTCCCGAACCGGATCACTTTTTTGCGAGCAGAACTATTGTCGAGACCAAATGCGGTGAATCGAGCACGCAGTCGGCAACATTCCCTCTCTACTTCTACCCCGGAGTGGGTAAGTCGGACGCGCCGATGTTTAGCGCCTGGCCGGAGGGTACGAACGGGCGGCGGCCGAACCTCGATATGGGATTTGTCGAGAGTATCGAACGGCCGACAGGGTTGGTTTTCCAGAGCGATGGGCGCGGCGATCTGCGCCATTCGTTCGGCCCCGAAGACGTACTCGCATACATCTACGCCGTTTTCCATTGCCCGGACTACCGTCGCCGCTTCGAGCCGATGCTCAAACTCGATTTCCCTCGTATACCCCCACCTGCTACGGCAGCACAATTCGTCGCTCTTGCTCGACTTGGTTCCGAGTTGCTCGCGCTCCACCTGTTCGAGTCCCCCTCCCTCGACAAGCCCATTACAACCTACTCGGGCCCGAAGAATCCCACGGTCGGTCGCGTCGGCTGGTCGGAGGGCGCCGTCTGGATCGATGCCGGCAAGACCAACGCTCGAGAGGGCCACCGCGCCACGAAGTCCGGCACTATCGGCTTCAAGGGCTTGTCAGAGGCAGTCTGGGACTTCCACATCGGCGGCTATCAGGTCTGCTACAAGTGGCTCAAGGATAGGAAGGGCCGCACGCTCTCCAGTGAGGACATCGCCCGCTACCAAAAGATCGTTGTTGCCCTGAACGAAACCATCCGGATCATGGCCGAGATCGACGAAGTCATCGAGCAGCACGGAGGTTGGCCGACCACGTTCCAGGCCGGCGAGGCCGCGGCCGCGACCGCCAGTGTCATCCCGCTCCGCCCGCATATCGTCGACCCCAAACCGGAGGAGCGCTACGTCACCTGCGTGCCGCTTGTCCCCCTCAAAGCCGCGGCCGGCGCCTTTGGGGACCCGCAGCACGTCGAGGACGACGGCTTCGAATGGGTCGCGGTCGAGTCGCGCCATCGCCTGCGCCCTGGGATGTTCGTCGCCCAAGTCGTAGGCAAGTCCATGGAGCCCGCCATCCCCGACGGCGCCTACTGCCTCTTTAGTGCTCCGGTCGAAGGCACCCGCCAAGGGAAGACAGTCCTTATGCAACTGCGAGACGCCAAGGACACCGAGACCGGGCAGCGCTACACGGTTAAGCGGTACGAGAGCAATAAGGTTGCGAAAGGCGATTCCTGGCGGCACGAGCGAATCACACTCAAGCCGTTGAACCCGGACTTCGAGCCGATCATTCTGACGCGCTTGGACGATGGCGAGATGCAGACGATCGCGGAGCTGGTTGAGGTGCTTGGGATCGACGCGTGAGCGTTGATACTCTGGAACCGCGACTCGATCTGCTACGGCAGGAGTATGTCCTGGTTCAGGCGTGGAAGAAGACCGCAGCCTACATCCGCTATCACAATTGGTTTTCCGACACGCTTGCTCTCGATCGCGCCGCAGTCAACCTACCCGCGTTCCTTGCATCCGCTGCAGAAGCTTTGGAATCTCCGGAGCAGTGGTGTAGCAGTCCTCTTCGCATTGTCCCGGCGCCAAAGACACAACATTGGCGCGTTTCGAAATCTGGGGATTGGAAACCGGTACCGAAGAAGTCAGGCATGCGCCGTGCCCCGTTGCGTCCACTGGCGCATGTAAGTCTGCTCGATCAGGTCGTTGCAACGGCACTCATGCTGTGTCTCGCATCTAGGGCTGAGACGATGCAGGGAGATCCACGTGTGTCCACTCGCGACAGTGATTCACGACGACGCGTCATTTCGTATGGCAATCGTCTATTCTGCGACTCCGACGGGGAGACATTGCGGCACCGCTGGGGATCCACGAAGCTGTACCGAGCATACTATCAGGACTATCGAACATTCCTGTCACGCCCGGAGATCGTTGCTGACTCCATTCCGAGTTCCAATGGCCGGCGTTGCTTCATAGTTCACTCGGACCTGCGTCAGTTCTACGACCGCGTACGACCGAGTCGAGTGGCAGCTTCAATTCGGGCAATCCAGCGTGAAAGCGACGATCCGGCCTTCTTCGACTTCGCGGTTAAGATGCTTGATTGGTCGTGGGATCCGCGGGACGCTCGTGACGTTGCAATTTATGCACAGCAAGCCGGCCTCGACGATTTCTCTCGTGTAGGTTTGCCGCAGGGCCTTGTGTCCGCCGGCTTTTTTGCCAACGTCGTCCTGCTCGCCTTCGATGACAAGCTGCGCGGTGCCATCGGGGGCGACATTGCGTTCGGCATTCGTCTGGAAGACGCCTGCCGGTATGTCGATGATCTTCGTTTGGTCGTGACCGTTGAGGATAACGCCTTCGACAGCGCTGATAGCCTTGGGCGTGTGGCGAGCCTCATTACAACGTGGCTGCAGGATCTTCTCAACGCAGAGGCACCTGGCCTTCAGATTTCAACCGAGAAGACGAAAGCAGCTGAAGTTAGCGGGGCTCAGCGGCCTCTCGTGCGCCAGAGCGCGAAGATGAATCGTATTCAGTCTGCGGTGTCTGGAGGTTTTGATGCGATCGGAGGCGAGGAGGTTCTCGATGCGATTCAGGGGTTGATGCGCTCGCAGGAAACATTGTCGGCGCAGTCAAGCGATGACGGTTGGCGACTCTCGCCCCTTCCAGACGTCCGAGACGAAACGGTGGCCAGATTCGCCGCAGCCCGATTTCGAACCACCTATCGGTCGATACGGCCGCTGCTCGAAGAAGTGGACTTAGTCGACGACCCGAATCCTGGTACAGAGACGCCAGTCGACGCCAGACGTCCACGCCGCATCCGGACTCAGCGCGAACTCGACGAAGACGCACACGCATTCTCCCTTGGGCTGATCCAACGCTGGGTTTCTGACCCTTCCAATGTGCGTCTGCTACGCATTGGTCTGGACCTGTGGCCCGATGCGGATGCCCTCAAGGCTGTACTGGACTTACTTCGCCCATTCACCGAGAGACGTGGCCTACGCAAGGAGCCGCGGCGAGTCGCTTGGTACTGCCTGTCGGAGCTGCTGCGAGCAGGTGCCACGGAAACAGGTTTGGTTGATGACCAAGAGTGTCTCCCCGCTGAAGTCGATATCGCTAAATACCGTATGGTGCTTGCTGATGAGGCAGCCAGGCTGGTGAAGCTGCCAGCCGCGACGATCCCTTGGTATCTGCGCCAGCAGGCCTTTCTGTTCCTCGCTGCGTCGTCACCGAAGGACGCTCCAGTGATCCGTACCGGGCGAAGCGCGGAGACGAGGCATCATCGCGAGCTAATTCGTTTCCTGCGCGGTGAGCGTCCTCAGCTAAATAGCTCGGAGTTTGCGACGTTGGCCGTGCTGGCGCGGCGAGCGTTCTCAAGTGCGACGATCTCGGAAGAGTTGGTTCGGCCGAACTTGACGCCAGCGCGGCTACGCGAAATCGCGCACAGGGACCCGTCGTTCGTTCGCGAACTCCTCCAGAGTGACGGAGATCCGCTGTCGGTCGACGACCTGAGTGCGCGTCTCCGGGAGGACCTCTGTTTAGACACAGGCGGGGTTACTGGTGAGGCTCGAACTCTCGCGGATCTCGTGCTGAAAGGTGAAGGACTTGAGGGCGCTCTGCGAAACGAACTCGCCATCCTCAGATTTGCTGTCGAGTTCATCAAGGAGCTAGATGGCGCGCACGACGTTGAAGTCATAACGCCAGGCCAAGTCCGGTTAAGTCTCGACATGAGCGCAGGAATAGCCAAGATTGCGGGGCTCGAGATCCATTCGAGCCGAGCCTCGACCGGCGATTCGCTTTACTGTCCGCCTGACTGGTGCGATCCGACGGATCGGTGGCGATACCAGCTTGGTTTTCTTCTGCGTTTCATACTGTCCTGTCAACCGGACTTCACCAGAATGGTCCGGCAGCCGCATTGGAAGGAGTCGGCTCCGGCTTATCGCCCGGCCGAGAGCCACTGGTATCAACGGATTTACGGCTTCTTCAACGGTCAGCCGGCGTTCGGTGACGATTGGCTTCCGATTACAGATTGGCTGGAGCGCTTCTTGTCGGCATTGCTCCGCTGGCCTGGATGCCGCATTTCAGAGGATTTCGCATGGATTGGACAGAGCACTGACGAAGTGTTGATCCGGATTCGATCGCGAATAACAGTCCTGGAACGCAAGTTCGGTACCGCGACGGGGACGCTGTTGCTGCCGATGATCGCGCAGCGACCATCCGCGCGTGACTCTGCGCGCCCGCTGCGCGCCTGTGTGGTACAGACGGCTATCCCATCGTCGGAAGACTTCAATGAAGCCGACCTCGCGCTCTCTGACAGATCCATTCGGCGTAGGCACCGAAACCATCTCTCCGCGGCACTTGCGGCTGTCGAGCGCATGCTTGATCTGCGCGAGACTCACAAAGGAAGCGACGGTAGGCTGGATTGGCTGATTCTTCCGGAGTTGTCCGTTCACCCATCCGACGTCGACACGCACCTCATTCCGTTCTCTCGAGCGCACAAGACGCTGATCTTGGCGGGTCTGACATACGAGGAGATATTCCGTGGTCTACCTTTGGTCAACTCTGCCCTTTGGATCATTCCCGAGTGGTCTGATGCGTACGGCCTGCAGATGCGGAAGAGACGGCAGGGGAAGCGGTACCTAGCGCCAAGTGAGGAAGAGTTCAACAACCCGTCGAAACATCTTCAAGGCTTCCGGCCATGCCAGTGGTTGGTCGGATATCCTTGGTCAACGGACGGCGCTACACGGCCAGTTTGGTTGACGGCCTCCGTCTGCTATGACGCGACGGACCTCTGTTTGGCGGCGGATCTCCGCAACGAATCCGATGTCTTCGCGATACCGGCCCTGAATCGGGACGTCAAGACTTTTGATCAGATGGCGCTCGCGCTTCACTACCACATGTTCCAGCTCGTACTAGTCGCGAACAATGGTCAATATGGTGGCAGCAATGCCTATTGGCCGAATCAGGATCCAGTTCGCCGACAGATCTTTCATTTGCATGGCCAACCACAGGCGTCTATCGCATTCCTGGAGATTGACGACATAGCTGATTTTCTTTCTCGCCACGACCACGACAAACAGCCGAAGGCGGGGGCGAAAGGATCATTCAATCCAAGTTGGAAGTACCCTCCTGCAGGTATTGACGGGAAATGACCTCAAGAGAGCCATGAACTATCCGCTTCGTCATCTTTCTATTCGTGTCCCCTGGCACGACACCAGCTGGGATGGTCGGGTCTGTGTGGCGCCGCGGCTGAACGGCTCATGCCTAAAGCTCAGGCGTATTGCACAGAACCGCGACGATACAGCGGAAGAGGCCGTCGCAGGCAAGCGCTTGGATGAACTGCCGCAGACGAAGCTACCAGCGTGCGCAGCCGAGCGCGTCAGCTTTATGGCACCTTTTGAGTTCGTGCGCGAGGCAAACCATCCCTACAACCGTGGGCCCGAGACGAGCCACGGGCACTTCAAGAAGACGGCGCTGCGGCACCCGGCGTACTCGGCGGCAGTCGTACCGTTCGCATGGATGCTGCGCGAGTCGATGGCTGCGCTGGGCGAGGAATACGCGCTGGATGTGCAGGTTCAGCGCGAGCCGGACCTCGGCTTCAAGACGCAATGGGTACAGGAGCATCGTAACCAAACCGCGCTGCTCGACTGCTTCGCCGGTCACCTCAAGGCCGAGAAATCGCTGTGCTTCTTCTACGCCAAGCAAGTGCCGTTCGTCGAGGAAGCGACGGGTCGCATTCTGATCGGAGTTGGGCGAGTACTGAACGTCGGTGCGGCGCAAGAATACGCATACACGACAAAGAACCTTAAGGGCAAGCTGCGCTCCATCCTGTGGGAGCGGATGGTCCAGCATTCCATTCGCCCCAATTTCGAAGACGGATTCCTGCTGCCGTATCACGCCGCGATCGCCAAGTCTGCTGAGCACCCAGACTTCAACCCGGGCGAGATCGCGGCCTTTTCCCCCTCCGACCGGCTGCTGGAGTTCTCCCATGCCTCGCAACTGGTCAGCCACGATGGCGCCATCGCGTCGCTGCTCGCGTGCGCCGATTCGCTGCGGAAGGCGACCGGAATCCTGCAGGGGCCGTGGGATCGGTGCCTGCAGTGGGTCGACGCACGGCTCGGCGAACTCTGGAAGGCGCGCGGGCCGTGCCCTGGGCTCGGCTCGTCCCTGTCGGCATTTGGGCTGGAATCCGGCACCTTCGTGGCACGCGCCTTGGCCGAAAAGGCAGGCGAGAACAAGGACCCGTGGCCGCTGGTAGCTAAGATGTTCACGGATCCCGCCAAGACGCTGCCCGCTGCGCTCGCCACGGGCATCGGCAAGACTCTGTGCACGAAGTGGGCGCGTCTACCGGAGGATCGCCGCGCGTTGCTCAAGCTGATCAGCCGCTTTGAGGTTACACGCGAGCAGGCCGTGGCGCTCTATGTCCAGGAGGAGCGCGCCAAAGCCGGAATTGACACCACGGACAAAGCCATCCTCGCTAACCCTTATCTGCTCTACGAGCTGACACGTGTCACCGCAGACTCCGTTAGCGTGTGGACCGTGGACCGCGGTGTCTTCCCCGATGAGGTGATTCGCGCCAAGCACCCGTTGCCCGCGCCGACGGCCATGGATGCCGGTACCGATGCGCGGCGGGTGCGCGCTTTCACGGTCAAGGTGCTCGAAGATGCCGCGACTTTGGGGAATACGCTGCTGCCGCAGGGGCGGGCCGTGCTCGGCATCCGTGGGCTTGCACTACAGCCGTCCTGCGACGTGGACTCCGACCTGATGAATGTCGCCAAAGATTGCTTCGAAGATGCGGTGGTCGAAGTAGCCATGAAAGACGGCGCTCCAGCATTGCAGCTGGGGCGCCTCGCGGAGGTGGGGGCCGTGATTCGGGCGGCGGTGGAGAAGCGGATCGCCGGTAGGCGGCTGACTGTCGATGCCGACTGGCGGAAGCTGCTCGACGCGCACCTCGCTGCGCAATCGCTGGATGAGCCCGACGAGCTCGAGGAGAGCGCCCGCGCAGAAAAAACTGCGGCGCTCAAGGAGCTGGCGGAAGCGCGCTTGTCCGCACTTATCGGCCCGGCAGGCACGGGTAAAACGACGTTGCTTTCAGTGCTCTGCTCGCACCCCAAGATCGAGGCGGGCGGAATTTTGCTTCTCGCACCGACCGGCAAGGCTCGCGTGAGGATGGAGCAGTCCACCAAGGGACTAAAGCTGAAGGGCTATACGATTGCGCAGTTTCTAAGCCCCCACCGCTACGACGGGTTGACGGGCCGTTACCACCTGTCGGTCCAGCCAACTGAGGCTGGCGCGCATACGGTCATCATCGACGAAGCTTCGATGCTCACGGAGGAGATGCTCGCGGCGCTGATCCAAGCGCTGCGCGGCGTACGTCGACTCATTCTCATCGGCGACTCGCGACAGCTCCCGCCGATTGGCGCCGGTCGGCCATTCGTCGACGTCGTCCGGCACCTAGCACCCGAGGGAGTGACCGAGCAGTTCCCGCGCGTAGGACCGGGCTATGCGGAGCTTACGATCCGCCGACGACAGTCGGGTGAGGATCGCGAGGATCTGCGGCTCGCCGAGTGGTTCAGCGGCTCACCCATCGGGGCCGGAGAAGACGACGTATTCGACACAGTAGTCCGCACCGGCCATAGCCCTCACGTTCGCTTCGTGCAGTGGGATACTGCGGACGAGGTGCGCAGCAAGATCATCGAAGTACTGATTGAAGAGTTACGGCGGCCCGACGGCACTCCCGCTCTCAGCGGTCCTGACGATATCACGGGCTTCGACGCCACCCTTGGCGGCGAGCCGTGGAACGACCTGCGGTTCTTCAATCCTCGAAAGGGCGATACGGCCGGTGCCGCGGAAACAGCTGAGGGCTGGCAGATCCTCTCACCCGTGCGCTCGGGCGCACATGGGGTGCCCGACCTGAACCGCCTCATCCACAAGCAGTTCCGCCAAGAAATGATTGATGCGTGCCGCAAGGAAGGCTGGCAACGCAAGTACCCGAAGCCAATGGGCGGTGAGGAAATCGTCTACGGCGATAAGGTCATCAATCTGATCAACACAAACCCGGCTTCGCGAAGGTTTCGACACCGCAAAGTATATCCGCCGAAGGATGATGCCTACATCGCCAACGGCGAGCTCGGCATGACCGTCGGGTTCTTCTGGCGGAAAGGGCTGCCGGATCTTCGCTGGAAACTTGAAGTGGAGTTCTCTTCGCAACCAGGCTTCAAGTACGACTTCACCAGCAAACGAGACTTCAGCGAGGAAGGTAATGCCGTCTTGGAGTTGGCATATGCGCTAACGGTGCACAAGTCCCAAGGCAGCGAGTTCGGAACGGTCATCCTTGTGTTGCCGAACCCCTGCCGACTGCTCTCGCGCGAGCTTCTCTACACCGCACTGACCCGCCAGAAGAATCGCGTGGTGATTCTGCACCAGGGTGGGCGTACCGAGCTCCGCAAGTACTCGTCGGACGACCGATCGGAAACCGCGCGCCGCCTGACGAATCTATTCGTCGCGCCGTCGCCGATCGAGATCGATGGCCGTTTCTTCGAGGAACACCTCATTCATCGCACGGCACGCGGTGAGATGGTGAGATCGAAGTCAGAGGTAATTATCGCGAACGCGCTTTACGCCGACGGCATCGACTACGCTTACGAGCGGCCGCTCACGATCGATGACGTGACGAAGTACCCGGATTTCACCATCGAAGACATGGAGTCGGGCGTGACGCTCTACTGGGAACACTGCGGGATGCTCCATGTGCCGAGCTACCGGCGTCGCTGGGAGGAGAAGCTGCAGTGGTATCGGAGTCACGGCATCGGCGTCCAAGAGGAAGGCGGTGGAGAAGCCGGCACATTGGTCGTCACCCGGGACGCAGCCAATGGAAGCATCGATTCCGCGAAGATCACCGAACTCATCCGGAACGTCCTTGGTTAGGCCGATTCGAGTAGCGGCGACCGATTCACGCTCTATCCAGTCCTGTACCAGGCGACGATGCGCTCGTGGAGTGGCACTTCCCACGGCACCGTGCAGACAGGCGCCGGCAGCACGATGGACTCGGAAGTAATCGACTTCCGAGTAAGTGCAGGGTCCTTTTGCTGATGTGAAGTAGCTAGAACGATCGCCCGACACCGACCGCCAATAAACCTAGATTATGAGATGCTGCGCCGGACACGAAAAAGCCGAAGAAGCGGAAGGCACCGCAAGAAAACTCGCTAGGGGCTTGCGCATGTTAAATTTTTATGCCACATTTGAGGCGGAAAAAGTTAACACAAGGACTGACGGGATGCTAAAAGCCAAGATTTACGAGCAGCCGTACGAGGTTCGATCGCGGCTGAGCGATTTGGGCCTCGTGCAGGGAGAGCTGAATCGCGTTGCGGAAATGGCCCTCATGGCGCGAAACGAGTCCACGGACAACGACCCAATTAGCGCAGGCGGACTGTTCTCGTATATCTATGGTAACCGCGCTATCCGCGAGATCCTACGGCCTCAAGGGTGGGAGATAGATCGCACCGACAACATTGAGGCGACCTACAATCCGAAAACCGGCATCAAGATAATCTTTCAGAACGTCGATGTCGCCGCAGTCGTATGGAGGGCGCCAAGAGCAATTTCGGGCAAAGGTCGGGGCGCTGAGAGGTTGGTTTTGAACGCGTCCGGATACCTCTTCCCTGAATACGAAGAAGAAGAACGGCAGCGTATCGAAACGCTGAGCCGTCGGTTGGGCTCTGTTTGGTTCCTTTGTGTGTCGGTTCGAGAGATCGAGGGCGAGCAGGAATTGAGAGCCGAGTTGTCAAATCCACGACCCTTCGAGGGTGGACAGTTCGGTGAGTTCAACGAGCGGATTTTCATTCTGAGTGGCGGTGGGTTCGATGACCCTGCTGATGATGAACGTGTGGACGGCCCCGACGAGGATTTCGAAATTGAAATTTCGCGCAAGTAACGGGTTTCGCGATGTTCAATCCCAACCGTCTGAGCTTGGCTCGGAAGCGGAGACGTTTCACTGCGAAGGAGTTAGCGCGACAGGCTGGTGTTAGCCACGTAACGCTATCGAGGCTCAAGAAAGGCAGTCACGAGCCAGAGCCGGAAACAGTCGAAGCGTTTTCGCGTGTTCTTGGGTTCCCCAAAGTCTTCTTCTTCGGGGACGATATCGATGAATTGAACCAAGAGGCTGCGAGCTTCCGCAGTCTGTCTGCCATGACGGCAAGGGAGCGGGATGCAGCGTTGGCGTCTGGCGCGCTTGCGTATACCTTGGCCGATTGGGTGGACGAGCGCTTTAACCTTCCGAAACCTAGCCTCATGGACATGAGCCACGAGGCTGATCCGGCCGCGGCGGCTCGTTCTCTTCGACAATTTTGGGGTCTAGGTGAAAGGCCGATAAGCAGCATGATTAAGCTGCTTGAATCGAAAGGCGTGCGCGTGTTCTCCCTGGCTGAGAACACCCGGAACGTCGATGCATTCTCGTGCTGGCGCAATAGCGTGCCCTACGTGTTCTTGAACACGTTCAAGTCGGCAGAGCATAGTAGATTCGATGCTGCTCATGAGCTGGCCCATTTAGTCCTCCATCGTCATGGTGGACCGCAGGGAAGGGAAGCAGAGCGAGAGGCGGACAGTTTCGCTGGCTCGTTCCTCATGCCCAAGTCTGATGTGCTGGCACGCCTGCCTCGTGTATCTCATATCAACCAATTGATAGCTGAGAAGAGGCGTTGGGGCGTGTCACTATCGGCCTTGGCGTATAGGCTTCACAAACTACACCTACTGTCGGACTGGCAGTACAGAACGTACTGCATACAGATCAACACGCGTGGATTCAGAGTGACCGAACCGAACCCGATGGCTAGAGAGGAATCGGTCGTTTGGAAGAAGGTTTTTACTGAGCTCTGGAACGACCGCATAACGAAAGAGCGCATAGCGGAAGACCTCGCGATTCCGTCCGACGAGCTTGAGAACCTTGTATTCGGACTGACAAGTATCCCGGAACGGCCTGCTCCAGATAGCCGCAAACTGCGTCCGGTCGTATGAGCGCCCGCGTTACTATTGATCGTTTAGGTTGGAGCATGTAACAAGTGGTCGCCCGCATCTGCAATAGCTTGTGTGAGAATTGTGTGATTGAGTGATGCATCGTCGTGCAAAGTACTGAATATGCAACGGGCGTCCTGCCATTTGATGGTAGTTAATTCAGTTACTTATTGCGCCAGGCAAAGCTTGGTGAAGGAGGAAGTCATATAGACGGATGCATATGACGGAAACTTTCTTTGCGACCCAACAGGTGCAAGTCCTGAGCCGGCAAAGGTTGGCCACCAGCCGGAACCGAGTGTTGCGTGGACCGGGGGTGACCCCGGCTGCGAAGCGTACACAGGGAGCCTGCAGGCCGCGTGATAGAGCCTCGATAGTGATAGCTGCGGAGCCGACGTCGTTAAGTAGGCGGAAGGCAGCATTGCTTGCGTTGCAATGGCCTGATGCAAGCAGTCCGCCGGGGTCGAAGAGCGGGGCATGCAGACAAGGGTCGTCCAGGAACCTGGGAGACCTCGTTTTCTCCATTGTGAAGAAGGCGGCGAGGGCGCCCCGCTAGAAATGGTCCAGGCCGTCGGGAGGGGTTCCGACCCGGGGGAGCGAAGAGGGGCAACGCAGTGGTACCGCGAAGCGAAGGCAACGAAGCGACGCGGGAGGGAGGACGAGGAGTCGGAGTCTACTGATAAGACCGTTGAAGTCGGCGAACCTGCCCCAGGGGAGCCGATGGAGGGAAGCGGTAGACCGGGCTATGGGGCTTCTCGAGGGACAGATGACGAGGACATCGAGCCGCGAAATCATCTCAACGCGACAAGAGAAGCTAGCGACACTGGCTCGTATCGAGCCGAAGTTGGAGCTTTCGACGTTAGCGCATCACATCGACGAGGTGTGGTTGCGCGAGGCATACCGGCGTACGCGCAAGGACGGCGCGGTCGGAGTGGATGGTGTGACGGCCGAGGCGTACGAGGCGCATCTGGAGGCGAACCTGTCGAGCTTGCTCGGGCGGTTCAAGTCCGGACGCTATCGGGCGCCGGCGGTACGGCGGGTTCACATTCCGAAGGACGGTGTGCAGAAGAAGACCCGACCCATTGGCATTCCGACGTTGGAGGACAAGGTTCTGCAGCGGGCGGTGCTGATGGTGCTGGAGCCCGTGTATGAGCAGGACTTTCTGTCGTGTTCGTATGGGTTTCGCCCGGGACGCAGTGCCCACCAAGCGCTGCAAGCGCTGTGGCAGGGGCTAATGGAGATCGGGGGCGGATGGATCATTGACCTCGATATCCAGAGCTTCTTCGATGACGTTGACCGAGCTTACCTTCGGTCCTTTTTGGGCCAACGGGTGCGCGACGGTGTGATCCGACGCGCGATTGGGAAGTGGTTGAACGCTGGGGTCATGGAAGAAGGGGTGGTCAGTCACCCGGAGCGGGGTACTCCCCAAGGTGGGGTGATCAGCCCGCTGTTGTCGAACCTCTATCTGCATGAAGTGCTGGACATGTGGTTTGAGCAAGAAGTCAAACCACGACTGCGCGAGCGAGCGATTGAAATTCGCTTTGCCGACGATGCAGTACTGGCCTTCGAGCGGGAGGAGGACGCGAGACGGGTGTTGGCCG
>CAZSKQ010000053.1:0-16913 GCA_964607425.1 uncultured Woeseiaceae bacterium
TTTCTACCACATTGAAGACCTTCTTTCTTTCATGCTCATGAATAATTCAGGCTAATGTCTTACCTGATCCTGAAGCTTGCTCACATCCTGTTCGTTGTCATTTTCGTGGGCAACATTACCACCGGCGTGTTCTGGGGCGTGCGGGCGCACCGTAGCCGAAATCCCGGGATGGTCGGCTCGACGTTCGACGGCATCATCCGCAGCGATCGCTGGTTCACGACCCCCGGCGTCATCGGCGTCCTGGTCAGCGGCATCGGCGCGGCGCACGCCGGCGACTTCCCGCTCTTCGGCACCGGCTGGATCCTGTGGGGAATCGTGCTGTTCGCGATCTCGGGAGCCGTTTTCGGCATCCGTGTGGCGCCGCTGCAGCGCGCGATCGTCGAGCAGGCACGTAACGCGAACCCGGGCGACGGGGCGTGGGCCGAGCACGAGAAGCTGTTCCGGGGATGGGCGCTTTGGGGACTCATCGCGCTGCTGGCTCCGGTCGGCGCGCTGGTCATCATGGTATTGAAGCCGCCGCTTCCCGCTTTCTGATACCTTATTCAGGGCGATAACCGCACATCTCGACCACCTCATCGTGCCGGCGCGCAACCGGGTCGCGGCGGCAAAACTGATCGGCGGCCTGTTCGACGTCCCTTGGGCGAATTCGGGCAGCGGCCCCCTCTCTCCCGTCTATATCAACGACGGGTTGACGCTCGACTTCGACAGCTGCGCGCGACGGAAATCCTAGCTCGATGTGCTAGGCTGGCGAGAGCGCGGGGAGCGCGGGACAGCCGATTGCCGATCGGAGATATCGATGCGCTGTCCCCTTCGCAATCCCCTCCCCGTTGGCTTGGCCCTCCTGGCGCTCGCTGCCTGCGGCGAGACCCGGGTTTTGCCGGTAGAGGCACAAACCGGCCCGGAGCCCGTGCTGCCGGAGCCCGATCCCTCGCTGATCCCCGTCGTCAATATCGCCCCGGCGGTCGGCTGGCCGGAAGGCGAGACCCCGAGCGCCGCGCCGGGACTCGGCGTCAACGCCTTTGCCAAGGGCTTCGACCACCCACGCTGGCTGTACGTGCTGCCGAACGGCGATGTGCTCGTGGCCGAGACCAATGCGCCGCCGCGGCCCGAGCACGGCGCAGGCATCCGCGGCTGGGCCATGGGCAAGGTCATGGAGCGCGCGGGCGCGGCCACGGCCAGCGCGAATCGCATCACGCTGCTCCGTGACAGCAACGGCGACGGGCGCGCCGACACCCGGACCAGCTTCCTCGAGAACCTGAACTCGCCCTTCGGCATGGCGCTGGTGGGCAACGACTTCTACGTGGCGAACACGGACGCGATCGTGCGTTTTCCGTACAAAAGCGGCACCACGACCATCACCGCGCCCGGCGAAGTGATCGCCGCACTGCCAGCCGGCCCGTTCAACCATCACTGGACGAAAAACATCATCGCGAGCCCCGACGGTTCGCGCCTCTATGTCACGGTGGGCTCCAACAGCAACGTCGCCGAGAACGGGATGGGGATGGAGGAGAACCGCGCCGCGATCCTCGAGATCGATCCGGAGACGGGCGCAACGAGGCTGTTCGCGACGGGCCTGCGCAATCCCAACGGTCTCGACTGGCAGCCGCAAAGCGGCGAGCTGTGGACCGCCGTCAATGAACGCGACGAGATCGGCAATGACCTGGTGCCGGATTACGTGACCTCAGTGGAGGAAGGCGGCTTCTACGGCTGGCCGTACAGCTATTACGGCCAGCACGTCGACGAGCGCGTCGACCCGCAGCGCCCGGAACTGGTCGCCCGCGCGATCGTTCCCGATTATGCGCTCGGGTCGCACACCGCCTCGCTCGGGCTCGTCTTCTACGATGGCGACCTTTTGCCGGCGCGCTATCGCGGCGGCGCCTTCATCGGCCAGCACGGCTCGTGGAATCGCGAGGTGCTGAGCGGCTACAAGGTGATTTTCGTGCCGTTCGCGAACGGGCAGCCCGCGGGAGCCGCAAAAGACGTGGTCACCGGGTTCCTGAACGAGGACGGGGAAGCGCGCGGCCGGCCGGTAGGCGTGGCGGTGGCCGGCGACGGCGCGTTGCTCGTGGCGGACGACGTCGGCAATATCGTCTGGCGCGTAGCACCCACCACCATGTAGGAGCCCGCCATGCGGGCGACGGTGTAGGAGCCCGCCATGCGGACGACGGTGTAGGAGCCCGCCATGCGGACGACGGTGTAGGAGCCCGCCATGCGGGCGACGGGCAGTGCCTCGAACGCGCGAGCCGTCGCCCGCATGGCGGGCTCCTACAGTTCCGGGGGATAGGTGATTTGCTGGCCTTCGACTTTCGCCATCGGGTTCAGCTTGCGCGGCTTCGCGCTTTTTTCGCTCATGATGTCGCGCACCTCCCAGCCGCGGACGATCAGGGCATCGGCGATCAGGGAGCGGTGGCAGCGCCAGGGCACGGCTTCGGCGCACATGATGGCGCTCGTCTTCTCCTTCGCCAGCTCGACCAGCCGGTCGAGCGCTTCTTCGAATTCCTCCGTCTGCATGTAGTCCGCGTAGCCGCGGAACGACGCGTTGCGCCAGCCGGCGTTGGGAGAATCGGGGCGCGTGCGGCGCAGGCCACCGAGATCCTGCATGTGCCGGTAGGCAATGCGCCGGTTGCGCAGCGCCGGGCCGAGCGTATCGCGGTTGAACTGCGGGTTGCGCCGCGAGCGGGGAATCGTCCGCACGTCCACCAGCCGCTCCACGCCATGCGCCCGCAGCAGCGCCACCAGCTCGTCGAAACTGTGCGTCGAATGCCCGACGGTGAATATCACATCAGGGCGTTGCATCGCCCTCTGGCTTTTCGTCCGCATCGTCGAACAACCACCTGGCGAGTGGCTCCTTGATGTACAGGGGGAAGAGCACGTACAGCGCGGCCAACGCGAGCGCGCCCCACAGCGGCGAGAGCTGGATGACATAGACCGGCCAGATGAATGCGAGCAACGTGTTCGTCAAAGACTGCACGGTGAAGCGCACCACGAACTCGATGAGCTGCCCGGTCACGAACGCCGCCAGGCTGCCGCTGGCCATCAGCTCGCCGACGAAGGTCGTGGCTTCCAGCCACAGGAAAGTAATAACGAACCCGCAGGCGTAGAGTCCGCCGCCGCGGGCGTTCCAGATCGTGCGCACGAAACGCTTCAGCACCCGCCCGAGCGCGCCGGGAAACGCGCGCGGCTCGGTCGCCAGCACGCGGCCGAGGTTCGCCGCCTCGCGCAGGCGGTTCTCGAGGCCCTTGAGAAAGGTTTCCTTCCTGCGTTCCGGCTTGTCTCGCTTTCGGCGCATAATCATGCAGGAGCGCGCATTGCGCGCGTTTCCCTAATCGTCCGCCGCTGGCATCGCGCGCATGCGCGCTCCTGCAGCTCAGCTTTTGTCGATCTTCGTGATCTTCGAGCCTTCCAGCGTCAGGTTGTACATGAGGCCGGTGGAGCCGAAAACAAAGCCCACGACCGGGTCCTTGATGCTGGTGGTGTCGACGGTCTTGCCGGCGCCGATGTCGATCAGGGCAACCGAGCCGTCGACGCCGACCTTCCAGCCGGAGCTGTTCCGGAACTGGTCGAGCGCACCCTGCGTCATGAACGCGATGACGATCGACTTCGCCTGCGCGCCGAGCTGGAAGCCGAATGACCCCGCCACCGTCCGATAGTACCCGGCCGTCTCGCCGCCCGCTATGAGCGCGCCTTCGCCCGTTTCGCCGCCGATCCCGAGGCCGACCTTGATCACGCGCGGGAACACCAGGTACCCCGCGGCGTTATCGAGGAAAACGGCGGCGCCGTCGACCTCGTCGGCGAAAGCCTGCAAGGTGTTGCCGACCGCCGCATCGAGCTCGGCCGCGGTGTCGGAAAAGGCGGCCGCCGGCAGCAGCAGCGCGGCCGTGGCAATGAGCAGAGCACGGATATTCATGCGTCACCCCTCGTCGTCGTCCAGCATCCGTCGGCTGTCGACGAGAGCGCCGGTGTACCGGAATATCGTCAACAGCCCTTTGATCGCCTCGGCGAGCTCGCCGGCGCGCGGCTCATCATAGCGCAGGGTGGACTCATCCATGTAGCAGCGCTGCGCGATTTCGAGCTGCACCGCGTACACGGCATCGACCGGCCGGCCGTAGTGGCGTGTAATGTAGCCCCCCTTGAAGCGCTGGTTGGCGACAGCGCGGTAGGGCAGCTGCATGGCCGCATCCAGGATCGGGCGCAGGATTCCGTCGGGACAGCTCTTGCCTCCGTTCGTCCCGAAATTCAGCTCCGGCAGGGTGCCTTCGAACAACCGCGGCACCTCGCCGCGAATCGAGTGCGCGTCCCACAGCAGCGCGAAGCCGTGCTCGGCCCTGATGGCGGCCAGGGCTTCCTCGATGCGCCGGTGGTAGGGGCGCCAGTACGCTGCCACCCGCCGGGCGATTTCCGCGCCGTCCACGCCGGCACCGTCCGCGTAAATCGCCTCGCCGGCAAACGTTTGCTCCGGGCAGAGGCCGGTCGAGACCTGCCCGGGATAGAGCGCCGTGTCGTCCGCCGGGCGATTCAGATCGACGACGTAACGCGAGTAGTTTGCCGCGAGCACGCTCGCCCCGGTTTCGGCGGCAAAATCGTAGAGCCGCCTCACGTGCCAGTCGGTGTCCGGGATCGCCCGTCCCGCGTCCGTCATGCTTGCGGCGATGTCCGCCGGTATCGAGCGCCCGTCGTGCGGGATGCTGATGAGCAGCGGGGAATTGCCAGGCTGCCAGGAACAGACGTCGTCGGTCACGGCTCGAAAGTCGGCAACACCGCCCGCGCGTAGTCGTAGAAGAGACCGTCGCCGACACGACTGGCCACTTCCCCGATGTCGCCGGACAATGAGCGATCCTCTTCGTACGCCGGGGATAAAGCGCGTATTTGCTCGATGACCTGCTCCAACGTCTCCGAGCTCTGCTTCGGCCGGTGGAATTCGATGCCCTGCACCGCCGCGAGCAGCTCGATAGCGACGATATGCTGCACGTTGTCGAGCATCTTGTGCAGCCGCATCGCGGCGAAGGTGGCCATGCTGACGTGATCCTCCTGGTTGGCCGAGGTCGGGATGGTGTCGACGCTCGCCGGATGCGCCAGCGACTTGTTCTCGGATGCGAGCGCGGCCGCCGTCACCTGCGCCATCATGAACCCGGAGTTCAGGCCGCTTTCGCGCACGAGGAAGGCCGGCAGCCCGCTGAGGTTCGAATCGATCAGCAATGCGATACGCCGCTCCGCGAGTGCGCCGATCTCCGCGATCGCCAGCGCAAGGTAGTCGGCGGCGAGCGCCACCGGCTCCGCGTGGAAGTTGCCGCCCGAAAGCACCGAACCGGTATCGGTGAACACCAGCGGGTTGTCGGTGACGGCGTTCGCCTCCGTCGCGAGCACCGCGGCAACATGGCGCATGACGTCCAGGCAGGCACCGCCAACCTGCGGCTGGCAGCGGATGGAATAAGGGTCCTGGACCCGATTGCACTCGATGTGCGATGCGCGGATCGCGCTGCCGCTCATCAGCTCGCGCAGCAGCATCGCCACGGCCGCCTGCCCGGCCTGTCCGCGCACCTGCTGGATGCGGTCGTCGAACGGCGTGTCGCTGCCCTGTATGGCATCCGCCGACAACGCACCCGCGACGACCGATCCGGCCAGCACGTGCTCGGCGCGGAACAACGCGGCGAGTGCAACCGCGGTCGACACCTGCGTCCCGTTCAGGAGCGCGAGCCCCTCCTTGGGTGCCAGTTCCAGTGGCGCAAGCCCGCTGTGGGCCAGCGCGTCATTCGCATCCAGGACCTCGCCATCCACCCGCGCGCTGCCGAACCCGAGCAGCACGCCGGCCATGTGCGCCAGCGGCGCGAGATCGCCCGAAGCGCCGACGGACCCTTGCGACGGGATGCAGGGATAGACGTGCCGGTTGACCAGCGTGCAGAGCGCCTCGACAAGTCCCGGTGTGACGCCGGAATAACCCTTCGCCAGCGCGATGACTTTCAGCACTATCGTCAGGCGTACGCAGTCATCGGGCAGCAGCGGCCCGACGCCGACCGAATGCGAGCGGATCAGGTTTTCCTGCAGGTGCACGAGTTCCGCGTCGTCGATTCGGACGTTCGCAAGCCGGCCGAAACCGGTGTTGACGCCATAGACCTGCTTGCCGCTTTTCATCACCTCGGTGATCAGGGCATTCGAGGCGCGGATGCGCTCAATCGCCGTGTCGCCGAGCGTCAGCGTGAGCGGCTGGCGCCAAACCTGGCGCAGCTCCGCGATACCCACCCGCTGATCGTCTATATGCAACCGCATTGCTTCCTCCGAGCGCTGTTCGGGCCCGCCGTTACGGGCATTTCGTCAGGAACCGGATGTCTTGATCATCGGCAGGTCGAGTCCGTGCTCTTCCGCGCACCGTATCGCGTCCTCGTATCCCGCATCGGCATGCCGCATCACGCCACTCGCCGGGTCGTTCCATAGTACCCGCCCGATCCGCCGATCCGCTTCCTCGCTGCCATCGCACACGATCACCAACCCGGCATGCTGCGCGTAACCCATGCCGACTCCGCCTCCGTGATGCAACGACACCCAGGTGGCGCCGCTCGCCGTGTTCAGCAATGCGTTGAGGAGCGGCCAGTCCGAAACCGCGTCCGAACCGTCCCGCATCGCCTCGGTCTCGCGATTGGGGCTCGCGACCGAGCCGCTGTCGAGATGATCGCGCCCGATCACCACCGGCGCCTTCAGCTCGCCCTTGCGTACCATCTCGTTGAACGCCAGCCCTAAGCGATCGCGCTGTCCCAGCCCGACCCAGCAGATACGCGCCGGCAGGCCCTGGAACTGGATGCGCTCGCGCGCCTGGTCCAGCCAGCGGTGCAGGTGCGCATCGTCCGGCAGCAATTCCTTTACCTTCTCATCCGTGCGGTAAATGTCCTCGGGATCGCCCGACAGTGCCGCCCAGCGGAACGGGCCGACTCCACGGCAGAAGAGCGGCCGCACGTACGCCGGCACGAAGCCCGGAAAGTCGAAGGCGTTCTCGACGCCCTGGTCGAACGCGACCTGCCGGATGTTATTGCCATAGTCGAAGACAGGCACGCCTGCGTGCTTGAAGCCGAGCATGGCCTCGACGTGCACGGCCATCGAGCGGCTCGCCGCGGCGACCACCGCATCGGGATCGCTCCGGCGCTTGTCGAGCCACTCTTCCACGGTCCAGCCCTGCGGGAGATAGCCGTTGGCCGGGTCGTGCGCCGACGTCTGGTCGGTCACGGCGTCGGGCCTGATACCCCGCCGCAGCAGTTCCGGCAGCACATCGGCCGCGTTGCCGAGCAAGCCTACCGACAGCGGCTTTTTGTCCCGCGTCGAGCGCTCGATCAGCTCCAGCGCCTCATCCAGGGTGTCCGCACGTGTATCGAGGTAGCGCGTCTGCAGCCGCTTCTCGATGCGGTCCGCCTGGCACTCGACGGCGAGCATCGACGCACCGGCCATGGTCGCCGCCAGCGGCTGCGCCCCGCCCATGCCGCCGAGGCCCGCGGTCAGGATCCAGCGGCCGGCGAGATCGCCGCCGTAATGCTGCCGGCCCATCTCCACGAACGTCTCGTAAGTGCCCTGCACGATGCCCTGGCTGCCGATATAGATCCACGAGCCCGCGGTCATCTGGCCGAACATCATCAGGCCTTTCCTGTCCAGTTCCCGGAAATGCTTCCAGTTGGCCCACGCCGGCACCAGGTTGGAGTTCGCGATGAGCACTCGCGGTGCATCCGCATGTGTACGGAATATGCCGACCGGCTTGCCCGATTGCACGAGCAGCGTCTGGTCGCCCTCGAGCCGCTTCAGGGCTTCGACGATGGCATCGTAGCATGCCCAGTTACGCGCCGCCTTGCCTATGCCGCCATAGACGACCAGGTCGTCCGGCCGCTCCGCCACCTCCGGATCGAGGTTGTTCATGAGCATGCGCAAAGGCGCTTCCGTGAGCCAGCTTTTTGCGCTTAAGGCCGTTCCGGTCGGCGCTTTTATCCGCCGTGACGCTTCATCGTTCATTTGGTGGCTGCTCCCATGTCGGTCGGCCGCGTGCCGGGCGGCGTGTAATGTCCCTTGAGTTCGAACCGGTTACCCGGGTGGTACAGGCGCGCGAAGCTCACCGCGCGCCCGTGCGCAAACGTGCGGCGGATCACAAGCAGGCAAGGCTCACGCGCCCCCATCCGCAGGCTGTCGCGCACCGACTCGTCAGGCATGGCGGCACGCACGGTGTGTTCCGCCTCCTGCAGCGGTGAGATTCCGGAAAGGTAGGCGGACGGGGTGATCGCGCGGAAGTTCTGGTCGAGCGTATCGGGGGCGAAGGATGCCAGCACAAAGCGGTCCTCGAGCTGGATCGGCGCGTCGTTCTGGCGATGCACGATCAGGACGTGGAACACGCGTTCGCGCGCACGTAAACCGAGCGCCGCCGCCACCTCGGCGTCGGCACGAATGGCGGCAAGGCGCAACACGTCGGACGAGTGACGGTGGCCGCGCCGCGCGATCTCGTCGGCAATGTTCCGCACTTCGAGCACGTGCGATGCGGCCTTGAAGTCGGCGACAAAGGTGCCGACGCCGGCGACACGTTCCACGTAGCCTTCGTCGTTCAGCTCGCGCAGCACCCGGTTCGCCGTCATGCGCGAAACGCCGGCCGTGTCGACGAGCTCGTTCTCGGAGGGCACGCGGTCGCAGGGCCTGAGCTCGCCGCGCGAGATCCGGTCTATGATCTCTTCCTTGAGTTGCTGGTAGCGGGGTTTCGCCTGCGCCGTCATGCGCGCGACTCCCGAGGGTAAAGTCGCCCGATGGTGCGGGCGTACTCGCGTTGCGCTGCCTCGGCCTGAACGTGTCTCCCGTCGCTCACGCACCACTCGCCGCGAGCCATGACGCGGTCGATGGGCAGCGGTAAACCGGAGAACACCAGCGCATCGAGCAGCGTCTCCGGTTCATGGCCGACCAGCATCGGGCTGGCGTCGTCGAGCACCACCAGGTCGGCACAGGCGCCCTTCCGGAGTTCGCCGTTGTCCGGCCGGCCGGAGGCCAGCGCGCCGCCCGCAAGCGCCAGCTCGAACAGGCTGCGCCCCGTGTGGCTGTGGGGTCCAGGCACGACGTTCCGGCTCTGCGACACGAGCCGCTGGCCGTATTCGAGCCAGCGCAGCTCCTCGAAGGGGTTGATCGATACGTGACTGTCCGAGCCGATGGCGATGCGCCCGCCCCGCGCCAGGTACTGCTCCAGCGGGAACAGCCCGTCGCCGAGATTCGCCTCGGTGCTCGGGCACAGGCAGGCGACGGCGCCGGATGCCGCCAGGGCCGTGATTTCCTCGTCATCGAGGTGCGTCGCGTGCACGAGACACCAGTGCTCGTCGAGGTCGAAGTGCTGCATCAGCCAGCGCAGGGGCCGCGCGTCAAGGGCAGCGAGGCACTGGTCGACTTCGCCCTGCTGCTCCGCGATGTGCAGGTGCATCGGCACACGATCGGCCGTGGCGAGCGCTGCCACGCGGGCCAGCGACTCGGCCGGCGCCGCACGCAGGCTGTGGACGCCGATGCCTACTGTGAAGCGGCCGCCGGCAAGCTCCCCCGCGGCGCGGTAGTGCGCTTCGAACTGGTCGAGCGTGGTGACGAAGCGCCGCTGCTCCGGCCGGGGCCCGGGCTGGTCGAAGCCCGCGCGCTCATAGAGCACGGGAACGTAGGTGAGCCGGATGCCGCTGTCGGTGGCGGCGGTCGCGAGCGCCTGCAGCATGGCTTCGCCCGGGCCGGAATTCACACTCTCACGGTGCAGGTAATGGAACTCGGCCACCCCGGTATACCCGGCCGCGAGCATCTCGCAATACGCTTGCCGCGCAATCGCGGTCAGCGCGTCGGCATCGACCCGCTGTGCAAGTGCGTACATGCGGCTGCGCCAGGTCCAGAAGTTGTCCCTGGTAGCCGGCGAGCGCTGCTCGGTGCGTCCCACGAGGGCCCGTTGAAACGCATGGCTGTGGGCATTGGCGAGGCCCGGGATGACGATGCCACCCTCGATGTCGCCCGGCGCCGGCTCGGTGTCCGTTTCCACCGCCGTGACGAGGCCGTGCTCGACGCGCAGCCGGACCCGTTCGGACCAGCCGGCGGCGAGCAGCGCCCTGCGGGCAAAAATCGAGTGCATGGGACCCCGTAAACCTCAACTTGTATATACAGGCTAATGCATGCTACCGTGCTTTGCAATTCCCCGGGGGGTGGATCGATGGCCGAATGGGACCTTCTCCTGACCGATGCGAACGTCGCCGGCATGCGGGCCGGCGGTAAAGCGTACGGTACCGTCGAGGACGCCGCGGTCGCCATCAGGGATGGTGCGATCGCCTGGATCGGCACCGCCGCCGAGGGCCCGCCCGGCGAGGCGGCCGAGACACGCAGCGTCGGGGGACGCTGGGTGACGCCCGCACTCATCGACTGCCACACGCACCTCGTGTTCGCCGGCAATCGCGCGGCGGAGTTCGAGCTGCGCCGCCGGGGCGCGACGTACGAGGAGATCGCGCGCGCCGGCGGCGGGATAGTGTCGACCGTCACCGCCACCCGTGATGCGAGCGCGGACGAGCTGCAGGCGGCGTCCGCGGCCCGGCTCGCGGCACTGAGGCGGGAAGGCGTGGCAACGGTCGAGATCAAGTCGGGCTACGGACTGGACCTGGAGACGGAGCTCAAGATGCTGCGCGTTGCGCGCGCGTTGGGTGACGAGCTGGGCATGACGGTGACGACCAGCTTTCTCGGCGCGCATACGCTGCCGGCGGAATACAAGGGGCGCGCGGACGAGTACATCGCGTTTTTGACGGAGACGGTGTTACCGGCGGCGCATGCCGAAGGGCTGGTCGATGCCGTCGATGCCTATTGCGAGCGCATCGCGTTTTCGGATGCAGAGATCGCCAGGGTGTTCGAGGCGGCGCGCGCGCTGCAGCTGCCGGTGAAGCTGCATGCCGACCAGCTGAGCGACAGCGGCGGAGCTCAGCTCGCGGCGGAATTCAACGCATTATCCGCGGATCACCTCGAGTACGCGTCGGAAGCGGGCCTCGCGGCGCTGGCGGACGCCGGCTCTGTGGCCGTGTTACTGCCGGGTGCGTTCCTTACGCTGGGAGAGAAGCAGTTGCCGCCGGTGCAAACGCTGCGCGAGCTGGGGATTCCGATGGCGATCGCGAGCGACTGCAACCCGGGGACATCGCCCGTGTGCTCGTTGCAGGCGACGATGGTGCTGGCGGCGTCGCTCTTCAAGCTGACTCCGGAGGAGTGCCTCGCGGGTGTGACACGGGAGGCGGCGCGAGCGCTGGGGCTGGACGACCGCGGAACGCTGGAAGCCGGCAAACGCGCGGATATCGCCGTTTGGGACGTGGGTCACCCGCGCGAGTTGGCGTACTGGCTCGGGTTGAATCCGCTGCGGGAATTATTGGTCGGGGGGCGGCCCGTGCCCGACCCGGAAAAATGAACATCGGCCGCAGGCCTGGGGAGTAAGTTCATGAATCAACAGGAAAATGCACAAACCACCGTTTCCAGCGGTCCGGTAAAAAATGGTCTCAAGGCGCTCATCGGCAGTTTTATCGGAATCTACTTCTTCTTCATTCCCGTTTCCACGGCATCCGGAGACTCAAAGATCCCGCTCGTCATAGTCATCGACACCATCAAGTCATTCCTGGGAAGCAGCCTGGACTACATCACGTTCGGAGTCATTGCGCTGTTATGCGCGACGTGGATTGCATCCCGATCTTCACGCTTCCCCCGGCTCAGGCGCTATCACGAGAAAGACAATTTATTCACCGGGGTGCTGTTCATTCTTGCCGCGGTGTTCTCCTTTATGCTGGTGTTCGGCACAGGTCCGGACTGGCTGCTCAACAAGGACGTCGGGGGACTCGCGCAGTCACTGGGCAGCGACGTTCTGCTCACGGTAGGCGTCGCCGGCTTCCTGGTCTTCTTCCTGACGGAGTTCGGGCTACCCGAGTTCCTGGGCGCCCTGATGGAACCGATAATGCGGCGGGCTTTCAAGGTCCCGGGGCGAGCAGCGGTAGACGCTGTTGCATCCTTCGTGGCCTCACCGGCCGTCGGCGTTTACATTACGAACCAGATCTATCGGCAAGGCAATTACACCCAACGCGAAGCAGCGAGCATCGCCACCAATTTCAGCGTTGTCAGCATCGGCTTCTTTGCGTTGCTGGCATCAATCGGCGGTATCCTGCCCTACCTGCCTCACATGCTGATTACCTCGTTTATTCTGACCTTCATAGTGGCAGTTATCATGGTGCGGCTGCCGCCGCTGTCACGGAAGAAGGAGCTGTACTTCGACGGCACGCCGCAAAAACTTGACGAGCCCGAGGAAGCAGATGGACGCAATATCCTGGTCAGGGCCTGCCAGGCGGCAGCGGACCGGGCCGCATCGGGGGGTACGGAGGGTGCTTACAGTGCCTTCTGGTCGGCCATAACGTTCGCGCAGAGAATCGTCGGCTACGTGCTGGCCATCGCGACGCTCTCGCTCATCGTGGCGACCTACACTCCGCTCTTCGACCTTCTGGGCGTTGTGTTCGAGCCGATCCTGAGTCTGTTTCAATTACCGGATGCGGACCGCATTGCCCCGGCTGTCCTGATTTCCATCGCGGAGGTAGCCCTGCCGGTCATCATCATCTCGGGCGAAAACGTGGCGCCGATGAGTGTCTTTTTCATCTGCGTGCTTTCCACGGTGCAGATCATTTTCTTCACCGAAAGCGCCAACGCGATGCTTGAATCGGACATCCCGCTGACGTTCTGGAACTTGATAGTGATCTTCCTGCTCCGTACCGTGATTGCGATCCCCCTGATCGCGATCGCCACCCACCTGATCTTCTAGTCCGGAGGACCCCGAACGCTACCGGAGCACGCTTAATTCGTCGCGCCGCTCCCGCTTTCGTACGCGGTGAGCGTGCTCGCGGCGCTTTCCTTCAGCTTGCGCATGAGCTCGGCCTTGGCTGCCTCGCCTTCCGGATGGCGTATGTACACCTGGGTGAACTCGGCGTCGAGCGCTGACGAAATGGCCGTGTTCTTGCCGGTTTGCGGATCAGGATAAGCATCGGCCAGCCGGTGCAGCACCTTGTATAACGAAGGAGCGGAGATCTGCCCGTTGCTCAGGTGGTGCGTCGCGTCGGCCGTGATGAGCGACCTGTACCAGGTTTCGACATCGGCATACCCGGCAATCAGTCCTTTCGCGCCGGTGGGTGTAACCTCGAGCTCCACCCGTATATCGCGGATGACCTGAATCGTGGGCACACCGGTGTCGCTATTCCATGGAAGGACCATCTGCGGAATAGGTTTTGTAGTCAGCACGCCGTCGACGATCCGGCCTTCCATCTGGCGGATGAGCGGCAGGCCCCAGCGGATGTCGATACGCTGGGTAGCCCCGGGCATGATATTAGTGCCGCTGGCGTCCGTGAGCAGCCTGTCGGTGCCCCGATAGAGCGTCACCTGCACCTCAGGGTCGTTGGCCAGATCGTCCACGCCCGTGAGCTCGATCATCAGGCGGCTGAAAGTCTGTTGCCGGATAGCGTGCTTCAGGAAAATCCACTGCAGGCCGTCCGGCCCCCGGTAGCCGACGAGGCAGCCGGTAGCACGGTACAGTTGATTGTCGATCCCCGGCATACCGTCCGGATGCGTAAAATCTTCGGGCCCGACCTCCCCGTCCAGGTTCAGGCCATACGACAATGGGCCGCCTACTTCACGAAAGGGGAACCTGTCGGTGGGAAATGAATCCGGGGAAATCCGCGGGTACCAGGTCTCGATTTCGTATTTGAGCTGCGTGTCGAGAAGCGTGCGCTCCCTGTTCTCCGGATACAGCACTTCGAACACTTGCCGGGGGCCATAGTGGTTGAGCCCCTCGGGGCACTCGGCTTTGGCATCGGGCGTCTGGTACGTCGCCCAGATAAGGTCGGTCAGGACATAGCCTATGGAGCCGTCGCTGCCAGGCACGGGCTGCGACGTTGTTGCTTCCGTTTCCGCGTTCGTGACCGTGCTCGCGCACAATGCGGCAACGACAGTGAAGGCTACAGCCGACCTGTGCCAGGTGCCGCGAAAATACTTGTGTATACCGGTCATCTCCATGAGTGCCTCCTGGATGCCTGGATAGCGGGTCGATGAACCGGCGACTATCGCGACGACATCTACTACCGCTTACCTGTTGTGGCCAAAAAACGGATCGCGCAGCCAGAAGGCCCGGAAGCCGTTCCGCATACCCCGCCAGACTCCGTTGGAATCACCGCTGATGGCTCCCGGCTCCCGATCTCCCGAATACGTATAGACGGGCCGGTCGCGATACGCCCAGACCCGCAAGGCATCCTCCTGTCCGGGTTCGGCTCGATGCCCGGTTTTCGGATCGATCAACATGATGCTCCACGCACGGCTGGTCGCCTCTGCTCCTTCATCGGCAAGGACGTAGGGCCACTCCTGCAGGCATATCGCAGGATCGCCGCCGCCGCACATGGCCCAGCGATATGCCTGGATGTCGTCCGGATGCTCGCAGCTCAACTGATCGATCGAGTCGTCGCCGCACTTATACGTGTAAATCGTCATACCGCGATGATCGGCAAGGACCTGGCCCTGGATAGTGTCCTGAACCGTGAAGCTTGCCGGGGGCGCGGGCGCATTCTGCAGGAATACATTGCTCCAGCCCGGCACATCCCCGCCCTCGAAGCTCCTCTGCTTCAAGTCGAACGCATAGGTGTACAGCGGCTTGCCCCTGAAGGCCCACTGGTAGACGCCCGGTGCGCGCTCCAGGAGCGACCACCCTCCGCTCTCCGGAACATGCGCCATCTGTGAAGCCAGGATCGGCTGCCACGTCCGCGTACAGTCGCCCTGGCACATCGACTGATCCGCCGTGTCCTTGTCATAGCTGTAGACGGAATAATTTCTGTCGGTCGTCAGCAAGCGGCCGATCGAGGTCGTCGTCACACCGAAACCCGGTGGAAGCATCGTCGGAGGACCGGCCGGCGCGCGGATCGCGGGGGCACCGGAGCCGCCGCCGTTGCGAGTCGTGCCGCCTATGGTGTCGCCCGGCTCGCGATCCTTGATAGAGGTATACAGCGGTTGGCCGTCGTAAGCCCACTGCCGCGTCCCGTCCTTGCGCTCGAGGATGGTCCAGGCCCCGACCGGCTCCGCCGAGGCGTCCGCAAGCACCGGTGGCCATAAATCGGTGCAACTCGGCCGCCTGTCCAGTGCCGGCAACAGAATCCCCGGAGGATACGGGCTCATCAACCCCGCGGTCCTCGTTTGCACCGTGTCATAGCATGACGGGATACCTTCTCTTTCGCCGCTGTAGCCGTTGCGCAGGTGCTTCAGCGGCCATATGTACAGGGTGCGGCCCTGCGCGTCGGCGAATACCGGCCCTTCGAGCTCCGACTGTTCGACGTGAAATCCGGCCGGCATCGGCACCGCCATGTAAGGCTCCACGGCTCGCAACGCAGTCGAATCGTCCGGCGCCGACATGGCGTCCACGGGAGCGAAGAAGATAGCGGCCAGGACTCCGACGACCAACTGCAGGCGTTTCACGTTCGCTTCCCTCTTGTATACGGCCTGACTGCGACGCCCGGTGTCTCCGCCCCTCGTCAGCCCCATTGAATTCAAACCAGGATTTCTCCGATCTCCTTCGACGTCTTGTTGCTCTGGTCGCCCCAGTACGGGATATCCAGGCCCATGACCCGCATTGCGGTATAGCCGAGACGGGTGCCCGGTGTACCGTCACCAACGATATGCAGGCCCGTCTTGACGCGGCCTCCAGCGCGACCGGCGCTGAACATGGGGATCTTCTCGATCGAATGGATTTTGGCGTAGGACTGATCGGTCGTCGCGTAGACAAATACATTGTCCAGCATCGTGCCGTCGCCTTCCTTGAATTGCGCCATCGCTTGTACGAAGTAGGCCCACTCCTCCATTGACCGGCGGGTATACCAGGAACAGTGCGGCTGGTAGCCGAGCTCTTCGTCGACCGGCTCTTCATGCGTCGCCGTGTGGTGCGGCTTGTCGTAGCCCGGCTCCGTCGTGCCCGCAAAAGGCGCACTCATAAACATGTTGAAGACGCGGGTCTGGTCGCAAGCCACTGCCATGAGCATCAGGTCCGTCATGATGCGGTGGCGCTTCGAGACCAGGTTGGCGTCAACACCCATCTGCACGTCTTCCGGCTCGTTGGCCTTGTGACAGGCCGCGATCGGTTCCGGTTTGGTCAAGCGTTGTTCGAGCCTGCGCTCCAGGTCGCGCAAGCCGGTGAAATACTGATCCAGCCGCGCCCGATCCTCGGTGCCTACGGCCTTGATCAGCGCACGCGACTCGTCCATCACGCCGGACAGCACGCTCCTGCGCGCGATTACGTGCGGATCCGGTTTGAAGTCCTCGGCGTTGGGGTCCTGGAAGCCCACTCCGAACAAGCGCTCGTAAAAACGAATCGGCGACCACTCAGGCGTGTTCACCGAATTGCCGTTCTCATAGCTGTAGCTGTCACGGACATCGCCGGTGGCGGTTGCGCTGAGCATTCGAAAACGTGTGCTGTTGCCGATTTCACCCGCGACGATCGAATCGATCGTTTTACCGGGGCGCTCATCAGAGGTCCTCGGCGCAATCCCGCTGCGCAGGATTACCCAGCCGGTGTGATGGCACAGGTTCGGAGCAGCATCCCTGAAACTATCGAAGGACGTGAAGAGATTGATGTGCTCCTGGATCGGCTTCAACGCCTCGATCTCGGGCGGCAAGTCGAAGTTTGCGCCCGTCTTCCTGGGCAAAAACACGATGCCGTCTTTGCTCATCCCCAGGCCCCATTGCCAGGTGCCGAAGCGTAAGGGTATTGGAGCCCCGGATGCCAACGCCGTACCGTTGTCGTTCAGAAAGCTGTTCAGCAATGGAAGGGCAACCTGGATCGCGGAACCAGCCAACATGCCGCGTAGCACTCGACGTCTATTCATGAGCATAGTCCTCAACTTTCAGTTCGATTACCC
>CAZSKQ010000053.1:17013-23306 GCA_964607425.1 uncultured Woeseiaceae bacterium
CTTCGACCTCTCGAAGTCAGTTCTGCCGCTGGGCGATCTGCGACGACTCCCGGCTGGTCGCCGACGTAGTCATCGTCTCCACGGTGGGGGCCGGCGCACTGCTGTCTCCTTCGGGAAATCGGATTTCAGAGAATGCCGCACTCAGGGCAATGGTCCGCAACAGCTCGGGAAGGCGATAGCCCGCGGCAGCGAATTTCTCGGTGAAGTATTCAACGATGGCGCGATCGGTCACACCCTCGAGGGGTCCGCCGGTACCATAGCTGTAGACCCGGTTGACCAGGCAGCTCGGCAGTGAAGGGTTGTCGTGCAACACCTGGCCCAACTCCACTGCATTTTCGAAAGGCACGCCGTCCAGCATGCCGCTCGCGTCGATGGATGCGCCGTTCTGGGTAGCACGATACCTGCCGGCACCGTCGAAATTCTCCAGTGCCAGGCCAATGGGATCCATGATCTTGTGACAGCCGGCGCAGGACGGAATGATCGCATGTGCCAATAGCCGCTCGCGGTTCGTGCGCAGGCTGGGATCGGGATCTTCCAGCGAGGAAAAGTCCACGTTCGGCGGCGGCGGAGGTACTTTTTGGCACAGGAACACTTCCCGCAGGGCCATGCCGCGAAGCGTCGGTGAGCTGCGGGCCGGGTGCGAATGCAAAGCCGAAAAGCTGACGTGAGTCAGCAGACCGGCGCGGTGGCTCTCCTCGGAGAACTCGTATGGTGCCCAACCGGGGGCCGTTGTCGGTACACCGTAGATCACCGCGAGGTTCGGCGACATGAAACTGCTGCGAGTCGTGAACAGGTCGCGGTAATCCCCCTTCTTGTCGACCAGGTGATCGACGATGGTTCGGAGGGTCTGCTCCCGGGCATCGCTGAGTGTCGCTCCGGTGACCGCCGGGTAGACCGCGTCATTCTTGGCGAGAAAGTCGAAGTCTATGAACTCCATCATGTCGTCAAAAAAGGCACGCACACCGTCTTCGAGCCGCGGGCTGGCAAGCATTCGATCAACAGCAAGCTCCAAGCCCTCTTTGGTCTGGAGCTCGCCGCTTTCAGCGGCCTGCAGCAATGCATCGTCGGGCGCGGAGTTCCAGAGGAAAAAGCTCAGCCGGGATGCAAGTGACCAGGCATCCAGTCGCCACTCGTCCGGCTCATTCGGATCGGGTTCCGCGACATCGATGATAAAAAGCCCTTTGGGGCTGATCAGCATGCCCTCGATCACGTGGGCCAGGCCGCCGTAAAAATCCTCCAGCTGGGTTGCGGTATTGCCCGCTGTCTGGACCAGCCGTGCCAACAACGCATCGTCCAGTGGGTGCCGGTACCAGAGACGCCCGAATCGCTCCAGGAAGCGTTCGGCACACGCCGCGTCAGCAGCCTTCTCCGAAGCCGGCTTGCAGGGAATAAGGAACTCGCGATGGTCCTCATCGACGACCTGCGTCGCTATCATCACTGCTGCCTGGTGTACCCGTTGCAGCTGATCGGACGTCAGGCCGATGGACGCCGCTCCAGAGGCGAGCAAGCCGTCGGTTCGGGGCATCGGTGGCAGGGGCGAGGGCACGCTTGCACTGATGTCGGCGCCGAAAATGTGGCGGATCGTCAGTGAGTACTGCTCCCCGGTCATCAACCGGATGCGCGGCGCAGAGCTGCTGTCTTCGGGTTCCTGGGGGCCGGTAGAGCAACCGCCAAGGGCCAGTGCAAGCACCAAACAAACTGCCCCCGCGACGCGCTGTGCTTGCACGAATGCCTCTGGCAACCGATTCTTCGCCGCTATTGCCGCCGAACGAGTGCTGGAACCCATATCGCTATCACTTCCGGTTTGTGCAGTGGCACTGGTAAAAACGATGGATTGCGGCGTATCCGCCTTCGGCGCTCTCCCTTGTCGATTGCCCGAAAACACCCTGTTTACTGCGTGGCGAGAACCGCTGAAGCCAGCAGAATTGGAATCGCCACAACCTATTCGTTTTCTGCCCGCGCAAGTACTATTACGCCCGTCATTTCGAGGCCAGTCAATGATTTAAAGTGCTGTCTATTTTAGTCGTGCTAAATCGATCGGAGCCGGAAGCAGCCCTGTCGATGATAGCCGGGAGAGGCACTTTTTGGAGAACATGACCACAAAGTGGAATTGCGGGACCCGGGCGGGCTCTCAATCGCTTTTGGGACGTTCTATGGCGCGAGCATCGGGAGTGCTCGCAGGCGCAACGCTTCTTCTTTACAGCGGCTTAAGCTCGCATTCTATCCGCTGTTTTCCGCTTGAAAGGGCGGTTTGAAGTTTCGCGGCGGCAAGGATGAAGTTGTAGAACTCGGTCCCAAATGGACGATCGAGGGCGTCCCGTTCCCAGGCGAGGAAATACGGTTCGGCCATGGAAACCCGGTGGTCGAACGGGATGACCAGGCGACCGTGCCTTACGTCCTCGGCGACCATCGCTATTTGGCCCAGCACGAAGCCATATCCCTTTACTGCCATGTCGATCGCCGCGCCGGACAACGAGAACTCCAGTTCGCTCACAATATGGGGCGATGTCATGCCGAGTGACCGCGCCCAATCCGCCCACGTTGGCGGTGGGCAGTTCTGCTCCCCCCAGTCGATGGTGATCAGGGGGCCTTTCAGGATGTCGGCGGGGGAATTGACCGGCGAGGAGCGCAGGAAGTCCGGTGAGCAGACCGGTACAACCGAGTCGACGAACAGTTCGATAAAGCGCTTGTAATTCCGATTTCCCGAAGCGTAAGACAACCGAAAATCAATGCCTTGGTCCTTGAGCACGGCCTCGGAATGAGTCCCCACGATGCGCACATGACTGCCCGGATGAGAAGCCAGCCACTGTGGCAGCAAGGGTCGCAGCCATCGAACGAGGGAAGGCATGGCACTGAGCACCAGGCCGCGCTTTGACACGGCATGCTGCAAGGACGACTGGGCGGAATGCAGATGGCTGAAAGCTTCGCGTATGTTTGCGTAGTAAACATCGCCCCAGCGAGTCAACTTCAGTGATCGGCCACTGCGTTCGAAGAGGCGGATACTCAAGTACTCTTCGAGTTTACGGACCTGTTGACTGACCGCACCGGTGGAAACTCCCAAATCTTCCGCCGCGGCCGCCACTCCGCCACGACGGGCAACTGCTTCGAAGATCTGTATAGCTCGCAGGGGTGGTAATGTAGTCACGTCTGGCTGAAGTCGGGATCATGTCGCGATCCAGTTTGGATGATCTAACCCGAAATCAATCGCTCCCGCAATACCCGGCTGTGAACATTCACTCCGATTCGCGCCGCCAGGGGTTAATGATCGTAGCATTCGACCGGCTGAATCGTGCCACCAGTTCATGCGCGTCGGCGGGGTAGGTAAGACGGACGTAAGTTACTGCCCGGCTCGCGCCCCACGTTCGCCTCTCAACAACGAGTCCGGCGCTTCCGGGACTTATATCCAGCTTCTGCGCGGTTGCGGCGGCGACGGACACGGCACGAATCCTGTGCTCGGCCAAATTCCAGGGAACCCGGCTCATTAACCACGAACCGGGCGGGAGATCCTTGAACGCCTCTTCAGCCGCTTCGGGAACCGCGACAAGGCTGATCAATCTCTCCTCGAGGCAGAAAGGACAGCCGTTGGCGTAATGGCATGCAACGAGCTTTAGTATCCTGGAACCCTTGCGAACCTCCAGTAATTCACGTTCGCCGGGCCCTATAGCCTTTTTCCGCCTGCTCAGCATCTCGTAGCTATAGGAAAGTCCGAGGTCTTCCACTTCCGCCTTGATATCGCTGATTTCGAGAACTGCGGAGCTCGAATGCGGCCTGGCCACAAAGCTTCCCGCTCGCCGGCGGCGCTCGATCAATTTCATGCCAGCCAGGTGCGTGATCGCCTTGCTGACGGTCATGCGCGAACACCGATACTGGCCCATCAAATCACGCTCGGTTGGTATCCGGTAACCCGGTGGCCATTTCCCCGACAGGATATTCTCGACAATATCGTTCAGGATCTGTTGATGAAGGGGAACAGCTCTTTTTCTTTTTGAAGTCGCATTCGTCATAGCAGAGTTCCTCGAGCGAATGTCATTCTGGCGCTGGGGCGAAGCGTTCAGGCAATCGCCCTGCTGATCGTCTCTTTGTCCGTCCCATGATGAGCATCACGCCGGCGCGACCTGGTTATCGCAAACGATCCGTGCTCCTAATCGCCGGCAGCCGGGCGGTGACAAACGTTGACCGGATCGGGTTGATGATGCGCAGGCGCTATGCCCGCGGGCGATCGTAGAGGCAATGCGACCCTCTGGGGCGTCGTCGTTGTCGTAAATTCATCGACCCAAACATAGGCGAGTACGTGGCAGTTCGAGTATCCAGGCCACGGATCGGCGTACTGCTTCAGGCAGCCACTCGAGTTCAGCTCATGTCTTGACAGATTCGCGAAAGAGGCCCAAACGATCCACAAACAGGTTGTTCTCATCGTCGGTTCCGACGGTGACGCGAATGCACTGCTCGTATCCGGCTTCGCGCCATGGCTTTATTATAACACCTTGTTTGACAAGGTATTCGAACACTGCACCACTGTCTGATCCCGTGCTCACAAACAAGCTGTTGGATTTTGACGGACCGACCTGAAGGCCGAGACCGGAAAGCTTGCGCGCAAGCCTGTCGCGATCGGCAACCGTGCGCTCAACGGCATTCTTCATCCATGCTTCGTCCTTCAACGCAGCGAGCGCGCCCATTTGAGCGGCAGCATTGACATTGAACGGGGAACTGGCTGCCGTTAGCGTTTGCGCCATTTTCACGTCTTGCGTTACCGCATAACCAACCCGCAGGCCAGCCAGCCCATACGCCTTCGAAAAAGTCCTCAGGACAACCAGCGGCACACCAGACTCCTTCAACAGGGCTATGCTGTCAGGAAGCTCCTCCGCGGCATATTCGTAATAAGCTTCATCGAGGACAAACAGCGTGTTCGGACGGACGCATTCCAGAAGGGTTTCCAGCTTCGCCTGCCGAAGAATGCAACCCACCGGGTTGGAGGGAGAACTCAAAAACACGAGCTTGGGACCGGCGGTTATGGCGGTGCACAGAGCATCTATGTCGAACTCCATTTGGGACGTCATCGGTACCTTGATGACTTTTGAACCCATTGCAAGAGGATCGATCTCATGCAAGCCGAACGACGGCTGGACAGTCACCGTCGTGTCACCCGGGACCAGCACTGCCCGCGAAATGGCGGCTATCAAATCCTCGGAACCGTTGCCGACAACGATATGCTCGGCACTAACGCCCAACCGCTCGGCTAACGCTCGCCGAAGCGCTGTGCATTGGGGATCGGAATATCTCCACGGCTCGAGCGTCAATGCCCGGAATGCCTCTATGACCAGGGGAGAGCATCCATACGGGTTCTCGTTGCTCGCGAGCCGTGCAATATCCTGCTTGCCGCTGATTTCCCGCGCCCTGCCTATGCTCAAGCCTGCGTTGTAGGAGGGTAGTTGTTCTATGTAGGGGTTGAAGGAGAAGGAAGCGTGTCGGTTAAGGGCCATATTAGTAAAGGACGACCATACGGTGCTAAATGTGTGACGAGGATAAACACGTAAAGTAATGCTGTCCAGAAATGCAAGCGTTAAACGGTTGCACCTGAAACTTGCGATTCCTGCCAGCTCATACTGTCTTTTTCAGCCTGGAAATCGATCAGTCCAGGCGGATTACGTGCCCCTGCAAATGTATAGACAAAAGAAGATACCTGTTTTATATTCGGCCTTGCAAGGTGACTTCGAGAAGGGGGCAGCGCTTTGATGTCGATTATCAAAGTCGGACACTTCAAGAAAATCAAAGAAGCGCATCCGATTGCAGCAATCGGCCGCACGATTTGCGGCTCCCCATCGATGTCACTCATGTCACGTTGCAAGCAATATCGATCTCCATGCATTGCTGACTGAATGCTGCACGTGGTCGCGCCAGCCGCCGCGGCTTTGGGGGAAACACGAACTCAACTGAATGTGCTTTAGAACTGGACACTCCGGGCAAGCTGCGACGTACGCGCAAGTGCCGGTGTTTCGTGCACTCGCGAACGATGCCCAGGGATGGAGGGGGCGGCAGTTGCGGCAGGATGTCACGGAAACTGTGATCTTATGAGGGGAAGGAAAGCGATGAGCAGCGATCGAAGACTGAAAAGGTTTAGCCTGAAACTTGCGGCAACAATCCTGGCACTGCCGGGAATCCTGCTGTTCGGTTCAGTTCAGGCGCAGGAATCCGATGAGGCGCCGGAACCTGACCAAAATGTCGAAGCTATATTCGTAACGGGCTCACGCGTTGTCCGTGACGGTTTTGAGGCGCCGACGCCAATCACGATGGTG
>CAZSKQ010000054.1:0-22142 GCA_964607425.1 uncultured Woeseiaceae bacterium
TTTGGTCGCGCGCATGGCGCGCTCCTACAGCAAACGGCAGCGACGAAACGGGTAGCGGCGGTAATACCCGCTCAGGAGCTGATCGACGCCCACTCCGCGTCGGTTGCCACCATGGTCAGCACGTCGTAGGCGGCAACCAGCTCGCCGTCCTGGTTGGTGACTTCGGTATCCCAGCGCACTTCGCCGTAGCCTGCGCCCTCGCGCAGCGTTTTCTGCTTGCAGGTCAGCCTTACTTTGAGCGAGTCGCCGTAGTTCACGGGCTGCGCGAAGCGGAGATCGTCGAGGCCGTAGTTGGCCAGCACCGGACCGAAGTCAGGGTCAACGAAAAGCCCGGCCGCAAACGAGACGATCAGGTAGCCATGGGCGACCCGGCCTTCGAAGAAGGGGTTTTTCTCCGCCGCGGCCTGGTCCATGTGCGCATAAAAGCGGTCGCCGGTGAATGTCGCGAAGTGGTCGATGTCTTCTAGGGTGACGGTACGCGGCCCGGAGTGGAAGGTGTCGCCGATCTCCAGTTGCTCGAAGGTTTTCCGGAACGGATGCACGCCGGGGTCTTTTTCCTCCGCGCCGCGAATCCAGCGCCCCGCCGCGTGCGTCAGCGTTTGCGGCGCGCCCTGCAGGGCCGTCCGCTGCATGTAGTGCAGTACGCCGCGCACGCCGCCCAGCTCCTCGCCGCCGCCGGCGCGACCCGGCCCGCCGTGCACCAGGTGGGGCAGCGGAGAGCCATGGCCTGTCGATTCGGCCGCGCAATGCCGGTTGATCACGAGTATCCGGCCGTGATGGGCGGCGGTGCCGAGCACGAGCTCGCGCGCGACCCCGTCGTCGTTTGTGACGATGGATTGGCAGAGGCTGCCGGCGCCCAGCCGCGAAAGCTCGATCGCCTCGTCGAGCGTCTCGTAGGGCAGCACGGTGCTGACGGGGCCGAAGGCTTCCACGGAGTGCACCGCTTCGGCGGTGATGGGCTTTTCGCAGAGCAGCAGCGTCGGCATGAAGAAAGCGCCTTTGCGCGCGTCGGCATCGAGCAGCTCGAAATCGTCGCGGTTGCCGAATACCACCTCGGCCTCTGCCGCAAGGTCCGCCACCCGCGCGCGCACCTCGTCGCGCTGTCCGAGGCTCGCGAGCGCGCCCATATCCACTTCCTTGCTGGCCGGATTGCCGATCCGTACTTTGCCGAGTTCCGTCGATAGCGCGCGCACAAGATCGGCGCTCACCGCCGCCGGCGCGATGATGCGGCGGATCGCGGTGCACTTCTGGCCCGCCTTACTCACCATCTCGCGCCTGACCTCGGCAACGAACAGGTCGAATTCCGGTGTGCCCGGAACGGCGTCGGGACCGAGGATCGAGGCGTTGATGGAATCCGTCTCGGCGGTGAAGCGCACGGACTCCGACATGACGCGCGGATGCTGCATCAGCTTGACCGCGGTGTCCTTTGAACCGGTAAACGCGACGGTATCCTGGTTGGTCAGGTGGTTGAACAGGTCGCCGACGCTCCCGCAGATGAGCTGCAAGGCGCCCTCCGGCAGAATCTTCGAGTCGATGATGCGCCGCACCATGCATTCCGTGAGGTAAGCCGTGGTGGAGGCGGGTTTCACGATCGCGGGTACGCCGGCGAGCAGCGTCGGCGCGAGCTTCTCGAGCATGCCCCAGCAGGGGAAATTGAAGGCATTGATATGCACGGCGGCGCCGAGCCGCGGGGTGTAGATGTGTTGGCCGACGAACGTGCCTTGCTTCGACAAGGCCTCGGGCTGGCCATCGAGGTACACGTGCGCGTTCGGCATCTCGCGCCGGCCTTTGCTCGAGAACACGAACAGGGTCGAGATACCGCCGTCGATGTCGATCCAGCTATCCGACCTGGTGGCGCCGGTGTCGGCCGAGAGCTTGTAGAACTCCTTTTTATGCTCGGTGAGGTGCAGCGCCAGCGCCTTCAACATGAGCGCCCGCTCGTGGAAGGTGTAGCGCCGCAGGTTGGGGCCGCCGACGCTGCGGGCATAATCGAGCATTGCGGCGAAATCGAGACCCTTGCTCGTGAGGGCGGCAACTATGCTGCCGTCAACGGCACTCGCGAGCGGCTCACCCTGGCCGTCTCCGCTTACCCAACGATTCTCTGCGAAATTTCCGAGCTTGGTGGTATTCTGTGGCGGGATAGCCATGAAGGCGATTCCTCTGAGATACAAGAAGTAGAATAATTGCGGAGTCCGCGTATCAAATTGTACGGCCACGCGCAGCTAAAGCAAACGCACGCATGTCTCTGACAGCCTCCACGCGGACACTCGTCGAGGAATTTCGCTCGCGGCCGCTGCCGCGTGCCGGCTCACTCATCATCACCCTCTACGGTGATGCGATCGCGCCGCGCGGCGGCATAGCCTGGATCGGCAGCCTTATCCGTGTGCTGGACGACTTCGGGATCAATGAGCGGCTGGTGAGAACGTCGGTGTTTCGACTGGCCAAGGATGGCTGGCTGGAAGCAGAGCAGGTCGGTCGGCGTAGCTACTATCGGCTGACTGAGGAAGGGGCGGAGCGCTTTCGCGAGGCGACGCATCGCATCTACGGCGAGCCGCGCCAGAACTGGTCTGGTGAGTGGTGCCTGGTGCTTACCGCGGCCGTGCCGCATGAGCGGCGTGACGCGATACGCAAAGAGTTGTCCTGGCTCGGCTTCGGCCTGATCTCGGCCGACGTAATGGCGCATCCGGCCCCGGATCTCGCGGACCTCAAGGCGCTGCTCGCGCGTACCGGTGCGGCGAAAGAAGTTGTAGTCATGCATGCTCGTACGGCCGAGGCACTGCGGAACGGGGTGCTAAGGGAGCTTGTGCACAACAGCTGGAACCTCTCCGATATTGAATTGCGTTACGCGACCTTTCTGGAGCGCTTCCGACCGGTTCTGAAGGCCGCGCGCGCGGCGCGAGCCATCGAGCCGCGCACCGCGTTCCAGATCCGGATACTTTTGCTCCAAGAATATCGCAAAGTGCTGCTGCGTGATCCACTGCTGCCTGCGGAATTGCTGCCAAAGGGCTGGCACGGTGTGCCGGCGTACCAGCTCTGCCGCAATCTGTACAGGCGGGTGCATGCGGCAGCCGACGAATACCTGGCTAAAAACGTGGAGACCGCGGACGGACCGCTGCCCCCGCCGGCACCTGACTTCTATGCGCGCTTCGGCGGGCTGGGTCATTGAATGATATGGAAGCTGATATGAAAGACCTCGAAATGGCCCGGCGCTGCGCAGAGGCGCTTTGGGCGAAGGATGAGGCATCCCGCGCTCTTGGTATCGAGATCGAAGTGACTGGCGCGGGATCGGTGCGCGCGACCATGACAGTCCGCGCGGAGATGTTGAACGGTCATGCCATTTGCCATGGTGGTTATGTTTTTACCCTCGCCGATACGGCGTTTGCTTTTGCGTGCAACGCGTACAACAAGCTGACGGTTGCAGCCGGCGCCTCAATCGACTTCATGCGCCCGGCGAAAGCCGGCGACCGCCTGGTTGCGGTGGCGGCCGAACGCCACAGGGGTGGACGAAACGGCGTGTACGATGTCCTGATTTCCAATCAGGCGGGTGAGATGATTGCACTCTTCCGTGGCCGTTCACATTCCACGGACAAGCCGCTCGTCTAGGCGAACTCCGGAAGCACTCCCCCAACCGGAGCCTGCACTTCCTCTCCCTCCCCGTACCAGGGTGGCAACGACAGGACCTGGGCGTCCTTTTCCGGGCTGACGCCTTCGCAGGATCCGTGAGCGGCAACGCAGGGGACGTCGTCGCGCCATCATGTTGAATAATAAGGTTATTTTTTCCTGTGGCGGGTTGTCCGCTTTAAGTGACACAGAACTTGCTAATCCCGCTGGCTATTTTGTAATATTAGGAAACAAACAAAGTCATGCTGGCCAAGAATGGAGAGCAACAGTTGCAATTGCTCATAAGAAATCTGGCGTCCCCAAGGCGTTGCGCGCGCTCACTCGGTTGGGGTGTGACCGGCCTTCTGGCTGCTCTTGCCCTTGTCGGGTGTTCCGGTTCCAGTGAGCCCGAAAACCCGGGAACTCCGCCGCGTGTCAGCCTGATCACCACGGATCAATATCGCAATTCGCTGGCCTATGTTTTCGGGTCCAGTATCGAATTGGAGGTGGATTTCCCACCGCAGCCACGAACGGAAGGGCTGCTTGCCAATGGAGCTGCAGTTGCAGGTGTCAGCGCATCGCAGCTTGCACAGTTTCAACGGGCCGCTGGAAGTGTGGCGGCCCAGGTTGCGAACGAGAAGCACCGCAATTTCCTTATCTCGTGCCAACCAGCCTCGGCAGAACGTGCTGATGATGCCTGCGCGTCTGAGTTCCTGGCGAAGACGGGACGCTTTTTGTATCGGCGTGCCTTGACTGACTCCGAACTTGCCGTTTATGTCAAGAATGCCGGAGCGGCGGCTGATCGCTTGAAGGATTTTTACGCCGGCATAGAGATAGCGCTGGAGGGGATGCTGATCAACCCCGAAGTGCTGTTCATCGTGGAACGCTCCGAGCCCGATCCCAGGAACCCCGGGCGCTTGCGCCTCGATTCGTATTCGCTCGCGTCACGCCTGAGCTTTTTTCTGTGGAATGCCGGTCCGGATGACAAGCTGCTCACTGCAGCCGAGAGCGGTGAGCTGCAGACGAAAGAGGGTCGCGCCCGCGCTGTCGACAGGATGTTGGCAAGTCCGAGGCTTGTGGATGGTATGCGGGCATTCATTAGCGACATGCTCGCCTTCGATGACTTCGGTACGCTTTCCAAGGACCCTCTCATTTATCCGGCGTTCACCAGCCTGACAGCGGCGGCCGCGCAGGAGCAAACACTACGCACCGCGATCGATCACCTTATAATAGGTGCAAAAGACTATCGCGATCTGTACACGACTCGATCGACCTTTATATCCCCGGAGTTGGCAGTGCTGTACAGGATGCCGGCGCCGATGGGATGGGAACCCTACACGTTCCCGCCCAACAGTCCGCGAGTCGGTTTGCTGACCCAGGTCAGTTTTCTCGCTCTGCATTCGCATCCCGGACGCAGTTCGCCGACATTGCGGGGGGCCGCATTACGGGAGCTTTTGCTGTGTCAAACCGTGCCTCCGCCGCCCCCTAACGTGGACTTTTCGCTGGTCCTGAATCCCGATTCGCAGTATCCGACGCAGCGCCAGCGGGTGGAGGCGCATCTCGAGAACCCCTCCTGCGCAGGCTGCCACAAAATAATGGACCCGATGGGCCTCGCGCTGGAGAATTTTAACGGATCCGGCCGCTATCGCGAGACGGAGAATGGCGCGCCGATCGATACGAGCGGTGTTCTCGATGGTGTCGAATTCCAGGACGTGGCTGGGCTCGCACAGGCTCTGCACGACAACCCGGCCCTGCCGAGTTGCTTTGTGCAGCGCCTGTTCAGCTATGGATTCGGTGGACCGGCGACCCCGGACGATAACCTCCTCCTGGATCATTTCAATGCGACCTTCGCATCTCATGGATATCGGGTGCCCGACTTGCTGCGAACGATCGCGTTGAGCGATGCTTTTTCCAGAATCAGGAATGATGAGGCTCTGGATCCAGGGGGGCAGGCGCCGGGTGTTGATGAGCAGCAGGTCGTTGCAGTGACTCAAAATGGCGAACTACAGTAAAACGATGACGCAACCTAGTGCGGCAGGAGAGATAGCATGAGCAAATTTACCAGGCGTCGTGTGCTGCGAGGCATGTTGAACGGCAGTGCGGTAACGATTGCGCTTCCGCTTTTGGATTGCTTCCTCAACGACAACGGCACCGCGCTTGCGTCCGGTGCACCGATGCCGGTGAGATTCGGCACCTGGGGCTACGGCTTGGGAATGGCTGAGAACGTGTTCGTGCCCAAAAAGTATGGCGCGGGCTATGACTTGCCTGAAGAAATTGCCTCATGGGCTCCCGTTCGCGATCATATTAACCTGATTACGAATTCGTCCGTCTTTCCTGACAGCAACCCGAGGCGTTGTCATTATACGGGCTGGGTCATTGCGCGGACCGGTGCGGCGCCCGGAACGTCGGGCGATATCCCGGGCGAAACCATTGATGTCACCATAGCCAACCAGATTGGCCGCACTACGCGCTTCAGATCGCTGACGGCGACCGCAACCGGAGACGTCCGCAGTACCTACAGCTACGAAAATGCGACCACGCCAAATCCTCCGGAGTGGTCGCCGCTGCAGTTTTACAATCGTCTGTTCGGCCCCGAGTTCCCGGATCCGAATGCACCTGACTTCGTGCCTGACCCGCGAGTCAGGATTCGCAAGAGCGTACTGTCCAGCGTAATGGACGATACGCGCTCGCTGATGAAGGAGGTCGGTGCTGCCGATCGGGCTCGCCTCGATCAATACTTTACGGGTTTGCGCCAGCTGGAGAACCAGTTCCTGCAGCGACTCACGAAACCTGAACCAATCGCGGGTTGCCGGCCCGGTGAGGCTCCGATATCCGATCCGCCGATGGACAAGGAGGCGGAAACAGTGGCGCTGCGTCATCGCATGATGACCGAGCTATTGGTGATGGCGGTGGCTTGCGATCAGACGCGCGTCTTCAATATGGCGTATTCGTCCGCGTCGTCTTCGATCATCATGCCGGGTTATCCGAAACCGCACCATACAACGACGCACGAAGAACCCGTCGATCCAAAGCTTGGCTACCAGCCGCAGTCGTCCTGGTTCACAAGGCGCGCCATGGAGGCATGGGCTGAGTTCGTCCACGCATTCACGCAGATCAGGGAAGGCGACGGTACGTTGCTCGATAACGTGTTTATTTACGCTACGACCGATCACGGCTACGCCCGGACGCATACGTATGACGGCGTGCCTATATTCACTGCTGGTCGGGCGGGCGGCCAAGTCAAATCCGGCTTGCACATTGACCTCAAAGGCACGGCCGGCGCGCGGGTCGGGTATACCGCTTTACGGCTCATGGGAGTAGATGCCCCGTCGTGGGGTGCGCAGAGTAACCAGACATCCTCGGATGTTGGCGAGATACTCGCCTGAGCATCGCATGCGACGGCTACCTGGAGCTACGGCTGTAATGTCGGGGAAAGGCCGAGTAGTCGTTGCTGTGGCAACGCTGCTCACTTCGGCGGTGGCGATCAGTGTCGTCGATGTGATCGCGGCACCCGTGAACTCACCATCCCTGGAATACTGGCAGTCACCGGACAGCACCGCGGAGGAAGCCTACGTCCAGGTTCCGATGCCGCCTGGATTTCAGGTAATCGTCGCCGAGCTGCAAGGGCCGGTGTTTGCGGATGCCGAAGGGCGGACGCTGTACACGTGGCCCCAGGATAGCTTGAGAAATGGCTCGACCGGCGACCGGCAGGGTGGCGTTTCGAAGTGCACGGACGAAGTAATGCGCTTCTCGTCCGGACTTATGAGTCCGTATCCGGCTGGATTGCTGATGCCGAATGTCGAGCAGCGACCAAGCTGCGTCGAGGTATGGCCGCCGGTGATCGCGTCGGAAGATGCTCAGCCAGTGGGCAAGTGGACTCTCGTTCAGCGGGAAGATGGATCCAATCAATGGGCTTATGATGGTTACCCGCTGTACACGTCTATCCGCGATCGCCGGCCGGGGGATGTTCTGGGTGGGACGAAGCTGAGTAGCGGAGCCGATTCATCCGTGGTTCGTGTCCCCGCTTACCCACCGTCAGACGTTCCGCCCGGGTTCGAGGTCATTCCAATCGCGACCGGGCGGCTGCTCGTAAACAAGGATGGATTTTCCGTCTACACGTATGACGGCGACGAACCCAATAAGTCGAACTGTTATGACGAGTGTTTGATCGATTGGGCTCCCGTGCCCGCACCGGAAGACCCGGTTGAGCGGGGCGAGTGGAGTACCGTAGAGCGCTCTCCTGGAATTCACCAGTGGGCGTACAGGGGCAAACCACTTTATACCTACCGCCTGGACCCCGAGGCTCGCAGCGTCGTCGGTAGCGACGTGCCCGGTTGGCACAATGCTTATACCCAGCGCGCGCTGCCGCCACCGGAAGATTTCACAGTTCAGGATTCACGGGTTGGCCAGGTGCTCGCTGATTCCGAGGGTAAAACCATCTATCGATACAACTGTGGAGATGACGCCCTGGACCAGCTTGCGTGCGATCATCCCGAAACCCCCCAGGTATACCGGCTTGCGATTTGCGGCAATGGCGATCCCAAGCTCTGCCAGGAGACTTTCCCCTATGTCATTGCGCCGGACGATGCGAGCAGCGCGAGTCGGCTCTGGAGTGTAATCGTAATCGATCCGAACACCGGCAATCTTGCAGAGCCCGGGCAGCCGGGTGCATTGCGCGTCTGGGCGTATCGCGATCGACCCGTGTACACCTACGCGGGAGACCACGAACCAGGGGATGCCAATGCAGACGCATTCGGTGAGTACATGGGCTTCCGGAATGGCTTCAAAGCATTCTGGTTGAGAGATGACTTTAAGGGTAATGCATTTATACAATGATGATGAAAACCCATCATCGACCGTCAAGAGGTGAGCTATGAGACAGAACTCGGCTGGTAGGTTGCAATGGCTGTCGAAGGCGCTTCGCGGCTCTCTCTATGCGACGACATTCGCCTTGGTGGGTGCAAGCGGCGCCGCGTGGGCCCAGGTATCCGCGGACGGGAGTATCGGGTACGTCCTGACAGCCCGATACTGGGCCACCTACGAGACTGAAGGTGGCGAAAGAGAGTGTCCTAATGGATTCAACGATGGGCCGCGCGAGGAGTTCGCAAAGCTTTTCCCCGAAGACGGTACAGTGCGGACCGTTGTGGAGACGCGGCTCAAGCGAGAAGGGCAACAATGGCATCCGAAGACCCTTGGGGAGCCGCTTCCATTGCACGAAGCGCAAGGATCCATTTCCTACGGGCTCAATCTGGATGGGAAAATACAGTCCGACGATTTTGAAAGTCCCGAAGGCGAGCTCGGTATAGACAACCAGCTGTATCGGGTGATCGGCTGTACCGCCGGCTATCGGGAAGAAGGGAACGGCGCAACGCGCCACTTTGAAAACGAGTATATGCAGCGGTACAACGTTAACCGGTGGGTACTCGAGATCACGGGTGTGGACAGCCTCATCGATGACGATGAGGTGACGGTGACCACGTATCGTGGCATGAACAGCCTGCTGACGGATGCCACCGGTAACGAGTTTTTGCCCGGTGGAACGCAGCGAGTGGATACGCGTTGGGGACAGCAGTACATCGCGCACCTCAAAGGCAAGATCGTCAACGGGGTGCTGACCACGGAACCCATTGACGAACTGAAGGTGCCATGGGCCCTTACTTTTGCTACGAACGGATACCAGATCTTTCGCGCTCCGCGGTTGCAGCTGAAGCTGACGTCAGATTCGGCGGAGGGGTTGCTCGCGGGGTATGTCGACATCGATAACTTCAATCGGCTCACGAACGAGAACTGGTCGACGCATCATGCGAGTTACGGTCAGAACGCCTCGGCTTCGCAGTATCACGCGATGCGTCGATTGGCCGACGGGTACCCCAATCCGGAAAGCGGCGAAAACACGGCGATCTCATCCGCTGTGGATGTGCATTTCGCCCAGGTGTTCGTCCGGCATCCCGGAGAGGAAGAGATCAGGATGGTGCAATCGACGGCTCGTTGATCGCAATCGACATCCGCGAGCAGTCACAAGCACAAGCACCAGGGTGCGACCTTCGGCGCCTTCAGGAGTTCGTACATGGTCTCGAGTTCAAGTCAGCGCGGCAGCTTTCTGCGCGTCCTCTTCCTGCTGCTGGCCGCGACGGTCGGAGCGTCATGCGCCTCGGCGCCTGACGAGAAGACCGATGGCTCGTTAGTCGCGGACCAGGCTTCCGGTCTCATAGAACTTTGGGAGAACGGGAAGCCGGCCTTCGGTCTGCTGGTCGCGCCTGAACCGTCTCGGGGCGCAGCATCGGACAGCGACGGATCACGTCCGACAGCGACTGTCGAAGGCGGCCGCAGGATTGCCGGGAATAGCCTGCTGGACTTCGCATTCCTCGACCTTGAGTACACATATGATGCCGCGGCGGTTCGCGCGATCGCTGCGGGCATCCATGACGCGAGCTCGCACTCTCCACCAGCACTCCTGGTGCGCATTCCTTCCATTGCCAAAGATGGGGCCGAGGCTGCGAGCAGGCGGGTGAGGGAAGTCCTGGCACTCGGCGCGGACGGTGTGGTTTTCCCTCATGTGCGCAGTACGGAGGAAGCGCTCGCTGCCGTAAGTTTCTTCGCCGAAGCCGAAGCAAACGTGTGGTCCCCGTCCAATCCCGACGGCGACGTGATAGCGATGCTCATGGTTGAGGATCCCGACGTGTTCGCCGACCTTGAAGAGATCGCGCAAATTCCGGGATACAGCATATTGGCATGCGGCATCGGCAGCTTGACCAGCGCCCTCGACGGCGACCGCGAGGCGGCCGAGGCTCTCAGCCAACAAGTCCTGGCGCACAGCAAGCGCGTAGGCAAGGTCGACATGATTACAGCCGATACAGAATCGGTAGCCCGTCGAGTGCAAGAAGGCTACCTCGCGCTGTTGATATACGGCCCGATGGCGGATTCCGTCATCCAACTCGGCAGGGCCGCCGCTGAGCGCTGAGTCCACCCGCGGCCGTTCCGCCGGTCGCTTGTTTGCTTTGGGCGAATCGGTTTATCCGGGAGCGCGGTTCGGTCATCCGCGGCCATAAATAGCAGGCGTAGATTATCTCCCGGCAAGTATGCGCCGATTCCAATCCGATGAACGTGCCGGCGCTGTGTCGCCGGTTATTCGATGCGACGGTGACACCGATTTCGGTTGACCTTGCCGAGTTCTGTATCATAAGATCAGCACGGAATGCATCGGTCGACAGCGTCAACTGACGTGCCCGATGTTGTTTGTTGTACATGGCCCAGAGAAGCCTCCGGGGGAGCCAAAAATGACAGAGTTTGTGGGGCGCACCCATAGCGGTTGCACGCGTTATTCCTTCTACCTGGCCGCATGCCTTACGCTAGGCTCCGGTGTGGGATTGCTCACCGCCGGGACCGCCGTTGCGCAAGACAGTGCGCCTCAGAGTGATCCAACTCTGGAGGAGGTGACGGTAACCGGCACCCGCATCCGGCGGGACGGTTACGATGCGCCTACTCCGGTTTCGGTGCTCGGCACGGAGGCGATCGAAAAGATGGCTGTGAGCAATATCGCCACAGCAGTGAACAGAATGCCGGCATTTTCCGGCAGCGTGACGAACCACAACGCCGGTTCTACGTACAGTAACGATACCGGCGGCGCCAATCACCTGAACCTCCGGGGACTCGCCCCCATTCGGACGCTGGTGCTTTTGGACGGCAAGCGCGTCGTAGGCTCCACTGTTGCCGGTTTCGATAATAACGGCGGCGCTGTCGACATCAACGCATTTCCGAACGGGCTGATTGAGCGTGTCGAGGTGGTCACCGGCGGCGCATCCGCGGTGTACGGATCCGATGCCCTCGCGGGTGTCGTCAACTTCATTCTCGACAAGGAATACGTCGGCTTTAAAGGCGTCGTCCAAGGCGGTATCACTAGCCGTGGAGACAACGCCAGGCAAAGGGCTTCGTTCACAGCGGGATTGCCCTTCGCCGATGGTCGCGGACACTTCCTGTTCAGCGGAGAACATGCCTTTGAAGAGGGCGTCGCCGGTAAGCCCCGGAAATGGGCCGATCGCTCATATTCGATCCTGGCCAACCCAAACTACACGCCCACCAACGGCGAGCCCGAATACCTTGCGCTCTTCGATACAGGGCTTTCGGTTGCTACTCCCGGCGGCCTGATCCTGGGCTGCCCGACAGCGCCGGATACCCCATGCCCCTTGCGCGGCACGCAGTTCGTCGAAGGCGGCATGCCTACGCAATTCACCTTCGGTCCCATAATCAGCGGCATCATGATGCATGGTGGCGATTGGCGCCAATCCACGCTCTTGCAAGACACCGGGCTGGCATTGGAGCTTAAGCGCGATAACGCATTTACTCGCGTCAGCTACGAAATCGGCGACTCCACCACGGCTTACGCATCGTTGCACTATTCCCTCACGCAAGTCTTCAATCAGCAGGGGCCGTCCGATTTTCATCTTGGCAACGTCACCATTCTGTCGGGCAACCCGTTTATTCCGGCCTCTGTGCAGGAGGAAATGACTGCGCTCGGAATCCCGTCCTTTACCATGGGTACGACGATGGGTGATGCGCAAAACATCCAACTCGATAACGATCGCAGGTTCGCGCGCTACGTAGTTGGTCTCGACGGCGAGTTTGAGGCCGCGGGTAGCGACTGGCTGTGGGACGCATCATATGTAAGAGGGACCAACGAGATCACTGCGAGAACGTTGAGCAACCGTATAACCGCCAACTTCAATCGCGCAATTGACGCCGTAATGGACAATGGTCGAGTGGTTTGCCGCGTCAATGCCGATGGCGACCCTACGAATGACGATCCAGCCTGTATTCCCTTGAACCCGATGGGCCTTGGCGTGACCTCCCAGGCGGCGCTCGACTATGTTTACGGGCGGGGATATATGGAAACCCTCATGGAGCAGGACGTGATCGCAGTGAGTGTCACGGGCGAGCCGTTCTCGAGCTGGGCCGGACCGGTATCACTGGCCATCGGCGCGGAACATCGCCGTGAAGAAGTGAGTGGTTGGGCAAGCCCTCTCGACGAAGCGGACTCTTTCCTTGCGGGCAACTATCACGCCACCCAAGGCAAGTATGACGTGACGGAAGGGTATTTCGAAACCGTGGTGCCGCTGGTGGCCGACGGGCCTTTTGCCGAGACGCTGGACCTCAACGGTGCGGTGCGCTGGACCGACTACAGCACATCCGGCGAGGTCACCACCTGGAAGGCCGGGGCAACGTGGAGCCCGGTCAGCGATGTTCGCTTTCGCGTAACGCGTTCTCGCGACATCCGCGCGCCTAACCTGGGCGATCTGTTCCTGGCAGGCAGCACCGGTAGGGGCAGCATCATCGACCCGTTCAACAATAACGTGGAGACGTCGATTATTACGACGACTCATGGCAACCCCAACCTGCAGCCGGAAGAGGCTGATACCACTGGTATCGGGGTTGTCCTTACGCCGTCATTCCTTCCTGATTTCGCAGCGTCCATTGACTACTACGATATTCAGATTGACGGCGCTATATCGCGGCTCGGTTCGCAGGACTATGTGGATCGGTGCTTTGCCGGCGATACGACGCTATGCTCCTTCATTCACCGCGACGGGAATGGCCTTATCAACGCTGTTTCCGTTAGCCCTGCGAACATCCTCTCGCAGTCAACGAAGGGTATCGATTTCGACTTGAGGTACACCTTCCCGTTGTCGAGCATAAGGTCGAGCTGGGATGGGGACCTGTCGTTTCGTGCGCGTGCCACGCGCGTCCTGTCGCTCGAGAGCGTTGATGCGGGCATCGTCGTAGACGGTGCTGGCACTCTGGGCGGGGTCGGGCTGGGTACCGATCTGCGTGCGCCGGACCTCCGGTACCTGGGTTCGGTGACCTACGACAATGACCCCTTGGCCATCACCTTGACGGTTCGAGGCGAAAGCTCGGGCGTGTACAGCCACCTCGCCATTCAATGTGTTCCTGGACAATGTCCTGCATCCACCCCTGAGCGCCCGACGATCAACCACAACCACGTCGATGGAGTCACGTACCTGGATCTCGCGTTCAACTACAGGTTGTTTAACGACGTAGCGGAAACCTTTCTCGTCATCCAGAACGCCCTCGACGAGGACCCGCCCCTTATCCCGGGTTGCTTCTATTGCGGGCAAGGCAATGCTGACTACGATCGACTCGGCCGCCTGATCCGTGCCGGCGTGCGCTTCGAGTTCTAGAGGTAGCAACAAAATGGTTTGATCAGCCGGGCTCACACCAGTATCCAAGGGGCGCCGACCAAATCGTTGAATTCGCCAGCAGCCGTCTGGAGAACTACGACGGAAGGCGCGCCCTGGGAGGAAGCGCTATGAGGAAGGTATCGCGACGCCGCGTGTTGAAAGCCGCGGCGTATGCGGCACCGGTTGCAATGGCGGGCCGCGTGTGGCCCGCATCCGGTGCTCCGGACGTTACGATCAATTTAGGCGTCCGGGAGGCAACAGACCTTATCCGCACTGGCGAGCTTAAAGTCGAAGACTACGTCGGCCGACTGATTGCCCAGGAGAATGCAAACCGGAACCTGAATACCTTCATCACTATCGATCGCACAAGGGTTCTTGAAGAAGCTCGTGCGATCGACCAGGCCAGGTCGCGGGGCCAGGCACTCAAACCGATCGCCGGTTTACCATTCTGCGTAAAGGACCAGATTGACGTGGCGGGTTATCCAACCACCGCCGGCAATCCTGCGCTCAATGGATATGTGCCGCAGAAGAGCGCGCCGTGTGTCGCGCGGCTGATTGACGCGGGCGCGATAGTGTTCGGCAAGAATAACTGTGGGGATATGGTCGGCGGCAGCGGCTTGATGCCGCAGGCGGCGGGCGATAACCGGCACTTCGGCCGCATTTGCAATCCTTACGACACGTCGCGGACTCCCGGCGGTTCCTCCAGCGGCACCGCCGCGGCCATTGCCGCGCGAATCGTGCCCGCCGGTATCGGCGAGGACACCGGCGGATCCGTGCGATTTCCCGCGGCTCATTGTGGTATTTCCGGCTTCCGCCCGTCCACGTATACAGCGCAAAATGCACTCGGTAACCAGAAACCGAAGCGCTACCCATCGGAGGGTATCGTCCCGCCGGCGGGTTTTCGGGAGACCTTCGGCCCCATGGCCCGCACCATCGCCGACTGCGCCTTTCTGGATAGCGTCATCACAGGCGACGCGGTACCACGCATCAGTCTGCGCGAGGTTCGTGTTGGCATCCCCCAGTCTGAATACTGGGACAACGACTTTGTCGACGAAGGCGTCGCCCGGGTAATGCTGGCTGCGTTCGCCAAGCTGCGCGAAGCCGGGGCTGCGCTCGTAGAAGTCGATTTCGAGAGTATGGTCGCGACCGCAAACGCCATGGATGCGGCAATACGGCAGACTGAACAACGCGTGCCATTCAGCACGTGGTTGGAAGAGAACGCTCCGGGTGTCACCCTGGATGATATCTATGCAGGGGCGCCGCGGCGCGCTCAGCCCCGGCAGGGCACACCACTTTCGAAAGCAGAGATTGAGGCAACAATCACCTCTGCAGTCAGCGTGTTCTCAAACACATTCAAGTCGGCGGGCATAACGGCCGTTGCCTTTCCTTTGATCCCTATCCCGCCGACACCTTATGTCGCGAACGGCACGGATGCGCAGAAGACTTTGATCAACCGCAAACTCATCAACGAGGTGGACACTGTCAGCAAGAATATTTTCTGGGATGCCCGGCTGGGCGTGCCAGGCATAACTCTTCCGGCAGGTTTGACGCGAGGACTGCCGGTCGGTTTCGGGATGCAAGGGCTATGGGGCGACGACAGTCGACTCCTGGGCCTCGGGGTTGAAATTGAAAAAGTGCTCGGTCCGATCCCCCCGCCGGAGCTTTCTGCGTAGCCTGAAAAAAGCAGAGACCTGGTGGGCTGAAAACCATGCAGACCAGGTTGTATCTGACACGTAACGTTGTTGTTTTCAAAACATTACGTATCATAACGTGAAATCGACGCACCGAATGATTACCTGGTGCGATATAAGAACGACTGGTTAAGAACAATCCGAGGGGGAACTATGTTCAAGTCCGTGGGGCGGGTCCATCACGATCGCAGGTTGCTTTCGTTCGGTATGGCTACATGCCTGACGTTGAGCTCTGCCTTCGCTGCATCGCTTATTGTCGGGACGGCAGGTGCGCAAGAGAACGCATCCCAGAGCGCAGCGAGTGGCGAGGTTCTGGATGAGGTGATGGTAACGGGCACGCGTATCCGGCGCGACGGCTATGATGCGCCCACGCCGGTATCGGTGCTCGGCACGGACGAACTGGATGCGATGGCCGTCACCAATATAGCAGATGCCGTGAATCGTTTGCCCACGCTCCTCGGCACGGTCACGACCACCAATTCTTCTACCTCCGACATGACGCTCGGCATCCAGAACCTCAATTTGCGCGGACTGTCACCTACACGAACGCTGGTGCTGTTGGACGGCAAGCGCATTGTCGGATCGACACTGGCCGGCTTCGACAACAACGGCAGTGCGGTGGACGTGAACTCGTTCCCGAACGGATTAATTGAGCGAGTGGAGGTGGTTACCGGCGGCGCATCGGCCGCGTACGGCTCCGATGCTCTTGCGGGTGTCGTCAACTTCATCCTGGACAAGGACTACACCGGCATCAAAGGCACCGTCCAGGGCGGCATCACCAGCTATGGCGACGATGAGAATTACAAACTCACGTTGACGACCGGCACGCCGTTCGCGCAAGGCCGCGGACACTTCCTGCTTGCTGGCGAGCATACCTACACCCACGGGATCCGGCATAAACCGCGGGATTGGGCGGACGTCAGCTATTCACTCATGAACAACCCGCGCTTTGAGCCCGGAAACGGTGAGCCGCAGTACATTACTGCCTTCAACACCGGTCTTGCGCTTGCGACTCCGGGCGGCCTCATCGTGAGTGGCCCCTTGAGGGGTACCATGTTCCTTCAGAATGGCGCGCCCGCAACCTTCAACTTCGGCGAAACGTCGGGAATACTCATGACGGGCGGCGATTGGCGCCTGTCGCGGATAGACGATCAACCGATGCTGGATTTGCAGACCATTCGCGCGAACGTGTTCACTCGGGCGAGCTACGAGCTTACCAACAATGTCAGCGTCTTCGGTGAGGTTCTATGGGCGAACACGCGCTCGCGCACCTTCGATGGCGTGCCCATGTTTCACTTGGGCAACATCACTATCCATGATGATAACCCGTTCATCCCCGCGTCGGTGAAAGCACGAATGACGGAGCTGGGCCTTGAGTCATTCACTATGGGCTCAACAGGCGCCGACTATCCCCAGTATTCGGTCGACAACAGGCGCGTTGTACGGCGCTACCTGGCGGGCTTCGAAGGCAACTTCGATGTGAAAGGTACCAACTGGATGTGGGATACCTATTACGAGCGCAGTACAACGGATGCCTTCATCCGGCTGCCGGACAATGAAATTCCGGCCCACTACAATCTTGCCGTCGACGCTGTGATCGATCCGGAAACGGGGCAGATCGTATGTCGCTCGTCGCTGACCGATCCCGGCAACGGCTGCGTGCCCTACAACCCGATGGGTATTGGTGTGAACTCCCGTGCGGCGATCGATTATATCGGCGGAACGGGTTCTGCCGTGATCGAGTTGCAACAGGATGTGTTTGCGGCAAGCGCAACGGGCGAGCCGCTTTCCAGCTGGGCTGGTCCGGTATCGGCCGCGCTGGGTGTCGAGCACCGTCGCGAGAAGGTGGGAGGAACTTCAAGCGAACTGGACGCCGCAGGGGCGTTCTTTGTCGGTAACTTCACTTCAACCCACGGCAAGTACGACGTAACGGAGGGCTTCCTCGAGACCGTTGTGCCTTTGGCCAGGGATGAAAGCTGGGCAGACAGCCTGGACCTGAACGCCGCGGTGCGGGCCACTGACTACAGCACGTCTGGTTACGTTACTACCTGGAAGGTCGGGACGACCTACAGTCCCGCACCGGATCTGACCATTCGCGCGACGCAGTCGCGGGACATCCGAGCCCCCACACTCGGAGACCTGTTCAGTGCGGGTCGATCGGGTACGGGATCGGTCGTCGATCCCAAAACCGGCGAACCGACCACGATTGTTTCACGCGTGCAGGGGAACCGGAACCTGAATCCTGAAAAGGCAGACTCGACCGGCTTTGGCATTGTGCTGCAGCCATCCTTTTTGCCGGGCTTTGGCGCGTCCGTGGACTATTTCGATGTCGAAATAAAGGACGCAATCACTTCATTGAATGCTCAACAATACGTTGATCGCTGCTCTGACGGCGAGACTGAGTTCTGCTCATTCATCGAACGCGATGCCAACGACATTATCACCTTCGTCGCGGTGCAGCCTGCGAACGTCTTGTCGCAACGGCTGAAAGGCTACGATTTCGAAGTGAGCTATAACTTTCCACTGTCGAATATCGTGAGGTCGTGGGACGGCGCGATGACACTGCGTGGAATGGCTACCTACATCTCATCGCTGAAGACCATAGACCAGGACGTGGTGATCGAAGGTGCCGGCGTAAATGCGAGTGGAGGCGGCGGCATCAGTGCAGCGAGCGGTCTGTATGCGCCCGAGTTTCGCTATTTGGCCTCGGCAACAATCGATTATGCGCCGTTTTCAGCCATGCTGACGTTCCGTGGCGTCGGGTCCGGTGTGTACAACAACGCGGCCATCGAATGCACCAGCGGCTGCCCAGCGCCGACGCCGACGGCGCCGACCATCAATAACAATCGGGTAGATGCGGTCAACTACGTCGATTTCGCTATCAACTACAGGCTGAAGAACGACAGCCTGGAACTGTACTTTGTTGCCGATAACGTGTTCGACACCGATCCTCCGCTGATCGCCGGCACGCGTGGAAACGCCTTCTACGCGGGCCAGGCCAACGGGGACTTCTATGACGTCCTCGGTCGTATGTTCCGGGCGGGTTTCCGTTTCGAATTGTAGCCGCGGGGAAACGTGATCATGATGCACCGTTCGCTGCCGATCAGTATCGTCCTGGCGCTCGCCTTCGTGGTTGGCGCTCGCGCCGAGGAAGTACCAGCCGCACCATATGACGTCAGGGAGGTTTCGCTCTCACAGCTGGCGGGCGATCTCGCGGCCGGGAACACGACGGCGGTCGAGGTTACGAAGGCCTACATTGCGCGTATCGAGGCGATGGACGGAGAGCTGAACTCCGTCATCGCAATAGCGCCCGATGCGATAAAGCAGGCCGAGGCATCAGACGCCCGCCGCACCGCCAAACGGGCACGCGGTCCGATGGATGGAATCCCCATCCTTCTCAAGGACAACATCGATGCCGTTGGTATGCCGACCACTGCCGGGTCCTACGCCTTGGAGAACAACTTTCCCAAGCAGGACTCCGAGGTAGCAGAACGCCTCCGTGCTTCCGGTGCGATAATTCTGGGCAAGGTCAACCTGTCGCAGTTCGCGGGTTGGCGTCCCATAAACGTCCTCAACGGAAGCACCGTCGGCGGTACCGCCCGCAATCCCTACAACCTGAGTCTCACTCCGGGCGGCTCCAGTTCGGGCTCAGGCGTTGCAGCGGCAATGAGTTTCGCGGCGGGTACCGTGGGCAGCGACACGACCGGTTCCATCATCGGCCCGGGCTCGCTAAACGGGATTGTCGGCCTCCGGCCGACCGTGGCGCTCATCTCGCGCCGGGGCATCGTGCCCATCAGCCTGACCATGGATACGGCTGGACCCATGACCCGTACGGTCAGGGATGCCGCGATGATGCTGACGGTTCTCGCGGGCTCCGATCCAGCCGATCCGGCTTCTGCCGAAGCCGACAGGCACAAGACGGATTATGCCGCGGGCCTGAGCGCCGACGCACTGAAAGGTCAGCGGTTGGGCGTTGTGCGCGATTTCGGCGGCTATTCGGATGTCACCGAACCCGGGTTCAATGCCGCCCTCGAAATTCTTGCGGCGCAGGGCGCCAAACTCGTGGAAATTCCCGCCGGTATGCTGGAGGACCTGAGCCAGGAACAGCTCACAATCATGTCCTACGATTTTAGCGAGGACATAAACGCTTACCTCGCCGGAACGCCGACATCCGTCCCTGTGCGCAATCTCAGCGATCTCATGGAGTTCAACCGAACCGACCCGCGGGAAAGCCCCCATGACCAGGGCCTCCTGGAAAACGCCATGTCGCGCACGGATGGGCGTCAGAACCCCGAATACGTCCAGATCCTGGAGTATGCCAAACGTAAAGCCGGCCCCGAGGGTTTCGATAAGGTCTTTTCGGAGTACGACGTCAGCGCGCTGATTCTGCCCACTCGCGGTCCCGCCGATGAGCTCGTTCCCAACGGTACCAAACGCGATAGCCCGCTGTTTCGCGAGAAGGGCGCTTCGCCGCCGTCCGGCAGTGGCATTGCCGCCCTTGCCGGGTATCCCATGCTCACGCTGCCCATGGGCATGGTGGATGGTCTGCCGGTGGGCCTCTCGTTCATCGGGCCGGCGTGGTCGGAGCAACTTCTTCTTGCAATGGCCTACGACTATGAACAGGCTGCCGGCGCTCGCGTGCCGCCACCGGCTTTGGAGTGGGCCACGGCGGACAGCGGGGAGAAATGAAAAGATCCTGAGCCATCGTCAGATTGATCAGCCGGGCGCGCATCCCGGCAAGGCAATCGGTTGTACTCACCCGGTTTACTTCGGTCATGGAATGACAAGTACGCAGCTGCCGGAATCGGTCTCGCGGCAGGAATGATTGGTGATGTTTCGTCGAGCCCTGGCGAACGGCGACACGTCATTCATATTGACCGCGGTTAGTTCTGTATCATAATATCAACGCATCCGAATGAGCGTTCCTCGGTGAAATCCATTTGCGCGGTGTATTCCCCGCCAAGCGCTCAGCCTGTCCAGCCAAATGGGTTGCCATAATCGACAAAGCACAAGCGATGGATGTGTCCTGGTACGTTCCGCGCCATCGCTTCATCGATGACGCCGGAGCAATGGAGCGGGATCCGGGGCTGGAAGCCTGCCTGCTAATCTACTGATGAGAATACTATGACTTTATCCGCACAAAAGCGGCAAGCGTCGAGCAAGTCTCCTGATGCGGATTTCGACTGGGAGTCGATAGCGCGGCTGATGTTGATCTCGCGCAAGGTAGACGAAATCGAGGAAACGAGGCTGGTGCCGGAGAAGAAGGTTCTTTACCAGTTCTCGGCGCGCGGTCACGACCTCGCGCAGATCCTCCTCGGCTCCCTGCTTACCGACGAACACGATGCAGCCAACGGCTACTACCGTTCGCGGCCGCTTTTGTTCTCACTCGGACTATCGATCGAGGATGCGTTTGCCGGGCCGATGGCACGCACGGGAGCATTCAGCGACGGGCGCGATATCGGGGTGGTGTTCAACTATCCAAATCCCGGCGGCCCGATCGTCATGCCGATGTGCGGCGGTGTGGGTGCCCAGTTCACCCCTGCGGCTGGCTGGGCGCAGGCGATTCGGTTTCGACATGAGGAACTGGGGGAAGAAGCGTACGCGCGAAGCATGGCCGTTTCGCTCGGCGGCGATGCGTCGGTCGCTACCAACGGATTTTGGTCGGCATTGACTATGGCAACGACGCTGAACCTGCCGATACTTTTCTATATAGAGGATAACGGTTACGGGATTTCAGTGCCAAGCAGCTTCCAGACGCCCGGCGGGAACATTGCAAAGAACCTGGCATCGTTCCGGAATCTCTTTATTCGTGACGGCGATGGAACCTCACCGCAGGAAGCGGCCCGCTTGATCAGTGAATCGGTAGCGCACGTGCGAGAGCAGCGCGGACCCGTGCTGCTGCGCCTTACAGTGCCCCGGCTGACCGGACACTCGGCACAAGACACGCAGGCCTATAAGTCCAAAGCGCGAATCGGCGAGGAAGAGGCGCAGGATCCTCTGCCCAAACTCAGGCAACACCTCGTACCGCACGTGATCTCCGAGGCAGACTGGTCGGCCCTGGAGCAAAGGGTAACGGATGAAGTCGAGGCCGCGCTCGAGCGCGCACTTGCACGGCCACACCCCGATGCGGCTGAGGTGACGCGCTACGTATTCAGTGAAACGGACGCAGACGGAAAGACCGAGCTGCAACTGCGCGGCGGGCTCGCGCCCGAAGGGCACTCGTTCCCGACCGAATCGTACGAGGTCGCACCCGAGCCTCAGCGCATCAACATGCTTACGGCAATTCGCCGCACGCTGGATTATGAGCTCGCCACGAATCCGAAGCTCGTCGTCTTTGGCGAGGACGTGGGGCCGAAAGGAGGCGTGCACGCCGCGACCCTGGGCCTGCAGGAAAAATTCGGTGAGGGACGAGTGTTCGATACCAGCCTTTCGGAGGAGGGTATCATCGGCCGTGCGGTGGGCATGGCGGTCGCCGGGCTCATGCCCGTCCCCGAAATACAGTTTCGAAAGTATGCCGATCCAGCCACGGAGCAACTCAACGACGCGGGCACAATGCGCTGGCGTACCAGGAACCGTTTTGCAGCTCCGATGGTAGTGCGTATTCCCGGCGGCTTCTTCAAGTGCGGCGACCCGTGGCATAGCCAGACCAACGAAGTGC
>CAZSKQ010000055.1:0-22091 GCA_964607425.1 uncultured Woeseiaceae bacterium
CTCAAGGCGCTGACCAACGCGCTGGACAGCGAGCGCCTGCACCACGCGTACCTCTTCACGGGCACACGCGGCGTGGGCAAGACGACTATCGCGCGCATCCTTGCGAAATCGCTCAATTGCGAAACCGGGATTACCTCGCAACCGTGCGGGGTTTGCAGCGCCTGCCGCGAGATCGACGAAGGCCGTTTCGTCGACCTGATCGAGGTGGACGCCGCGTCGAAAACCAAGGTCGACGACACCCGGGAACTACTCGACAACGTGCAGTACACGCCGGCTCGCGGCCGCTTCAAGATCTACCTGATCGACGAAGTGCATATGCTGTCGAAGAGCTCTTTCAACGCGCTGTTGAAAACGCTGGAGGAGCCGCCGCCGCACGTCAAGTTCCTGCTCGCGACCACCGACCCGCAAAAACTTCCTGTGACGGTGCTGTCGCGCTGCCTGCAGTTCAACCTCAAGCGCCTGACGCCCAACCTGATCCGCGAACGGCTCGAGTATATCTGCCGGGAGGAACCGATCGAAGCCGATGCGGTGTCGCTCGCGATGATCGCGCGGGCTGCCGATGGCAGCCTGCGCGACGCCCTGAGCCTGCTGGACCAGGCGGTGGCACATTGCGGCGGCGCGCTGAGCGAAGACGCTGTCGCCTCGATGCTCGGGACGATCGATCGCGAGCACGTGGCCAGGCTTCTCGGCCTGCTTGCCGCGAATGACGCTCCCGGGCTGCTCGGCGCGGTCGCCGGGATCGAGGAGCAGGCGCCGGATTACGGCCGGCTGCTCGAGGACCTGGCGCGCTTATTGCAGCGAATAGCCGTCTACCAGGTGGCCGGCTTGACGGGCAGCGAGGATGACTTTGCCGAGCAGGAGATCGCGGAGCTTGCACAGGCGCTTGCACCGGAGGACGTGCAACTGTTCTACCAGGTTGCATTGATCGGGCGGCGCGACCTGCACCTGGCACCGGACCCGCGCAGCGGCGCGGAGATGACCTTGCTCCGGATGCTTGCGTTCCAGCCGGAGCGCGGCGCCCCCGGCAAAACGGCGCCGGCAGGAGCGGGTTCCGCGGGTGCTTCCGGGGCTAGGCGCCGCGCGGCCGGTGAGGCGGGAGCCCCCGCCGGCACGGGTGGCCGCGCGGCGGCGCAGCCGACGGCCGGAGGCGAGGCGCCGCCGGCTCGCGAAACGGCCAGCGTCCCGGTCCGGAGCGCATGGCAGGCGCCTGACTGGCCCCGGCTCATCCCGGAGCTCGAATTGAACGGCGCGAGCAAGCTGCTCGCGAGCAACTGCGCCTACGTGCGGCGGAAGGGCGCGGTGATTCACCTGGCGCTGGACAGCCGCTCCGAGTCGCTGCTGACCCGGGCCCGGCAGCAGGAGCTTGCCGCCGCGTTGTCCAGGCACTTCGGCGAAAGTCTCACCGTCGATATCGAGGTCGGGCAGCCGGAGCTCGAGACGCCGATGCAGGAACAGGCGCGGCTCGACCGGGAAACGCTCGAGGCCGCGCGTGCATCCCTCGAATCCGACCCGAACGTCAAGGCGCTGCGCGACATGTTCGGCGCCCAGTTGAATCCGGACACGATCGAACTTGTCAAAAGTCATGGTCCAAACGGGAGTAACCGATGAAAGGTGGCATTGGCCAGCTCATGAAGCAAGCGCAGCAGATGCAGGCCGAGATGCAGAAGGCGCAGGAAGAAATCGCGAAGATGACCGTGACGGGCGAGTCGGGAGCGGGCATGGTCCGGATCACGATGACCTGCAAGCACGACGTCCGCTCGATCGAAATCGACGACACCCTCGTCGGCGACGACAAGGAGATGCTCGAGGATTTGCTCATCGCAGCGTTCAACGATGCCGTGCGCCGCGTCGAACAGACGGTGCAGGAAAAGCTTTCCGGCATGACGGCCGGACTGAACCTGCCCCCGGGCGTGAAGCTGCCGTTTTAACGGGACGGGCGCACCGGGTTCCAGGCGTTGGCGTTTTCCCCCCTGCTGGTTCGTTTGATCGACGCATTGCGGTGCATGCCGGGCGTCGGCCGAAAGTCGGCGCAGCGTATCGCCTTTCACCTCCTGGAGCGCGATCGCGAGGGCGCGGAGCAGTTGTCGCAGGCGCTGGCCGCGGCCGTTGCCGGCATCGGGCATTGCCGCCGCTGTCGCATGCTCTCGGAAACCGAGCTTTGCAGCATTTGCGAAGCCGCCGGGCGTGACCAGTCCGTGCTGTGCATCGTCGAGTCGCCGGCCGACGTTATGGCCATTGAGGATGCCACCGGCTACAAGGGGCATTATTTCGTGCTGATGGGCCACCTGTCGCCGCTCGATGGTATCGGGCCGCGTGAGCTCGGGCTGCACGATCTCGAGGAGCGGTTGGCAAACGAGCACTTCGAGGAAGTCATCGTCGCCACCAACCCGACGGTCGAAGGCGATGCCACGGCGCATTTTGTCGCCGAGATGGCAGCCCGCTACCGGGTGCCGGCCAGCCGTATCGCGCACGGCGTGCCGCTGGGCGGCGAGCTGGAATACGTCGACGGGGGCACGCTGTCCCACGCCTTCTTTGGCCGGAGGATGGTGGATTGACGGCGCCGTAAATAACGTACCGATCGCCCGCGATGGCGGGCGCCAACGAGGAGGTCGGCATGCCCGATAAAAACTGCATCTTCTGCAAGATCGCCGCGCAGGAAATCGCCGCGGACATCGTCTACCAGACCGACCGGGTGGTCGCGTTTCGCGATACCAACCCGCAGGCGCCCACGCACGTGCTCGTAATTCCGCGCAAGCACATCGCTACAATCAACGATCTCCAGGACGAGGATGCCGGCGATGTCGGCCGCCTTTATCTCGCCGCCCAGAAAATTGCGCGCGACGAAGGCATCGACGCGAGCGGCTATCGCACGGTCATGAATTGCATGGAAGGTGCCGGGCAATCGGTGTTCCACATCCACTTGCACGTGCTCGGCGGCCGGCCCATGACCTGGCCGCCGGGCTGATTCGCAGGGATTGGCCCGCGCGTCGGCCGCTGGTCTTATGAAGGGCGCTACAGGCGCGCCAGTCTCTCCGCGTTTGCCAGCAGGCGCCGGTAACTTTCATAGCGTCTTGCGCTGATGCGGCCGTCGGCGACCCGGGCCTTCACCGCGCAGTCGGGTTCGCGCAGGTGCCGGCAATTCGCGAAGCGGCACTCTGTACCCGCCTCCCGGATCTCCCGGAAACCGTGCGCGACCTCGGCGGGTTCATCCACCGCGGGCGCGTAATCGCGCACCCCCGGCGAATCGATGACGGCGCCGCCGTTCGGCAGGGACAGCATCACCGAGTTGGCCGTGGTGTGCCGCCCTTCGCGCCGGCTTTTCGAAACGTCGCCCGTCGGCAGCACGCTGTCCTCGACCAGCCGGTTGATGAGGCTCGATTTGCCGACACCCGACTGGCCGACGAGGATCGCGCGGCGGCCTGCCAGGAAATCGCGCAGGGCACCGACGTTCTCGTTCCGGCGGGCACTCAGGCGGAAGGTGGTGTAGCCGATCGCGTCGTATTCCGCCAGCGCCTGTCGTGAGGCGGGCTCGATCGCACCCAGGTCGGTTTTGTTGAACACGACGGCCGCGGCGGCGCCCATCAGTTCCGCGGCGCAGAGGTAGCGGTCGGTGATGAACCAGTCCGTCGCCGGGAAATCGGCGGTGACGACGACGAGAACGTCCAGGTTGGCGGCCAGCACCTCGACCCCGCCGCGCAGGTTGGGGCGCGTCAGCTCGTTTGTGCGCGGCAGCAGCCCGGTGATCAGCCACTCCGGTTCGTTCGGCAGCGGTACGGCTTCGACGAGATCGCCGCAAACCGGTTGCAGGCCACGGCCTTTCACCCGCGCCGCGGCGCTGGTGCCGTCGTCCCGCGACAGCCGGAAGCGGCGGCCGAAGGTCGCGACGACACGCGCGCGGATAACCGGCGCCGATCGGGTCTCAGTTGGCGGCATGGGCGGCCAGTATGCCGCCCGGCGCGGGCTCTTGCATCAGGGCCGCGGTAATCCGTTAACATGTGCCGTGTCCAAGAGGAGCACATGAGCGAATTACGCACCCCAACCTCGAATCCGCAGACCAACCTCATCTGGATCGACCTGGAAATGACCGGGTTGGACACGATGAGAGATGAGATCATCGAGATCGCCACGATCGTCACCGACGACCAGCTGAACGAAATTGCCGAAGGACCGGTGCTGGCGCTGCACCAGCCGCAGGAGGTGCTGGACGCGATGGATGAGTGGAACACGCGGCAGCACGGCGCGTCCGGGTTGATTGCCCGCGTGCTGGAGAGTCGCCTGACGCTGGCGGATGCCGAACGCCAGACGCTCGAGTTCCTGCGCCGGCACGTAGCGGAGGGCGTGTCGCCGATGTGCGGCAACGGGATCTGCCAGGACCGACGTTTTCTTGCGCGGCAAATGCCGGAGCTGGAAGCATTTTTCCACTACCGGAACCTGGACGTCAGCACGGTGAAGATTATCGCGCAGCGCTGGGCGCCGGATGTCGCGGCCGGGTTCAACAAGGAGTCCACGCACCGCGCGCTCGCCGACATCCGCGATTCGATAGCCGAACTGGTGTACTACCGGCATGCGCTTTTCGATCCGCACGTGGTGCAGAGAGGACTGTGACATCACTACCGTGCGCGCCCGCCTGCGAACGTAACCGGCAGCCGATCCTGGAAGTGCTGCGGGAGGAGTTCCGGGGCCTTGCGCGCGTGCTCGAGATCGGCTCCGGGACGGGGCAGCACGCGGTGTTCTTCGGCGCCGCCTTGCCGTGGCTCCGCTGGCAGACCAGCGATCTGCCCGGCAATCATGAAGGTATCCGCGCCTGGCTCGAACAGGCGGCGCTCGATAACGTATTGCCGCCGCTCGCGCTCGACGTCGAACGCTTCGATCCGGGCGGACTCGCGTTCGATGCCGTGTTCTCGTCCAACACGGCTCACATCATGGGGATCGAGGCGGTCCGCTGCCTGTTCGAGCTCGCCGGGAAGGTGCTGGAGGAGGGCGGCCCCTTCTGCCTGTACGGGCCATTCAATTTCGGCGGCCGATTTTCGAGCGACAGCAACGCCGCGTTCGATGCGTCGCTGAAGCAGCGGGATCCCGCGATGGGGATACGCGACATCGAGAGCCTGGACCGTTTCGGGACGGCGGCTGGATTATTCCGTGCACGCCTGTATGCGATGCCGGCGAACAATTACCTCGCCGTCTGGCAGAAACGGGGGGCGGCTTAGCGGTCATGCGGCCGGTCCCCGTCGGCGGATGCCGAGCGCGTAAGGTGTCTCGCCGAAGGTCGCATGCCGTGCGGCTTCTGGTGCGGGAATTGCGGTTGCCTTATAGTTGGGCCACAGGAGTTTGGGCGACTTAAAATGACGAGAGCGAAACTGCAGGCATGCCTCTTGCTTGGCGGTTTACTGTGCGCGGCAGCCGGACTGCGGGCCGAACCGGTGTGGGTCAGCGACCAGTTCGAAGTGATGCTGCGGACGGGGCCGAGCACTTCCAACGCCATTTCGCGAGTGCTGCCGAGCGGCACGCAGCTCGAGCTGCTCGAGCGCGACGCCACGGACGAGTATTCCCGCGTCAGTACCACGGGCGGCACGGAAGGCTGGGTCCTTACGCGTTACCTGATGGAGGAGCCGTCAGCGCGCGAGCAGCTGCAGCGGCTGACGGCGCAGCTCACCAACGCGCGCTCCGAGGGCAACTCGCTCGGTTCCCAGCTGGCCGCCATCACCCGCGAGTACGATGCGGCAACGGCCCGCATCGAATCGCTGCAGCGCGACAAACAGGCACTGCAGCAGGAGCTCGAGGAAATCAAGCGGGCCGCGGCGAACGTGCTCGCGATCGACCAGCTGAACAAGGACCTGCGGCAGCAGCTTACAGACGCGGAGATCCAGGTCAGTACGCTGGAGCAGGAGAATCGGGAGCTGACGAGCCAGACCACGCGCAACTGGTTCCTGGCCGGCGGCGTGGTGATGCTGGTGGGGATCGTCCTCGGGCTCTGGCTGCCGCGCATACGGTGGCAGAAGCGTTCGCGTTACGACCGGTTTTGACGGCTCGCGGCTCCCTTGCGGGAGCCCGCCTCGGCGCGTTGAGCGCTACGCCACCGCTTCCCCGGCCAGGAACATCCAGGTCTCCACCACGGTGTCGGGATTGAGGGACAGGCTTTCGATCCCTTGCTCGACCAGCCACAGGGCCAGGTCCGGATGGTCCGACGGGCCCTGCCCGCAGATGCCGACGTACTTGCCGCGTTCCTTGCAGGATTTGATGGCCAGCGCGAGCATCGCCTTGACGGCAGCATCGCGCTCGTCGAACAGGTCCGCGATCAATGCGGAGTCGCGGTCCAGCCCGAGCGTCAGCTGCGTCATGTCGTTCGAGCCGATCGACATGCCGTCGAAGTGATCGAGGTAGCTGTCGGCGAGCAGTGCGTTCGTCGGCAGCTCGCACATCATGATGACCTTGAGACCGTCTTCGCCGCGTTTGAGCCCGTTCTGCTCCAGTAACCCGATTACCTGCTGTGCCTGCGCTACCGTTCGTACGAACGGGATCATGACCTGCACGTTCTTCAGCCCCATTTCGTTGCGCACCTTGCGCAGCGCGGCGCATTCCAGCTCGAAGCAGGGCTGGAACCTCGGCGCCACGTAACGCGACGCTCCGCGAAATCCGAGCATCGGGTTTTCCTCGCGCGGCTCGTAGGCTTCGCCGCCGATCAGGTTTGCGTATTCGTTGGTCTTGAAATCGGAAAGTCGCACGATGACTGGCTGCGGCGCAAATGCCGCGGCGATGGTACCTACACCCTCCGCAAGCTTGTCGACGAAAAAGGAGGTCGGCGATGCGTAGCCGGCCATCTGTTCGTCAATCGCCTCGCGGACGTCGGGACCGAGCTTGTCGTAATCCAGCAGTGCATTCGGGTGCACCCCGATCATACGGTTGATGATGAACTCCAGGCGTGCGAGTCCGACGCCGTGGTTGGGGATGTTGGCGAAGTCGAACGCCCGATCGGGATTGCCGACGTTCATCATGATCTTGACCGGAATATCGGGCAGCGAATCAAGCTCGATCTCTTTTTCCTCGAAGCGCAGTTGTCCCTCGTAAACGTAGCCCTCGTCGCCTTCCGCGCAGCTCACGGTAACGTCGGCGCCGTCCGCGATCGTCGTAGTCGCGTTGCCGCAGCCGACAACCGCGGGAATGCCGAGCTCGCGCGCGATGATGGCGGCATGGCAGGTGCGTCCGCCGCGGTTCGTGACGATCGCGGCAGCCCTCTTCATCACCGGTTCCCAATCAGGATCCGTCATGTCAGAGATGAGGATGTCGCCTGGCTGCACCCGCCCCATTTCGCTCACATTCCGGATGACCTTCGCGGTGCCGGCGCCGATCTTCTGCCCGATGCTGCGCCCCTTGCAGAGCACGCTCGAACGGTCCTGCAGCGTGAAACGCTGGATCGTCCTGCCGCTTCGACTCTGCACGGTTTCGGGACGCGCCTGCAGGATGTAGAGCTTGCCGTCGCTGCCGTCCTTGCCCCACTCGATGTCCATGGGGCGGCCGTAATGCTGCTCGATGATCACGGCGGTGCGTGCGAGCTCGATCACTTCCTCATCGGTCAGGGAGAAGGCGAGGGCGTCGGCCTCGTCGACATCGACCGTTGCCACGGTTTTGCCGGGTTCGGGATTGTCGCTGAATACCATCTTGACCGCTTTGCTGCCCAGGTTCTTCCGCAGGATCGGGTGATGGCCGCTTTCCAGTGCCGGTTTGTAGACGTAGAACTCGTCCGGATTCACCGCGCCCTGCACGACCGTTTCACCCAGGCCGTACGACGAGGTGATAAACACCGCGTTGCGAAAGCCGGATTCCGTATCCAGCGTGAACATGACGCCGGACGATCCGAGATCGCTGCGCACCATGTGCTGCACACCCACCGACAGCGCAACCTGCGAATGATCGAAGCCCTGGTGCACGCGGTAGGCAATGGCACGGTCGTTGAACAGCGATGCGTACACCTGGTGCAAGGCGTCTATGAGGTGGCTCAGCCCGCGCACGTTGAGGAACGTTTCCTGCTGTCCCGCGAACGACGCATCGGGAAGGTCTTCGGCGGTGGCCGAGGATCGAACCGCCACGCAGATGTCCCGGCCGGCGCACATTTCCTCCCAGGCGACTTCGAGGTCCTCCCGCAGCCGCGCAGGTAATGGCGTTTCCGCAATCCAGCCGCGGATGCTCCGGCCGGCATCCGTGAGTGCCTCGATGTCGTCAACGTCGAGGTCCTGCAACCGCCGGCGTATACGTTCGTCGAGGCCATCGTTTTTCAGGAACTCGCGATAGGCGGCAGACGTAGTGGCAAAGCCGCCCGGTACCAGCACGCCGAGCTCGCCCAGCTTGCCGATCATCTCACCCAGCGACGCGTTTTTACCGCCGACGATATCGACGTTCTCCATGCCAAGCTCTTCCAGCTTGAGGACATACGGCTCCAATTTCGACTCCCTTAGCCAGCGCACCCGTCGCAGATGATGAAACGACATCGACAACGGAACACGCTACGATTGACAAATTCCTTCAGCGACCGAAATGAGCGCTTTCAAGTCTCGCATTGTCCGAAGTACACTCGCTCGTACCGCCACCCCGGTCACGGGACGTGCAGGGGAGCTTTCGGATGAGCGAACGAACAGTATTTTTTCTGTCGGACCAGACCGGCGTAACGGCCGAAACGCTGGGCCACAGCCTGTTGACGCAGTTCGATGGCCAGCGATTTCGGCAAGTGACTTTGCCATTTATAGATACTGATGACAAGGCACGGGAGGCCGTCAAGAAGATCAACGACGCGGCGCGCACGACGGCGCTCCGGCCGATCATTTTTTCGACACTGGTCCAGGACCATTTTCGCTCCATCCTCCGGGAAGCGGACGGGCTGCACCTTGACATTTTCGACGTGTTCCTGGAGCCGCTGGAGAAGGAGCTTGGGCAAGTATCAACCCACAAGCCCGGCCGCGCGCACGGCGTGAGCGACATCGAAGCCTACATGAGGCGGATCGAAGCGACCAATTTTGCGCTGGCAAACGATGACGGTGCGATTACCCGCAACTACGAAATGGCCGACGTGATCCTGGTCGGCGTATCGCGCAGCGGCAAGACGCCGACCTGCCTTTACCTCGCGTTGCAGTACGGCGTTTACGCGGCGAATTATCCGCTGACCGACGAAGAATTCGACAGCGGCACGCTGCCGGACATCCTCGTATCGCAAAATTCGAAGTTGTTCGGGCTGACGATTGCACCGACGCGATTGCGGCAGATCCGGAAAGAGCGACGGGCTCTCGGCCGCTATTCGACCGCGCAGCAGGTTCGTTTCGAACTGCGTGAGGCCGAAAAAATCTTCAAGCGCTACAACATTCCATATGTCGACACGACGGAATTTTCCATTGAGGAAATTGCGAGTCGAATTCTCGATAGTACAGGGGTCGAGAGGCGAGTGCGACCCTGATTTTTCGACCTTTGACCCGCACCCTTTTCGGTAACTGGAACCGGATTTGCATGGCTAGTGCAAAAGAGGCGCTGTGATATATTTGCCTCATGTTACTGGACTACCAGCTCGTTCCGCAGACGGTCGTAAAACCTCGCAGTTTTATCGGCCTCATGCTGCTGTACGAAAGTAATTTCATCCGCCTTAACCAACTGATTCCCGAGCTCGACCGACTGGACGGTTACTACCAGTCACGCGTGGCGGGCGACTGCGCCCTGCATCTCGAAATCCTGGATCGCAGCCGGTATACGGTCACCCTGTCATTGTCCTATTACTTCGACGAAGACGGCACGCGCGTTGCCGATCCGAACATGCTGATTCGGGCATACCTGGACGGCCGGCTCGCGGAAGCGACAGGCATCAGAAACGAGCACCGGCACGCGGAACTGCACCGCCTGTCGCTGGAGCACCGCGCCGAACTGGATGCCAGGTGGCGGCGCAACATCGTTTTCAACAAGTGGCTCGAATACCTCATGGACCAGGGCCACCTGATCCTCGAACGCTGAACAGGGCGCCGATCTTCCTTTTTGCGCCGTCGGCGGGGCGTGAAAAAATCGAAATCCAGCGCACAAACTGTCGATTCAATCAAGGATTGGCGCCTTCCTGCTTGTCATGATTTCCCGGTCCGCAGACCGGCGGGTGCATCCGCGCGCGGGAACGACGGGCAAGAGGAATGAGTTTTGGCGAACCTGGCTGCCCTTTTCGGCCATACCCGAGCAAAGTCGCAGGACAGCGAGAAGTTGCTGCACCTGTACTGGAACCGTGCCGAACTCAAGAAAGAATTCGCGAACATGCGCAAGGAGCAGTATCGGCTCCGGGACAAGATCAAGCAGCAGGAAGGCGCCAGCGCGCGGCTGCAGCAGAAGCTGGACCACCTTGAAGAACTGCTGCTCGATCCGGACTGGGCCGCGAACGTCGTCGTGTTCTACCAGCTTCGCAGCCTGGCGCTGCGCTGCCAGCGCAAGCTCGCGAAATTCGCCGAACAGTTGAAGCAGCAGCGGGAACAGCGGCAGCACAACGAGCTGCTGGTCAAATGGAACGAAGAGCGTGCGCGCCAGGTCCGCTTGCTCGAACAGGAGATCGGCGAGCAGGGAGAGCGTATCGCGCAGCTCGAAGCGGATCTTCAGTCAGAGAAGAACCGCCTGCTCGCGATGAGCGGCTTCATCAAGATCTTCAAGCGGCGCTCGATCACGGCCGTGCTGGAGCGCCTTGCGCAGCAGGTCGAGGCGCATCGGCAGGCGGAGCAGGCAGCGGCGGACAAGCTGGAGGCGGCCAGAAACGCCAGGCCGCCGGAGAACCAGGGCCTCGAGCTGCCCATGAAGCGTTCCATCAACCTGCTGATCCTGGCGTTCGCCCAACAGCTTTTTCTCGACTTCGAAGACGGCGAGCTGGCGGGGCTGGCCAAGGAGGCGTGCGACAAGAGTGTCGGCGCGATCCGCTACGGCGGGCGCGAGGACTGCAACCGTATGCTGGCACGCATCCAGAAAGGCAGTCAGGCCATGGATGAGAGCGGCGACGTGGCGGACCTGCTGCAGCAACGTGCGAAGCTGATCGGTAAAAAGGCGCTGTTTCGCAACGAGGGCGATGCCGTGCCGGTGGCCGGTACCGTCACCACCGTCTTCGATATCGACGCGAGCGGCAGTGTCAAAGAAAGCGAGGCCAACCTGCTGGGCGAAAACTACTGGGGGATCGCTAAAATCCTGAGCCGCTGACGCGGCTTCCGGAACTCAGATATCGGTACGGTACATCTGCCGCTGGTATTTCGGCAGGATAGAGGCGTGGTCCGTTTCCGGCGAAGGCGCGTCGCTTGCCGCGCTGTCACTTTCGGCGAGCGGAGAGCTGAACACCGCCTGCGGATGCGTCTTCGTGCTGCCGTCGTTCGTGGCACCGTCGTTGACTTTCATATCGGCATCATCCGGGAAAACGTCTTCCAGGATCGACGTGACGCGGGGAGCGAGGAACAGCAGGGGCGCCATGGCGTGGGGCGCGTCGGTCGCGCCCGCGGCTTCGTCCGCGGAGCCGGCATCGCCGAGGTCGACCAGCCGCAGCGCAAGACGGCCCAGGAAGGCATCGGCGCTGCCGAGATCGCTAACAGAATCGCACTCCCCGACGGCGCCACAAGGTGCCGCGGGCACCGCTGCCGCGAACGCGAGCGACAGCCACGCGATGCTGCTCAGCAGAATTTTTGGAACGGATTGGCGACCGGCGGCCGTTGGCATTTGCAAGGCGATCTCCCACGCGGCTGGCTCTGGTGTTATACATCAGTATAACACCGGCCAGTCGGCTTTCAAGCATCGCCGGATTTCGGGGCTACTGGTCGTACTGTTCGGCGCGGGCAGCCTTTTGCGCCGGCAACGTCTCGAGCTGTCTCAGCTCGGCCAAGTCTGTAACAATGGCCGCGGCCTGGTCAAGCTGGACGTCCGGCTCCTCCAGATCCTCCAACGCCTCCGTATCGGCAATCGGCTCGAGGCCGAGCGCCGCACGCCGTGCGTTCTCTCGCGTCAGCCTTCCGTTCATTTCCGCTTCCCGCTCCGCGCGCCGCGTTTCCAGGTTCAGCGACACCACTTTCCGCGCGCGGATTTCCTCGGCGCTCTTGATTCCTGCTACGAGGTACTGGAAATCCGGGTCGGTCTTGCTGCGCGACAGGTGACTCTCCGTCAGGGTCGAGACGACCTGGTCCAGCGGCTGTCCGGGCTCGAAATTCGTGGTTTTGATTTCGTCCCATGGCAGGGCGGTTTTGCGGGCGCTCTCGCCCACCAGGGTAGTGTCGATCACGGAGGGCAGCGGGATATCCGGCGTCACGCCCCGATTCTGCGTGCTGGCGCCGGTCACGCGGTAGTACTTGCCGATCGTCAGGGTCAGCTGTCCCAGCCCCTCGCCGTCGGGAGAGCGCACGTACTGGTCGAGCGAGTACAGGTTTTGCACCGTGCCCTTGCCGAAGGTGCGTTGTCCGATGATGACGCCGCGCTGGTAGTCCTGGATTGCGGCGGCGAAAATCTCGGATGCCGAGGCACTGTAGCGGTTGACCAGCACCGCGAGCGGGCCGCCGTAGTAGACGCGCGCCACCGGATCGGGGTCGTCCAGCCGACTGATACGCCCGTTCGAGCTTTTCAGCTGCACCACCGGGCCATTGTCGATGAACAGGCCCGAAAGTGCCGTCGCTTCCGTCAGGTGCCCGCCGCCGTTGTCCCGCAGGTCGATGATCAGGCCATCGATGCCTTGTTCCTCCAGCTCGGCGATCAATCGCTTCACGTCGCGGGTCGTGCTGGTGTAATTCTGGTCGCCGTTGCTCAGCGCCCGGTAATCGCGATAGAAGCTCGGCACCTCGATAACGCCGATTTTCCAGTCACGGCCGTCCTTCGGTATCGTGACGATGTCGCTTTGTGCGGCCTGTTCCTCGAGCTTCACCTGGTTGCGCGTGAGGCTCAGTATGCGCGGCGCCGATCCCGGTAAGGCACCGCCGGGGAGGATTTGCAGCTGCACGACCGTATCGGCCGGCCCGCGAATGAGCTGCACGACATCGTCCAGCCGCCAGCCGATGACATCGACCATGTCACCCTCCTGGCCCTGGGCGACGCCCGTGATGCGGTCGTCCGGCTGCAGCCGGCCGTCGATGGCGGCGGGGCCGCCGGGGATCACGTCGACCACTTTCACGTAGTCGTCCTCGAGCTGCAGCGAGGCGCCGATGCCGAAGTACGAGAGGCTCATCGCGATCCGGTATTCCTCGGAGCTGCGCGGCGACAGGTAACTGGAGTGGGGATCGAGCGTGTGCGCATAGGCGTTCATGAAGGTCTCGAACACGTCGTCGCTCTTGATCTGGTCCATGCGTTTCAGGAAACGTGTGTAACGCTTATGCAGTGTCTCCTGTACTTTCGGCCATTCCTGCTCGGCGAGCGCCAGGCTGAGCGCGTCGTTTTTCACGCGCTTGCGCCACAGCTCGTCGAGTTCCGCGGTGGTTTCCGCCCAGCCCACCTCTTCGCGGTCGAAGATGTAGTCCTCGTCGACCGTGAAATCGGGCTCGGTTTCAAGCTGCGTGAGCGCGAACTTCAGCCGTTCGCGCGCGCGCGTACGATAAACGTCGAACATCTGGAACACGGGAGCGAGCGATTCCGAGCGGACCATGTCGTCGAGCTGGTGGCGATATTTCCGGAATGCCTCGATATCGCTCTTCAGGAAGTACATGTGGTTGCCGTCCAGCGCCTCGATATAGCGCTCGAGGATCTGCTCGGAGAGCGCATCGTCCACCGACGAATGCTGGTAATGGGATTTCTCCACGAACTCCGTGACGAGCTCACCAATGCGCTCGTGTTTCGGCAGCGGGGACAGGTCCGAATCGGCGGCGGACGGCGTAGCCGCCAGCGCGGGTAAGGCAAGAATACCGAGCAGGAGCGCAAGGAATTTTCGGCGGGCACCGGATGCGGACTTGTTCAAGATGATCTCCATCATTCTCGGGCTATAGGGTTGGCGGCAGAGCTTCAGATGCAGGACCAAGTGGGTTAGTGTCCTGTCGCGTGAATATGTCGCATAATTCGCGGCGCTTTTTGCGTCCGGCAACGTCACGGCAGAGCGCAATGTTGGCGCTGTTACCGGCCGTCGTAGCCGGGCTGCTGCAAAGATCCGCGCGCGTCCTCGGCAGCATATTCACGGGACAAGGCGCTAGGCTAGAGTGCACCGGCCCGCCGATCAAGGGCGCGAACAGCAAAAAAGACATTTGCGGGACCGTCAGCGAGAGGCCCGCCCGAGGTATTCCGACATGCGTCCTTTGACCGTACTTACCGGCATTGTCCTGGGATCGTGCCTGTCGATCAGCATCAGCCTGGTAGCGGTCATGATCATGTTTCTAATCCTGGGTGGCGAGCACCCGCGGCTCGCGGCGGAAACCGACGCCATGCGCGTCAGCCTGGCGCTATTCTCGGTTATGACCGCGATTTCCGCACTGAGTTTCTATGGCTTGCTCATTCGGCACAAGTGGCGGATTCCGGCGCAGATGCTGATGTGGCTGGGGCTCGTCCTCGTCGGGTTCTATTATTGGCCGTAGCCGCGGGTCAGAACAGGCGCGGGCGATCCTTGCCGCCGGCCGCGTGGTTGCGCTTGCGGCGGCGGCGCATGCGGGACTGGAGCTCCTTTCTTCGCTCCCCGAGCCATTCCTCCCGGGTCGCGGCCGGCGACCTCGGCCTGGACGACGGATTTCGCTCGCGAAACGCGCAGAAATCGCGATAAGCCTCGAGCTCGTGCTTCAGCTCGCGCGCAACCAGCTCGATCATGATTGCGTCGTCGAGGAAGCCGAGTCCCGGAATGTGGTCGGGAATCAGGTCGTTCGGCTCGCTGAAATAGGCGAGGGCATTAAGGACGCGGGCGGACTCCTGTTTCGGCAGCCGCCACTCGTGGTCGGCGAGCATGCTGATCATCAGGTCGAGATTGGCCAGGCGTTCCTCGATGAAGTGCGGTAACTCGTCCGTGCCGACCTGCGCGAGCCGGTTGCGCGCGCCCGCAACGATTTCCTCCGGCGAGAAATTCGCGGCGGCGTTCCGCGCTTCGCGCATGATCAGCCGGAAATGTTTGAGGTCGCTTTCTTCGAGGTCGAAGGAAACCCTGAGGCCCATTGATTCCGCTCCGCGCCGGGCTCGCGAGGTTACCCGCGCTTGAGGCCAGGCGTCAATTCAGGCGATGGACCGAGCTCGGGCCGCTTATTTGCGGAAGCGGAAATCCCAGGATTTGGAGCGGTCGAAACGGCCGGTGTTGTACGGGTCGATGCCGGCTTCCTCTTCCGCTTCCAGCAGGGACTCGTCGAGAATTTTCAGCGTTTCGTGGGTGCCGGTATCTTCGCGCACGAAGCGGTTGCGCACGAACACGTTCTTGCCGGGGCCGCCGTCGGCAACCGTGCCGCGGACTTCGGGCGTGAATTCGGCCGGCCGGGGCCTTGGCGCGGGCGGGCGCGCGGCGGGTGGCCGGACGCGCACTCCGACAGGACGCGGTGGCGGCGGCGGTGCCGCTTTCCGCCCGAAGAGCCGCAGGCCCAGCCATCGGAGAAACTGCTGCATCATCGTCTTCCGCACTACTCTCGTGGCGACTTCAAAGCCGCGCGGTCACTGTAATCCGCGCGTGGTGCCAGCATGCACCAGCCTTGACATAAGTTCTAGCTTATGCGGCCCAAATCTTTGTACGCGAACGGGAATTTGTGAAGCCGGTCACAGTTTTCCGGGCGCTTCGCCGGATTCGTCGCCGGCCTCGCTGCCGCCCGGCCCGAGTTGCCGGAAACCCCATAGCGTGAGGCGCGCGAGTTGCCACAGGAGGTAGGGAGAGAGCAGCAGGAACCACGCGGCCGGTTCGCCCTCGCGCAACTCGCGATGCAGCGCGCCGAAGAAGCCGCTGAACCCGCCGCTGCCGTATTCGCCGAAGATCGCCTGGCCGACCAGGTAGATGCACAGCGGGAGGAGGGCCAGGCCCAGGAAGACCAGGACCGCCAGGATCGCTGTTTCCTTCAACAGCCGGTTCTTCAATTCAACGGATCCCACGATTACGGCAGCCGTTCCGCCAGGTCACCGCATCGTTCACCAAGCCCCGCGGCAGGTCAACCCCCGGCGTGGAATCCTTCAAGCGCGCGGCGAGTTGTCCCGGGAGGCGCGCCGCGCACGCCGCCGCTTGCGCAGCACGGCAAACGAGAGATGCAGGCAGGCGAGCGAGAACAGCAGGTAATGCGGCACAACCCAAAGCCAGGTGCTGACATAAAGCGTCGCGAAAAAAGCCGCCAGTCCGGCGGCGAGGTAAAACCATGGCAAGCTGTCGTACAGGAATTTCGGCAGCCAGATCTTTTTCGTGGCCAGCTGCTCGGCGCTGCGCGCTATGTCCTTGGTCGCGCTCAGGTCCATCTGGTTCGGCGCCGTCCCGGGCACGGTGTGCATCTGCTGTCTGCGAGGATTGAGCGCGAGACTAGCTCGAACCGGCACGGTTTGCCGTGATTGGCCTCACAGAACGCCGGCGGTATGCCGAAATGCGCCGAGCTCAGCGCATCGGGCGTTCCTCGAAGCGGAACTCGGCCGAGCCGACGGTAAGCTGGTCGCCGCTTTTCAGCACTTTTTCCGACACCCGCATACCGTTGACGTAAATGCCGTTCTTGCTGCCCCAGTCGACGATTCGGGTGCTGTCGTTGGCGCACACGACGACAGCGTGCCGCCGGCTTATGAATTGCTGCTTGAGCTGGATATCGTTGTGCGCGGTGCGGCCGATGGTCAGCTTGTTCTTGAACAGGGGAAAGCGGACTTCCTGCCCGTCGATGTGGCCGATGAGCAGGCGGGTGGTTCGCTCCTTGTCGGCGCCGTGCTTTTCGTCCGCTGCCGATGCCCGGCGCTCGGCGGGCCGCGCCGACGCTATCTCGGCCTGGACCTCGGACGCGTCCTGCGGCTTGTCGGCGAGCTCGGCGAGCAACACGCTGATTGCGGCATCCTTGTTCTCTATCTTGCTCTCGGCATCCTCGAGATCCCGTTGCAGCCGCTCGACCCGGTCTTCGAGCCTCGCAAGCTCCTCGTCTCGCGCTTCTTCGGCCTGCGAGAGCTGCGATTCGAGGGCGCGCCGGGAGCCGGTCGTCTCCGCGAGTTCCGACTCGAGTTGCTCGTTGGCCGTCCGGCTCGCGGCGACGGCCTCCCGGGCCGCTGAAAGCTCGGTGCGCGCGTCCTCGAGCGCCGCTTCGAGGCTCATCCGCTCGTCGCTGCGCTCCTCCTGCAAGGCGGCAATCGCGCGGCTTTCGGCTGCCAGCTGTTCGCGCAGCTCCTCGATCTCCAGCAATGCGCCCTCGAGCTCGCCTTGCGTGCTGCGCCACGAAGCGGTTGCCGCTTCGAGTTCCGCCGCCTGCGCCTGCACCTGGCGCCGCAGGGTATCGGCATAGGCTTCGTTTCTTGCCGCCTGTTCGCGCAACGCGCGAATCTCCTCCTTGTACCCGAGTACGGCACCGGTGAGCCGCTCGTTCTCCTGCCGCAGCCGTTGTTGCGTGTCTTCCGCCTCGAGTGCCGCGCTCGGCGATACCAACCCGGCGACTTGCTCCTCGAGCGCTTTGCACCGGGCTTCCAGCGATTCCCGCGCTGCAAGCTCCTGTTCGTACTTGCCGGTCATCCCGGCAAGCTGCGATTGCGTTTCGAGACTTTCCTGCCGCGCGCGTTCGGACTCCCGAAGGCGGGATTCCAGCTCGGCATAGGCCCGGTCCCGCTCGCCGAGGTTTTCGCGGGCCGCGAGCAGCGCCTCGCGCGTCTCCTCGAGGTCGGTGGTCACGCCTTCCGTGATCGCCTCGCGCGCCTTGAGCTCGGTTTCGAGGCCGCTTTTGCGGGCTCGCAGTTGCTCGAGGTCGTATTCGAGCCGCCCGATGTAGTCGTCGCGCTCGCGCAGCGCGACCTGCAGGGTCTCGAGAGACTTGCCCTCGCGGGCGGCGTCCGGGTTCTCGAACGCGTGCGTGGCGGCATCCGCTTCGGCCTCGTAGTCGAGTGCCGGGTCGGGCCAGGTGGCCGGCAGCAGTTCGAGTTCCGTGGTGTCGTCGTCCAGCTCGGCGGCTAAATCATGGGCATTTTTATTGTCATTCGCCATGGCTTGAGTTTACCACGCACGGGCAGGTCCCTACTTGGGGCACCCGGGAAGGTTTTTCAGCGCGGCCACGGGTTCGCCGGCTACTTCCGCGGCGATCTCGCGCAACCGGTCGACCGTGATCGGCAGGTCCAGGTCCGCCAGCGCCGCCAGCACCGCGTCGAGGCTCGCGCGGCCGTCCGTTTTCTCACGGATCTCGATGTCCAGCCTGCGCAGGATGCCCACCGCGCGCGCCGTGCGGCTGCCGCTGGAGTGCCTGGCGCAGAGGGTTCGCGCTTCGCTGCCCCATTTCGCGAGGTCCCGGTGAGCGATCTCGTAGCGCCGTTCGTCCACCGTGCCGCTGCGCCGCAGCACTTCGAGTGCGTAGTACTCGGCAAAACCTTCGACGATCCAGTCGTCGCCGTCCTCGGCGCGCAAGGCCATACCGACGTGGAGCACTTCGTGCAGCAGGGTGCTGGTGCCGTTTTCGCTGATGAGCGGGCGATCGGCGTGGATGTACAGCGATTTCGGTCCTGACAGTCCACCGCGCCACATGGGCTCGCCCGCGCTGACGATCGTCAGCCGGTCGGGAAAATCCGGCAGGAGGCGCAAGACGTCGGGCAAGGTCCAGTGCAGGAGCGCGAGGATGTCCAGCCGGCGGACCCCGTGGCCGGTCGGCCCCGCGACCTTGGCGCGCACACCGTCGATCGTGGCGTAACGCACACCCAGCTCGCCGAGAACCATCCAGCCCTTCGGCGTATCGAAACGGCGCCCCGGATCGTCGATTTCGAAGGTGTCGTCACTGCTGAAGTAGGGCGTGACCGACGACCAGCCCCGCGGCAGGTCGAAGGTCAGGCGAGTGTCGCTGCGCGCGCCTTTGAGGGTGCGCGTGTGCGCCGACGGGATGATGTCCTCGCCCCGGAACAGCGCCCAGCTGCCGGTCACGTAGGCGTCGTAGCCACTGTCGCTGCGCAGGTGCTCGAGATGTGCGAACCAGCTCAGCCGGCCGCCACTGTCCGGCGGCAGCCAGTTCACCCGGCCGTCCGCGATCGAGATCTCGCCATCGCCTTCGATATCCTGGATGCGGCCGTCAAGCAGCGTCATCTCGAGCCCGCGCAGGTAGGCGTCGTCCTGCTCGAGGGTGAGCACCACGCGGGCGCCCCTGGCGGCGGGCAGCAGCGTTACCGCGTAATCCAGGCGATACACGCGGCCGTCCTCCGCATCGGCGGCGGCCGATAACCCGCAGCCGGGCAAGACGGCGGCGAGCGCCGCAAGCAGCATGAGGCGCGAGACATGGTTCATGGTGCGTTAAGGACCGGGTCGGTAAGGTAATCTGGAACGCTCAAGGGGACGCAGTTTTCCATATGTCATTGCCGCCTTCCAGAACTGTTCGCTGGCTGTTGGCCGCTGCACCGCTGGTGCTCGGGGCCTGCGGCGGCGCGCCTGTGCGGCTGCCGGATACCGGTGCCGACGTGGCGAGGATTCCCGCGGCCGCGGCCCCGGCCGCGACGCACGCTGCCGCGGCCGGTGAGCGGGCGGCCGCAATCGCGGCCGGCCAGGTGGGTGTGCCGTATCGGTACGGCGGCCGTTCGAGCGACGGCTTCGACTGCAGCGGCCTCGTGAGCTATGCCTGGGCGCAGGCCGGAACTGCCGTGCCGCGCACCACGCGCGGGTTGTGGCGGCAGCTCGAGCCCGTGGAAGAGGGCGACCTCAGGCCTGGCGACGTCCTGTTCTTCGACATCGCCGGGAAGCCCTCGCACGTGGGGATCTACCTGGGCCGGGGCCGGTTCGTGCACGCGCCGTCTACCGGGCGCGAGGTCGGCGTCGAGGCGATGGGCTCGCCGTACTATCGGCGCGCGTTCATCCGTGGCGGCCGGCCGCGCTGAAGACGACTCGCCAGGGCCGGGAAATGGCCGCTAGCGGCGCCTCAGCTCGCCTGCCGGGCCGAATCGCCGACGATGAACAGCTTGAGCTGTTCGGCGAGGCCGCCGCAGGCGTGCGACTGGGTGCGCGCGATGAGCGGGATCGGGATGACAATGGCCGGCAGGAACGAGGTCCCGCTGACGTCGGCGCTCACCGTGCCGGCATCTTCCAGGCCGTCCAGGTCCCAGACCGACGCCTGGTACTTGGCGTCATTCTGCCACCATGCGAAACCGAAGCAGCCGCCGCCGCCTGGACCGGCCGCGCATGACATGCTGCCGCCGCCGGCCACGCGGTCGGTGCTGCCGTCCAGCCACACCACGTAGCGCACGCCTTGCTCCTCGATCATGTCCGCCACGCCGGGCCGCTGCATGAGCTCCGGCAAGCCCTTGCTCTCGGCCGGCGCGGTGCGTGGCTCGAACCAGGGGAACAGGGCGTCCACAAACTCCTTGTTCGGGATCACGCGCAGCCCCGAATCGCCCGAGCTGATCTCCTTGCCGACGCAGGCGATGAAGTCGGCCTCCGTCTCGTTGCCGAGGTGATAGCTCTTCGCCATGATGACGACGCCTTCACCGGGCGTGATGCCGGTCGCTTCCTGGCGCACGTCCTCGACGCGCGACGTCACGCAACCGGACAAACCCACGGCCAATGCCGCGACCATGATCCCCCGCCCGCCGTAGTAAGCGATCCGATTCAGCCTAGCCGGAATCATCTTGCTCTTCCTCCGTAGCGGTCGTTAAAGCCTTGTCGACGGGCAGCGCTTCGACGCCGCCAGCCGTGTTCGCGGTCCGCGCGCGCCGCGACGCGACGAGCGCGCTGATATTCGCGGACTTGTCCATCTGCAGGATGACCAGCGCCGCGGCATCGCGCATGGCGAGCACCGCGGCATGGCGCAGCGCGTCGTCGCTGCCCATGAATGAGGCCATGCTCTTGCCGTAGGCGCTGAGCGGCCAGTTTGCGATCTCGTTGCCCTCTGCATCAAAGATCTTCAGCCGGTAGCGGATCCAGACGGCGAACGAATCGGTCTGGCTCTGCTCAGGGACAGAGAATTCGAATGCGTCGATGCTGGGCTCGATCAGGGCGTCGATCGGCAGGCTGCCGGGATCGGTGTCGGGCGCCACGAAATTGCAGCGAGGACGCTGGTCCTGTCCGTCGCCATCGTCTTTGCCGGCGACGTTCGGCGGCTCCCCGATCACGGTGCATTCCGCGAACATGGCGCCGAAGAGCTGGGTGAACAGCATGCTGTTCGCGCGCCCCATGTCGATCGTCCATTCGTCCTTGCCGATGACTTTTTCCTTGTGGACGTAATGCTGGAACGCTTCCGGATAGCGGACCGCCACGGCGAGCGGCAGGGTCTCGATCAGGGGATCCGGGATGGCCGGGTTCTGGAGGGCGACGTGAGTGGAACAGCCGGACAGCGCAATCGATATTGCAACCGGAAACCACTTGCGGGGCTTTGCAATCAATCTGGAATCCCGAACACGGTTGGCAGCGGCGCGTCTTCCATTTCTGAGAGCATCACCGGCTTCGGGAGTTCCGCCGGGGCCTCCGCGAAGTCGATACTGTGACTTTAGACCTGGCGCCGAAGCAGCGCAAATTAACGCGCGCTACCCACGCGGAAGGGCCGGCGGCGGGATGTGCTCCGGTGAGCGTGGGCCTGCAGGTGCCGCGGTGCGGCGCGGGAAGCGTTCCGGCCTTATGTCATCCACACGAGGGGCGGTTCCTGTGTCAGCGCTGCCTGCTCGCGCAGCGCCAGGATGTGCTCGTCCCAGTAACGCGGCGTGTCGAACCAGGGAAATGCAATCCGGAACGCCGGATCCTCCCAGCGGCGCGCCAGCCAGGCCGCATAGTGCATGATGCGCAGCGAGCGCAGCGCCTCGACCAGGTGCAGCTCGCGCGCGTCGAAGCGCCGGAACTCCTCGTAGCCTTCGAGCAAGGCGGCGAGCTGCGGGGTCTGCTCCTCGCGCCCGCCGGAGAGGAACATCCAGATGTCCTGTATCGCAGGCCCGCTGCGCACGTCGTCGAAATCGACGATGAAGAACTCGCTGCCGTCGTGCAGCACGTTCCCGGGGTGAAAATCGCCGTGCAGCCGGATTTCTTGCACGCGCCCGGCGCGCTCGAAGCAGCCGGCGACGTTGTCGAGCAG
>CAZSKQ010000056.1:0-21946 GCA_964607425.1 uncultured Woeseiaceae bacterium
ATCCCGGCGTGGAACATGACCATCGAGTAGCGCGGGATGAAGCGATCCGGTAAGCGCCGCTCCAGCTCGAAGGCGAGTTGCTTCTGCAGCACGTATTTAGGATCCCGGACGGTGTCGCGCATCTCGACGTAGTTTTCGAGCGCCATGTCGGCAATCGCATTTGCATTCGGCAATTGCCGCGCCTCGAAGCGGGCGAACGCCGCCTCCCAATCGCGGTCCGCATCGTCGAGAATCGAGTCGAGCAGCACGCAATCCTCGAAGGCCGCGTTCATGCCCTGTCCGTGGAAGGGAACGATTGCGTGCGCGGCATCGCCGATCAGCAGGATATCGCCGCTGTGCCACTGGCGGCAGCGGACGGTGCCGAGCAGGCCGAGCGGGTTAGCCAAAAACGAGCCGGCCAGGTCCGGGATCAGCGGCGCGACGTCCGCGAACCAGCGGTCGAAGAACGCCTCCACCTGCGCTTTAGATTCCAGTTCGGCGAAGCTCGGCGTGCCTTGCTTCGCGAGGAACAGCGTGAGCGTGAAATCGCCTCCCGGGTTTGGCAGCGCGATCAGCATGAAACCGCCGCGGGGCCAGATGTGCAGCGCCCCCGGATCGAGCTGGAAGTCGCCGTCGGGCCCGGGGGGCAGCGTGAGTTCCTTGTAATCATGCGGCAGCAACGATTCGGTCACTTCCAGCAGGCCGGCCGCCGCCAGTCCCCGGCGCACGGCCGAACCTGCGCCGTCCGCGGCGATGACGGGCGGGGCGATCGCGTAGCGGGCAGACTTGTCGAGGTCCTCGAGCATGACCCGGAGGTCAGGGGCGGAACCGGGGCCGGATCCAGCGTGGCCCGGCCCCGGTTCCGTTCCCAGCGCTTCCTGCCGGAAGCGCAGCTCGACCCCGTGGCTGTGCTCCGCGGCATCCACCAGCCTCCGGTTCAGCTCGGCGCGCGAGACGGAGTAGATGCACTCGTTTTCCCGCTGCCCGTAAGGCTGCAGCTCCGTGCTGCCGTCCTCCGCGTGGATCATGCGGCCGCGCATCGGCATGAGGAGCGGTTCGACGCGCGCCATCAGGTCCGCATGTTCTAGTGCCCGGATGCCGCGCGCGGCCAGCGCAAGGTTGATCGAGCGCCGGCCGGCAGGCTGCCCGAGGCGCGGATCGCCCCCGCGCTCGAACAGGGTCACGCCATAACCCCGCCTGGCGAGAACGACGGCCAGCAGGCTGCCGCACAGCCCGGCGCCGACGATGTTGACGCGCCCGCTGCTCACGTCCCGTCGCCCGCTGCCTCCCGCAGCCGCTGCACGAACTCGAAAACATCCTCGAAGCTGTTGTAAAGAGGGGCCGGGGCGACCCGGATCACGTTGGGCTCGCGCCAGTCCGCGAACACGTTCAATTCTTCCAGGCGGCGAAACAGGGCACGCGCATCGATGGCGGAATCGCGCACGACCAGCGATAGCTGGCAGCCGCGGGCATCGGGCGGAGTAATGGAGGCGATGCGCCCCTCGAAATGATGCCGCAGCAGGAACGCGAGGTAGCCGGTCAGCTGCAGGGATTTTTCCCGGAGCGCCGCCGGCCCCGCGCGGCTGAAGATCTCCAGCGATGCCAGCACCGGTGCCAGCGACAGGATCTGCGGGTTGCTGAGCTGCCAGAGGTCCGCCCCCGGCGCCGGGGTGAAGCTCGGCGCCATCGCAAACCGCGTTGCCTCATCGTGACCCCACCAGCCGAGCAACTGCTCCGAGCCGTCGGCATCGAGGTGCCGCGAGTGCACGAAAGCGCCGCCCACCGCGCCCGGCCCGCCGTTCAGGTACTTGTAGCTGCACCACACCGCGAAATCAGGCGCCCAGTCGTGCAGCGCCAGCGGCACGTTGCCGATCGTGTGCGCGAGGTCGAGCCCGACCGCGCAGCCGTGCTCCCGGCCCAGCCGGCAGATCGCCGGCATGTCGAGTAGCTGGCCGCTGTAGTACTGCACCCCCGGCAGCAACAGCAGCGCGATTTCATCGCCCTGTTCCCGCAGCAGTGCGGCAAGATCCTCCACCAGGAGCTCTTCGGTATCGGCGCGAGGCTGCCACTCGAGAAGGGCATCGGCGGGGTCGAAGCCGCGCAGGCGGATCTGGGATACGGCGGCGAAGCGGTCGGAGGGAAACACGGTGGATTCGATCAGGATCTTCCGGCGGCGGCCGGCCGGCCGGTAGAACGTCGTCATCATCAGGTGCAGGTTCACCGTCAGCGAGTTCATCGCCACGACTTCGTTCGCTTGTGCTCCGCACAGTTTTGCGAGGCCCGCGGTTGCCTGCCGGTGGTAAGGCATCCACGGCCGCCGCGCCTCGAAATGCCCGGCGACCCCGAGGCTCGCCCAGTCCTCGAGCTCTTCTTGCACGTATTGCACCGCGAGCTTCGGCTGCAGTCCGAGCGAATTGCCGCAAAGGTAGACGGCGCGGCGCTCACCGCGATCGCGCGGGAAGTTGAATTCGGCGCGGAAAGCCCGCAGCGCGTCGGCCGCGTCCAGCGCCCGGGCGCCGTCGCGCTCGATGGGGAAGGGGGCTTGTACTCCGCGCTCAGGCAAAGTCCTGCCTCGTACGATCGAGCCACGCAAGCGCCGAATCCGCGAGCAGCGCATCGCGCGTGCGCTCGTCGAGTCCCATCGTCTCGATCATCTTGCCCGGATGGTGCTCCCCGAGGGGAAACGGGTAATCGCTGCCGAGCGCAATGGAGTCGGCGCCCAGCAGGTCGATCATGTACCTGAGCATTGCCGGCTCGTGCACCAGCGAATCCACGTAGAACCGGCCGAGGTATTCGCGCGGGTTATGCTCGTTGCTGGTGGCGACGATGTCCGGCCGCACATTGAAGCCGTGCTCCAGCCGGCCGATGATGCCCGGAAAGGCGCCGCCGCCGTGCGCGAATGCCACGCGCAGCTTCGGCAGCCGCTCGAACACGCCGCCGAAAATCAGGGAGCAGATCGAAAGCGCGGTTTCCGCCGGCATGCCGACCAGCCACGGCAGCCAGTACAGTCCCATGCGCTCGCGCCCGAGCATCTGCCAGGGATGGACGAACACGGCCGCGCCGAGGTCCGCGGCCGCTTCGAGCACCGGGAAGATGCGCTCGTCGTCGAGGTTCCAGCCGTTGACGTGCGACCCGATCTGCACGCCGGCCAGCCCGAGCGACCGCGTACAGCGTTCCAGCTCCGCGATCGCGAGCTTCGGGTCCTGCATCGGGAGCGTGCCTAGCCCGGCGAAGCGCCGCGGATACTCGGCGACGAGTCCGGCGATATGGTCGTTCAGGATGCGCGCGAGGTCCGCGGTGTCGGCCGGTTTCGCCCAGTAGCTGAACATCACCGGCACGGTCGACAAGACCTGCACCGATACGCCGGTCGCGTTGCAGTCGGCCAGGCGCACGGCCGGGTCCCAGCAGTTGGCTTCGATGGTCCGGAATTCCTTGCCGTCGATCATCATGCGCGCGCAGCCCGGGCCGTGATGCTCGAGCTGCACGAACCCGCCGTACCCGTAACGCTCGCCGAGATCCGGCCAGTTCTCCGGCAGGATATGCGTGTGTATGTCGATCTTCACCTGTAGGAGCCCGTCTCCCGGGCGCTTGGCCGCTGCATCAGGTCCCGCCGCCCGGCCGCGGCATTACCGTGTTGCACCTGTCGCAGGTGCGGTTGTCCTCGGAGCTGTAGAAGCGGTCGAAGATCGGCGGCAACTGCCCCACGATGTCGTCGACGTACAGGTATTCTTCGTAAAGCTTGTTGTCGCAGTTTTCGCAGAACCACATGAAGCCGTCGAGCTCGTCCGGGTTGCGCTTGCGCTCGATCACGAGACCTATCGAGCCGGCATGGCGCTGCGGCGAATGCGGTACCCGCGGCGGCAGCAGCAGGATGTCGCCTGCGCGGATAGGGATGTCCACCCGTTGCCCGTCCTGGATCGTCTTCAACAGCATGTCGCCCTCGAGCTGGTAGAAGAACTCGGGGCCTTCGTCGTAGTGATAGTCCGTACGGGAGTTCGGGCCTCCCACGACCATGACGATGAAATCATTCTCCTCGAACACCTGCTGGTTACCGACCGGCGGCTTGAGCAGGTGCCGGTGCTCGTCTATCCACTGCTTGAATTTGAATGCGGTCAGCGATTGCATGATGAAACCCGTTAGCTTGCGACAGGCATATGCGCGACGCACTTCAGCTCGATCGCGATCGGCGTCGGCAGGCGGTTGATCTCCACGGTCGTGCGGCAGGGTCCGTTTGCCGCACTGAAATATTCGCCATAGATGCGGTTGAAGGTTGCGAAGTCGCGGCGAATGTTCGTCAGGTATACCGTCACGTCAACCAGGTCCTGCAGGTCGGCGCCCGCGCTCGCGAGCACCGCCCGTACGTTGTGGAACACGGCGTGGCATTGCGCGGCAATGTCGTAACGTTCGACTTCGCCGTCCGCGTCCAGCGTCACGCCGGCGATTTTGCCCGTTTCCGCGGAGCGCGGCCCGATTCCGGAGAGGAACAGGAGGTCGCCGACCCGGCGTGCATGCGGGTACGCGCCGACCGGCGGCGGCGCCGCTTCGGTAACTATGCCGTCCCGCTTGTGCATGGGGCCAGTTTACCGTTTAACCGGCCTTGCAATCGACCTGAAAGACTTTGGGCCGCTTGTTCAGCCGCACGGCAGTCAGCTCGCGGTCCCAGACGCAGCCGGTGTCGAGGCCGACCAGGTCGGGCCTGACGACCAGGCCGAGCGCCGACCAGTGCCCGAAGACGACGCGCGTACCGCGCCAGCGCGCTCCCGGCGCGTCGAACCAGGGAACCAGCCCCTTGCGCGCGTTCTCCGGCGGGCCCTTGTGCTCGAAATCCAGCCGGCCGTCCCGGTGCACCATGCGCATGCGGGTCAGGGCATTCACGATGTAGCGCAGCCGCTTGCTGCCGCTCAGCTCGCCCGACCAGCGGGCGGGCGTGTTCCCGTACAGTTTCGGCAGGAAATCCTCGCAAGCGCTGCCGGATAGCGCCTCTTCAACTTCGGCGGCGCGTTTCAGCGTCTTCTTCACCGTCCATTCCGGCGGTACGCCGGCGTGCACCAGCAGCGTGTTCAGCTTCTCGTCGAAGTACGCCAGCGGGCGCGTGCGCAGCCAGCGGACCAGGTCATCGCGATCCGCTGCCTCCAGCACCGGTTGCAGGGAGCGGTCGGGATCGCGGCCGTTGTCGACGCCGTGCGCCGTCGCGAGCAGGTGCAGGTCGTGGTTGCCGAGCACGGTAACCGCCGAGTCGCCCAGGCCGCGGACGAAGCGCAGCACTTCCAGCGACCGCGGCCCGCGGTTGACGAGATCGCCGGTGAACCACAAACGGTCCCGCGCCGGGTTGAACTCGAGCCGCTCGAGCAGGCGTTGCAGTGGATCGTAGCAGCCCTGTATGTCGCCGATAGCGTAAACCGACATTGGGCGGCAGCGGCTCAGTGAAGGACGCCGGGCACCGCGAGCGTAAAGGGCGGGATGGGCGCCTCGAAACTGACGCCGTTGTCCGCTTCCATGCGATAGCTTCCCTGCATGGCTCCAACGGGGGTCTCGAGGATCGCACCGCTCGAGTAGCGGAATCGCTCTCCCGGATGGAGGTGCGGCTGTTCGCCGACGACACCGTCACCCCGGACTTCCTGCACCTTGCCGTTGGCGTCGGTGATGACCCAGTGGCGGCTCAGCAGCTTCGCCGGCTGCTTGCCCAGGTTGGCAATGGTGATGGTGTAGGCAAAGACATAGCGTCCGATATCCGGCTCGGACTGGTCATCGATGTAGTCGGTGGCCACTTCGATGCTGATTTCGCAGTCGGGTTTGCTCATTTGGATCGTATTCTATCCCGTTTCATCGCCGGCGAGGCGGTTGGCGAGCGCAATCCACTCCTTCGGCGGCACGGTTTCCGGCCGTGCGACAGGGTCGATCCCCAGCGCCTCGAGGTCCGCCGGGTCAACCGCGCCTTTCAGGGCGTTGCGCAGGGTCTTGCGGCGCTGGCTGAACGCCCGCGCCACGAGCGCCGACAACGCGCGCGTGTCCCGGACGGCAATGTCCCCGCGCGGCCGCGGCCGCAGCCGAACCACGGCCGAGGTCACCTTCGGCGGCGGGCTGAAGGCCTCCGGCGGGACGTCGAACAGCGGCTCGACCGTCATGCGGCAGCCGAGCATGATCGTCAGCCGGCCGTACTCCTTCGTGCCCGGCGATGCCGCCATGCGATCCACCACTTCCTTTTGCAGCATGAAGTGCAGGTCTTCTATGGCGTCGCTGAATTCCAGCATGTGAAACAGGAGCGGCGTGGAGATGTTGTACGGGAGGTTGCCGACGACCCGCAGCCCGGAGCCGAGGCTCGCAAAATCGAAGCGCAGCGCATCCGCCTGCACGATCGACACGTTGGCAGCGCCGGCATAGCGCTCCTCGAGCAGGCGCGCCAGGTCGCGATCGAACTCGACGGCGTGCAAGGTCACGCCCGTTTTCGCGAGGGGCTCCGTGATCGCGCCGCGTCCCGGTCCGATCTCGACCAGCGTCTCGCCGGCTTGCGGCGCAATTGCGCGGACGATGCGGTCGATGACGTCCGGACTCGCCAGGAAGTGCTGCCCGAAGCGCTTGCGCGGCCGGCCCGGTGCCGTCATGAGCGGGCCAGCGCCGCCGCCAGCTCGACCGCGGCGAGCAGGCTGCCGGCGTCGGCCTTGCCCGTGCCGGCGATATCGAGCGCGGTGCCGTGATCGACCGACGTGCGGACGATCGGCAATCCCAGCGTGACGTTCACCGCCTTGCCGAAGCCTGCGTACTTCAGCACCGGCAGCACCTGGTCGTGGTACATGCCGAGCACGGCATCCGCCGGTCCCGCCGCGGGCGTGAACGCGGTGTCGGCGGGTACGGGCCCGCGCACGTCGAAGCCCTGGGCGCGCATGTCCTCGATCGCCGGCCGGATGATGTCCTGCTCCTCGTGCCCGAGGTGCCCGCCCTCGCCCGCGTGGGGGTTGAGGCCGCAGACCAGGATCGACGGCTTGCCGATGCCGAACCTTGAACGCAGGTCGTCGTGCAGCACGCGCATCACGGTCGTCAGTCGCGCGGCCGTGATGTGCCCGGGCACGTCCTTCAACGGCAGGTGCGTCGTCGCCAGCGCGACGCGCAGCTTGCCGGCGACGAGCAGCATGACCGGTGACGCACCGCCGGCCAGGTCGGCCAGGAATTCGGTATGGCCGGAGAACGGGATTCCGGCATCGTTGATCGCGCTTTTCTGCAGCGGCCCCGTTACCAGCCCGCCGAAGGAGCCGTCGAGGCAGCCGTCCACCGCCAGCCGCAGGCCCGCCAGCAAGGCCGCGGCATTAGCGGGATCCGGCGTGCCGCATACATCGGGCCGCGGCAGCCGCTGCGGCAGCACCTGCAACTCACCCGGCGGGGTGCGCGCTTGCAGGCGGTCCGGATGGGCTTCGCGCAGGCGGAGCGGCCAGCCGAGCCGCCGGGCGCGTGCTTCGAGCATGGCGGGATCGGCAATCACCACGACCCGGTCGGCCCACGGCGATTCGGCCAGCTTGAGGCAGAGCTCGGGACCGATGCCGGCCGGCTCGCCGGGCGTGACGGCGAGCGGCTTCATCGCGGCCGGCTCGCCGCGGCCGCCGCGCGCATTACGAGCGGATGTCGACGTAGGCTTCGTCCCGCAACCGCCGCACCCACAGTTCCGTTTCCTCGGCCAGCTTGCTGTTGCGGATCCGCTGCACGCAGTTGCTTTCCTTGAGGTCCTCGGTGTTGTCGTAGATGCGCCGGTCCTCCACCTCGAGGATGTGCCAGCCGAAGCGGGTCTGGAACGGCTCCGAGATGTGGCCGATCTCCAGGTTCTGCGCCACTTGCTCGAACTCCGGCACGAACGTTCCCGGGCCGCGCCAGCCGAGCTCGCCGCCCTCGTTCGCGGACCCCGGATCGTCGGACATCAGCTTCGCGACTTCGCCAAATGGCTCGCCCGACTCGATTCGCTCCTTCGCCTCCTCGAGCCGCTGTTTGGCCGTCTGGTCGTCGATGATCTCGTTCGGCGTGATGAGAATGTGGCGGATTTTCATCTGCTCGATCGTGCTCTTCTGGTTGACGCCGCGCACGTCGTTCACCCGCACCAGGTGGAAGCCGCTGATCGCGCGGATCGGTTCGGAGAACTCGCCTTTCTCCATCGTGCCGACGACGTCGGTGAAGATCGTCGGCAGCTGGCCGCCGCTGATCCAGCCGAGATCGCCACCCTCCAGGCTGTTCTGGCTGTCCGAGTAGCGCACCGCCATCTCGCCGAAATCCGCGCCATTGCGCAGCTCCTGGTAAACGTAGGCTGCTTCCGTCGCGGCTTCCTGCAACTGTTCGCTGGTCGCGGACTGGGGCACCGAAATGAGGATGTGTGACAGGTTGTATTCCGAGTTCACGACCGCGTTGTCTTCGAGGTCGGCAATGCATTGCTGGATCTCGCGGGGCGATACCGAGATGCGGCCGGCAACGTCGATGCGGCGCAGCTGCTCGAGCACCAGCTCCTTGCGCATGTCCCGGCGGTAGTCGGCATAGTTGATGCCCTGTTCGGCCAGCACCTGCGGCAGTTGCTCGAAGGGGATCTGGTTCTCGGCCGCGATCTGGGCGATCGCCGAGTTCAGCATCTGGTCGGAGATCTGGATGCCGATGCGGTCGGCGAGCTGCAGCTGGATCTGCTCCAGGATGAGGCGCTCCAGGACCTGCTCCCGCAGCACGCTCGGCGGCGGCAGCTGCAGGTTCTGCTGCAGCGCCCGCTGCGAGATCAGCGACGTCTGGCGGTTCAGCTCGCTGGTCAGCACCACGCCCTCGTTGACCACGGCCGCGATGCTGTCGAGCAGCTCGCCGTCTGTTGCCAGGTCTTGCGCGGCCGCGATACCGGCCGCCGGCAAGAGCGCGCAGAGTGCTGCCAGGTATTTGATCTTGTTCATAAAAAACCACGCCGGAGCCCGCCGCCGGCGGCGGCCGGGCTATTCGATATCGGGGGTGTAACCAAGAATACCATGTTCGAGTAGCTGGTCTGCCGCCGTGCCGACGCTGGTCATCCCCTTCAATACCAGCTGCAGACCGAAGGAGGAATCGCGAGTTCCGTCGCGCGTGGAAATGTGCCGGCGGGACACGATCCGCAGGCCCCAGCAGCAGCTCTCGTATTCCAGCCCCACGAACCGCTCGAGGGGCTCGTCTTCGCGGAACGAGAAATTATACCGTCCGACGAAGTTCCAGCGGTCGGACAGCGGCCACGACCACGACACGTCGCCCTGCTCCAGCGAGCCGCGGCGGAAACGGTAGGCGAGGTTCAGGATGCGGTTCGGGCGCGGCCGGTACTGTAATCGCGCCTCCGACTTGACGGTGCCGCTGCCTTCCGTGCCCCACTGGTGCCCGAAATCGAAGTTGACGTGCTCCAGCATGAGAAAGCTGAGCTCCGCGATGTAGTCGGAGGATTCGCTCGTCACCACGGGCTGGCCCGGCAGCGACACGCCCTGCCCGCTGAGGTACAGCGCCTGGCCGATCGTCGCCGATACGAGCTCCTCTCCCGAGGCGCTGTCGAGCAGGCGCGTGGTGATCCCGACGCTCAGCTGGTCCGTGTCGCCGATACGGTCCACTCCCAGGAAGCGGTTCTTGCGAAAAAGCTGTACCAGGTTCAGGTCGGGATTGATCGTGTCGAACACCGGCAGGCCCGCCTGGTCGCGAAACGGGATGTGCACGTACATCAGCCGCGGCTCGAGCGTCTGGATCCAGTTGTCGGAATCCCCGGCGCGGCGCTCGAGGATCATGCCGGTGTCGATGCTCGCGATGGGCAGCGTACGGCTCGGGCTGTCAGGCTGGCCAGCGTCCGTGTTATTCAGCCCGTACATCGTGTGCTCGAGCGACACTTCCGGCGCCACGAACCAGCCGGCTCGGCGGATCGGCCGCCCGATCGTCGGTGCCATGTGGGCACGCCAGCCGGTTACGCCGACATCGCGATCGAAATAGACGAGCTCACCGGCGAAATCGTAATCGAAGCCGAAGGCGCGCCGCGGCCACTGGCCGGTGATCGCGAACTGCGGCAAGCGCCGGTAAGGTTTTTCCAGCGGTCCGAGGGTGTCGTCGATCGTCTGGTAATCCTGCAGGCGCCCGAGCATCGACCAGGTGTCGCCGTAGTAATCGAAGACGATGCTGCGATCGAGGTGCGTGATGCTGGAGATGCTCAACGAGCCGCCGAGATCCTCGAAATAGCTGCTGTCCGACACCTCGCGGAAGTGAATCAGGTTGCGCCATTCATTCGGGAAAATCGTCCGGTGGTTGAGTGACGTCAGGTAGCGGTTGCGATTCGTCTGCGAGTCGTCCCGCAGGTAGTCGACGTGGGCGATGCCGTCGTTACGTTCGGTGAGATAGCGAAATTCCGAGCCGATCTGCAAGCCGCGATCCGTCAGCAGGCGCGGGGTAAGCGTCGCATCGTAATTCGGGGCGATGTTCCAGTAGAACGGGACGCGCAACTCGTTACCGCTGCGGCCGGCGCTGCCGATCTCAGGTGTCAGGACTCCCGTCTTGCGCGCGTCGCCGATCGGGAACGACAGGAAAGGCGAGTACAGGATCGGCACCCCCTGGAAGCGGAGCATGACGCCGCGGGCGGTGCCCGTGCCGTCGTTCGTGTCGATGTCGATGTCGCCCGCCTGCAGCACCCAGTCGTTCGAGCCCGGCGGGCAGGTGGTGTAGCTGACGTCGTCCAGCTCGAGCGTACCTTCACGCCGGATCTCGAGCCTGTCGGCCGCGCCTCGCCCGCCGCCCTGGCCGAGCCGGAACTCGGCGCCTTCGAACCGGATGCGGCCCGTCTCGTACGCGAACTCGGCGGACCTCCCGCTGACCTTGTTCTGCGGGTCCTCGTAGCGCACGTTCCCGCGCAAGAGCAGCGCCTTGGCGGCGGGATCGTAGATGGCCGCGTCGGCGCCCGCCAGCCGGTCGCCGCGCCGTACCAGCACGCCGCCGCTCATCGAGCCGCCCTCGTCGGGATCCAGGCCGACCTCTATCTGCCCCGCCAGGAACACGATCGAGTCGGGGTCCGCGTCCTCGAGGCGTTCCAGTTGCGAATCGCTGGCGAGCGGGCGCGTATCGGGCAGCTCGCAGATCGGCGATTGCTGGCCATGGGCGGGAGACAGCGCCGCCAGCAATGCGATCAATAAATAAGCGCGTCCGAACAAGATCGATCTGGCAACGTCTGCGGAAGAACCCGGAGCCTGAAGGCGGTAGCGCAGGGATGTTAACAGGTATTGCGATTTGCTACCTTCGCTTCCAGGGAGGCATTACATCAATACCGTCGAGCACCACACCGGACCAAGACTCCTCGAGCTGACCGACTGGCTCGCGAGCGATGCAGGGATTGTCGATCCGCGGCCCGTCCCCGCCTCGGAAGACGCGAGCTTTCGCCGCTACTTTCGCGTGCGCGCGGATAGCGGCACGGCGATTGTCATGGACGCGCCGCCCGACCGGGAAGACAGCTGCCGCTTCATCGAGATTGCCGGTTACCTCGAGCGCATCGGCGTCAACAGCCCGCGGATACTCGCGGCCGATCCCGAGCGCGGCTTTTTGCTCCTGACCGACCTCGGTTCGACACCGTACCTCGCGGCGCTGCAAGCGGATCCTTCGCGGGCGGACGCGCTCTACGGCGACGCGTTGACCGCGCTCGTCGCGATCCAGGAACAAGGCCGCGAATACCAGGCGCAACTTCCGCCCTACGACGATGCGCTGCTGACGTTCGAGCTGTCGTTGTTTCGCGACTGGCTTTGCGGGCGCCATCTCGGCATCGAGCTCAGCGGCAGCGAGGAGGCCGAGTGGGAGGCCTGCTGCCGCAAGCTCATCGACAACGCGTTGCAGCAGCCGAAGGTATTTGTGCACCGCGACTATCATTCGAGAAACCTCATGGTGACGGATAGCGCCAACCCGGGCATTCTCGACTTCCAGGATGCGGTGGAAGGGCCGGTGACCTACGACCTCGTCTCGCTGCTCAAGGATTGCTACATTCGCTGGCCCGCGGAGCAAGTGCGCTCATGGGCGCTCCGGTTCCATGCCGCTCTCGACCCCGCGCTGCACCGGCACTCGTCCGCGGATGAATTCCTGCGCGCGTTCGAGTTGATGGGCGTGCAGCGTCACCTGAAAGCGGCTGGCATCTTTGCGCGGCTCATGCATCGCGACGGCAAACCGGGTTATCTCGCTGACGTACCCCGCACGCTCGGTTACATCGCCGAGCTGGCATCGCGTTACGACGAGCTCGCGTTTCTCGCCGGCCTTATCGGCGAGCGGATACTGCCGCGGCTCACCGGCCGATGATCGGGATGATCCTCGCGGCGGGACGCGGAGAGCGTATGCGTCCGCTGACCGATACCACGCCCAAAGCCCTGCTCGAAGTGGGCGGCAGGAGCCTGCTCGAATACCAGCTCGAACGGCTCGCGAGCGCCGGTGCGGAAGCGGTCGTGATCAATCTCGGCTGGCTCGGTGAGGCGATCGTGGATCGCATCGGCGACGGCCGCCGCTTCGGCTTGCAGGTGATCTACAGCCCGGAGTACGAGCAGGTGCTGGAGACGGGTGGCGGCATCCTGCGGGCGCTCCCGCTGCTCGGCGGCGCCCCGTTCTGGGTGCTGAATGCCGACGTCTTCACCGATTTCGCGCTGCCGCCGATCGAGCTGCCGCCGGAGATCCTGGGCCACCTGGTCCTGGTGCCGACCCCTGCGCACAAACCGACGGGCGACTTCGACCTGGTCGACGGCAAGGCCCGGACGGCGGAAAACCCGGCTCACACCTTCAGCGGCCTGGCTCTCTATCGCCCCGAGCTCTTCACCGGCCAAGCCCCCGGCCGCTTTCCGCTGGCCCCGCTGCTGTTCGAAGCCGCCGCCCGCGGCCAACTCACCGCCGAGCTCTACGAAGGCGTGTGGGAAGACGTCGGCACCCCGGAGCGCCTCGCGTCGATCGACTCACCGTCTGCCCTGTAGGAGCCCGCCATGCGGGCGACGGCACCCGGCGTAAATAAGATGCTGGTCGCCCGCATGGCGGGCTCCTACAGGGGAAGACCCAGGCGACTGAGGAAGATCTGCTGCATCCGGCGCGCGACCTCGTTCAGGGATTCGCGTATTCCCAGCCGCGCCAGGTCGACCATCTCCAGCCCCGCATAACCGCAGGGATTGATGCGCGTGAACGGCTCGAGATCGAGATCGACGTTCAACGCCATCCCGTGGTAACTCGCCCCCCGCCGCACACGCAGTCCCACGCTTGCCAGCTTGCGCTCGCCGACGTACACGCCCGGCGCCCCCGCGTGACATTCCGCTGCCACGCCAAAGTCCGAGGTGAGATCGATAACCGATTGCTCCAGCGCCGTCACCAGTGCGCGCACCCCGAGGTTGGCGCGCCTCAGGTCGATCAGCGGATAGACCATGAGCTGCCCGGGCCCGTGATAGGTGACCTGCCCGCCGCGATCGATTTGCACGACGGGGATATCGCCCGGCGCGAGCAGGTGCTCGCGTTTGGCATTGAGGCCGAGGGTGAACACCGGAGGGTGCTCTGTGAACCACAGCTCGTCCGGAGTGGAGCCGTCACGTTCCTCGGTGAAGCGCTGCATGTCGTGCCAGAGCGGCTCGTACGCCTGCCGCCCGAGGAAGCGTACGACGATACCCGGCGTAGCCGCCGGGCTGTCCATTGCGGCGGGGGCGGTCACAACGCTACGAGGACATGCTCGTGACTGCTCAGGTCGCGATAGATGTCGTCCAGCTGCTGCTGGCTGGTTGCCCTGATGGTCACGGTGATGGACACAAAACGTCCCTGGCGGCTGGACGACTCCCGTACCGCCGCATCGTCCACCGGGCCCGCGTGCCGCGCGATGACCTCGAACGCCGCTTGCCGGAACTCACGTGCATCTCGTCCCATCATCTTGATAGGAAAATCGCAGGGAAATTCAAGCACGCTGTCCGTCAATTGAAATCACTCAAACCAGAGCATCACTCCGTCGCGGGCGCGCTGCCAGATCGAGCCTTCCGGGTTCGGGTTCAGCGCCCTGAGCGGCTGGTTCAGCACGCTGTTACCGTCCAGTGTGACCTGCAGCTCGGCGAGCGGCTGTCCCTGCGCGACCGGCGCCAGCAGCACGGCGGGCATGTTCAGTACCGATTCGACGTTGTCGAAGCTGCCGCGCGGGATGGTGATGTAAAGATCCTCGGGCAGGCCCAACGGCGTGAATTCGTTGGCCGCTTTCCAGATACGGGCTTCCGCGACCTCTTCACCGGCCCGGTACAAAAGGCGGGTCTCGTAGAAGCGGAAGGCATAATTCAAAAGCGCCTGGCTGCCGTCGATGCGGGCCTTCGGGCTCGCTGTGCCGAGGACCACGGAAATCACACGCATGTCCTCTCGTTCAGCCGATGATACCAGACAATAACCCGCATCGTCGGTATGGCCGGTCTTCATGCCGTCGACGCTTGAATCCCGCCACAGGAGCGCGTTGCGGTTGCGCTGGCTGATGTCGTTGTAGGTGAACTCCTTCACCGAGTACCAGCGGTAGTATTCCGGGAACTCCTCGATGATCGCGCGCGCGAGAATCGCGAGGTCACGCGCCGTCGAGTAATGATCGTCGCCGGGCAGGCCCGTCGAGTTGGTGAAGTGCGAGTTCGTCATGCCGAGCGCGGCGGCATAGCGGTTCATGACTTCGGCGAACACCGCCTCCGTTCCGGCGATGTGCTCCGCCAGCGCAACGCTCGCGTCGTTGCCGGATTGCACGATGACGCCCATGATCAGGTCGCTGACTTTGACCCGGGTGCCGACCTCGATGAACATCCGCGAGCCGGGTGTACGCCAGGCCTTCTCGCTCACCGTGACCTCGTCTTCCAGCGTAACCTGTCCTTCGTCCAGCGCCTTGAAGGCGACATAGGCGGTCATGAGTTTCGTGAGGCTGGCGGGCGCCAGCTTCGTGTCGGGTTCCAGCGATGCGAGCTCGCGCCCGGTTTTGCCGGCGACCACGAAGTAACTCTTCGCGCCGATGACCGGTGCCGCGGGTATCGGGATGTTCTGCGCGAGCGCAATACCCGATGCGAACGGGACGGCCAGCAGCAGGGCGGCGAGCGTGAACGGGCGCAGGGCCGCGCGTAAGTGCTTATCCATCATTCCGGACGGTTCCTGTGGCTATTCGGTAACGAGATGCATCTCGGAGATGCCGAGATCTTTCAGTTTCAGCACGAGCGAGTCGTAGTGCGCGACGTTGGCGATGGGGCCGATGCGCACGCGGTAGAGCGCCGGCTGCGCGGCACGGTCCCGGTGGACGAACGCGGGTTCGATGCCGCCGCCCTTGAGCTGCGCGAAGCGGCGTTCTGCGTTCGTGGCATCGCCGAATGCGCCCACCTGCAGGTACAGGAGCGCTTTGGCTGCCGGATGGGACGGCGCTTCCGGCGCCGCGGCCGGGACGACCCGGGCCGCCGGATAGTTGGCCAGCGCCTCGACTTCGACCATGCCGGTGCCGTCCTGGACGATGCCGATCGCCTCGGCGGCGGCGTAGGAGAGGTCGATGAGGCGGTTGGCGACAAAGGGCCCGCGATCGTTGATCCGGACCACGACGCTGCGGCCGTTCTGCAGGTTGGTGACTTTGGCCCAGGTCGGCAACGGGAGCGTCTTGTGCGCGGCGGTCAGGGCGTACATGTCGTAGGTCTCCCGGCTCGAGGTGAGCCGGCCGTGGAACTTCTTGCCGTACCAGGAGGCGATACCGCGCTCGCGGTAGCCGTCGCTGGAGTCGAGCACGACATAGCGCCGCCCGAGCACCTCGTAGATCGGGCCGTTGCCGTAGGGGCTGCGGCCCTCGACCGCGGGCGGCGCCGCCGAAGGCGCGGGCCGCTGCGAGGCGCAGCCCGCCGCCACGACCGCCAGCAGCAGCAACAGCAGCGCGGCTGGCTTAACCTTCACTCCGTTCGACCTCGAGCGCGATTTCCTGCCCGAGCTGGTGCACTGCCAGCGCGTACATCACGCTCCGGTTATAGCGGGTGATGACGAAAAAGTTATGAAAGCCGACCCAGTACTCGTCGCCTTGTTCGCCCTTGAGCACCAAAAGCTGGCTCTCGTGATCGCCGGGCAGGTCGGTGGCGAAGAGCACGCCTTGCTCGCTCAAGCCGGCCACCGTGCCCTGCGGCGTCAATGAATTGGACGACGGGTCCGCCGTGCCCTCCCAGTCGGAACCGAGGGTCGCCTGCGCGACCACGGGATTGCCGCTCTTCCAGCCGTGTACGACGAAGTAGTTGGCGACGCTGCCGATCACGTCCTGCCAGTCGGTCCAGATGTCGCGCCGCCCGTCGTCGCTCGCATCGACGGCATACGCGCGGAAACTGCTCGGCATGAACTGCGGCGCGCCCATGGCCCCCGCGTAGGAACCCGTCGCGTCCGTCGGTTCCATGCCTTCCTCGCGCACGAGCAGGAGAAACTGCTCCAGCTCGCGCGAGAAAAAGGTGGAGCGGGGCGGGTAGTCGAATGCCAGTGTCGATAACGCATCCAGCACCCGGTACTTGCCCGTTATGCGGCCGAAGTAGGTTTCGACGCCGATGATGCCGACCAGGATCTCGCAGGGAACACCCGTTGCCTCGCTGATGCGCTCTAGTGCTTCGCGGTGGGTGCGCCAGAACTCGGCGCCCGCCGCGACCCGCTCGTCGGTGAGGAAGATGTTGCGGTATTCGTGCCACTCCAGTGTCTTTTCGGCGGGGCGGCTGATTGCGTCGAGAATGGACTGCTGGACTTCTGCCTTTACCAGTACCGATGCGAGCTCGTCGCGATCGAAATCGTGCTCGTCGACCATACGCTCGATGAATTGCCGCACGTTCTCCCTTTCGACGTCGAGAGCAAACACCGGCGGTGCCGCGAGGAGCGCTATCAGCAGGCAGGAGACAGTAAAAACTTGCAAGTGTTGTATTCCTGTGATTCGTTCAGTGCGGCACGAATTTACGGTGCGTGTGAATCGACATGAGAATACCGAATCCCGCCAGCAGGGTCACCATCGAGGTGCCCCCGTAACTGACGAGCGGTAACGGAATGCCGACGACCGGTACCAGGCCTGTCACCATCGCCGTATTGACGAACACGTAGACGAGAAACGTGAAGCTGATGCTGCCCGCCAAAAGCCGCGAGAACGTGTCGCGCGCATTGAGGGCGATGTAGAGACCCCGCCCGGCAACGAACAGGTAGATTCCCAGCAGCGCCAGCGCACCGAGCAGCCCCAGCTCCTCGCCGATCACGGCGAAGATGAAGTCGGTGTCGCGTTCGGGCAGGAAATCGAGCTGGGCCTGGCTGCCGTTGGTCCAGCCCTTTCCGAACAGGCCGCCCGAGCCGATCGCAATTTTCGATTGGATGATGTTGTAGCCCGCGCCCAGGGGGTCACTGTCGGGATTCAGCAACATCAGGATGCGCTGCCGCTGGTAATCGTGCATGAAATGCCATAGCGCCCAGCCGCCGGGCACCGACAGCAGGCTGAGCCCGATCATGACCCGGAACGACAAGCCCGCCAGCACGATCACGAGCAGCCCGGAGGCGCCAATCAGGACCGCGGTGCCGAGGTCCGGCTGCACCGCGATCAGGGCCGCCGGCATCGCGATCAGCGCGATCACCACCAGCAACGCCCCGGCGTGCGGCGGCAGCTGCCGGTCGTGCAGGTACCAGGCGGCAATCATCGGGACGGCGAGCTTCATGATCTCGGAGGGCTGGAAGCGGATCCCTAAATCCAGCCAGCGCTGGGCACCCTGGCTGATGTCGCCGATCGCCAACACCAGCGCCAGCAGCACCAGCCCGGCCGCATAACCCCAGGGCGACCACCGCCGCATCAGGTCCGGCGGCACTTGCGCGGCCACCAGCAGCACCCCGAGCGCGAGCGCAAGCCGCACGCATTGCCGCCACCACAGCTCCAGGTTGTCGCCGACGGCACTGTAGAGCACGAACAGCCCGACACCGGCGAGCAACAGGAGAGCACCGAGCAGTGGTCCGTCGAGGTGCAGGCCGCGCAGGAATCGCGCCATGCTGCCAATGGGCGCGGCGCGGCGTTCGAACAAGCGCTGCGTATCCCTAAATTGCATCGGCCCCGAATCCCAGGTACTCGTCCATTACGGCGCGCGCGATCGGCGCTGCAACGCTGCTGCCGCTCTGGCCATTCTCGACGACCACCGCCACCGCGATCTGCGGCTGCTCGAGCGGCGCGAACGCGATGAACAGCGCGTGATCGCGCAGGCGTTCCGCGACCTCCAATTCGTCGTAATTCTCCTGCTGCGACACCGAAAACACCTGGGCCGTGCCGCTCTTGCCGGCCATCTGGTAGGGCGCACCCAAGCCCACGGCGCGTGCCGTGCCGGCTTCGCCCTGCATCACGGCGCGCATGGCGTCGATGATGCTGTCCCAGTAGAACTCGTTATCGATACCGACGCTGGGCAGGGGTTCGGGTGCCACCAGCTCCCGCTCGCCGGTCACCGGGTTCTCCATCGCGGCGACCAGGTGCGGGCGGAAGCGCTGGCCGCGCATGGCAAGCGTGGCCGTCGCCTGCGCGAGCTGCAGGGGCGTGACCAGCATGTAACCCTGGCCGATCGAGGCGATAACCGTCTCGCCGGGAAACCACACCTGGTTGGCGCGGTCGCTGAACTGCCGGCGCTTCCATTCGCGCGAGGGCACGAGCCCTGCCTTCTCGCCCGGGATGTCGATGCCGGTAGCCTCGCCCAGGCCGAACCGGGTCAGGTAATCATGCATCCGGTCGATGCCGATCTCGCGGCTGATCTCGTAGAAGTACACGTCACAGGAGCGGGCGATCGCGTCGTGCAGGTCGACTTCGCCGTGACCCTGTCGCCGCCAGTCGCGGTAACGATGCGTGCTGCCGGGCAGCGTGTAAAAGCCGCGGCAGAAGGTGCGCCGCGTCAGGTTGGTAGCGCCGGTTTCGAGCGCCGCGAGCGCCAGCATCGGTTTGATCGTCGACCCGGGCGGATATTGCCCGCGCACCGCGCGATTGAAGAGTGGCTGGTCGCGATCGTAGAGGAGCGCGTTGTATTCGCTGCTGCTCATGCCGAGGGCAAAGGCGTTCGGGTCGAAGGAGGGCGCACTCACCAGCGCGAGGACGTCGCCGTTGTTCGGGTCGATCGCGACGACCGAGCCGCGCTGGCCCTGGAGCGCTGCCGTCGCCACGCGCTGCAGCTCGAGGTCGAGGCTGAGGTAAAGGTTGGTGCCGGGCTGGGGCGCCTCGCTCTCCAGCAGCGATTCCGCCACGCCGGGCGAATCCGCCGGGATCTGCCGGCCGCGCGCATTGGTGATGATTTGCTGGTAGCCGGGCTCGCCGTGCAGTTCCTCCTCGCGGCGCAGCTCGATACCGGTCTTGCCCGTGTGCGCGGTACCGGCGTAGGCCGTCGGGTCGAGACGGTTCAGGTCGTCGGCGCTCAGCGCCCCGACGTAGCCGACCACGTGCGCCACCAGCTCGCCATCCGGGTAGTGGCGCACCAGCCGCGGCTGGAGGTCGACTCCCGGGAACCGCGGCCGCTGGATGGCAAACCGCGAAATCTCGGCCTCGCTGAGGCGGAATCGCAACGTCACGGCCTTGAATCGCGGCCCATGGTCGATGAGAGCCCGGTAGCGCGGGATGTCTTCCCGCTCGATGAGCTCGAGATCGGCCAGCCGCTCCAGGGTGGCATCGATATCCGGGACCTGCTCGGGAATCAGCTCGAGCTGGTAGGCGGGCAGGTTCTCCGCGAGGATCTGCCCGTTACGGTCGTAGATGAGGCCGCGGTTCGGCGGCAGGGGCTCGATGCGGAAGCGATTGCCCTGGGAGCGCTCCGCGAAGTGTTCGTAATCGACGACCTGCAGCTGCACCAGGCGCGCGACCACGAGACCGAGCAGCAGCGCGGTCACCGTCGCCGCGAACACGACGCGCCGGACGAACAGGCGCTGCTCGCTCGTGTGATCCTTGATGGGCGCGCTCAGGAACATGCGACACTCACCGCCGATCGCCCGCAATGCGGGCTCCTGCAGCGCCCCCCAACGTCCGGGTCCCCACCAACGCCCGAATCCCGCCCTGCAGGAGCCGCGCATCGCGGGCGACCCCCCGATAATGCCTCCACCAATGCCCGAATCCCGCACCGCGGGCGACAGACCTCGATGACACCCTCCCGCCTCATGTCGGCCGGTACCGCACGCCGCCGAGGACGAGCGCGACCACGGGCCAGAGCAAGGTGCCGCTCGCGACCGGCCCCCAGTAGATGACGGCTTCCGGGTAAATGCCGGCGATGCCGTTGATCCAGAACAGGACGAACTGGTACAGCGCGAGCAGGGCGAGCACGATGGCCGTCATCTGCGACAGCGGGAATACCCGCAGTTGCAGGTGGAATTTCACGGCGATGTAGGCAATCAGCGCCAGCGCGAGCGCGTGCTGGCCGAGCAGCGTCCCGTAGGCGATATCGAGCAGGATGCCCAGTACCCACGCCGTGCCGACGCTGTAGGTGCGCGGCAGCGCAATCGACCAATATATAAGTGTCAGCACCACCCAGTCCGGCCGGTACGGGCTGGCCCACGGCGGCATCGGCACGATCGCGAGCATGAGCGCCGCGGCCATGCAGGCCAGGACCGGAAGGCGCCTGGAGCGGCGGTTCCTCATTCGGCGGCCGCCGCCTCGACGACCGGCGCCGCGGGCTCCTCGGGGCCGGCTTCTTCCGGCACCGGCTCCAGCTCATCTTCATCCGGCCAGATCAGCATGACTTCCCGGACCTGCCCGAGCTTCGCGGCCGGCTGCGCGCTCACGTTGGCGAATGGTCCCTGTGGAATGCGCATGACCGAATCGACCAGGCCGACGGGGTAGCCCGGCGGGAAAGTGCCGCCCAGGCCCGAGGTCACGAGCAGGTCGCCTTCCTCGATGTCGGCGTTGTTCGGCAGGAAAGGCAGGTCCAGTCGTCCGTATTCACCGGTGCCGACGGCGATCGTGCGCAGGCCGCTGCGATTGACCTGCACCGGCAGCGCGTGGTCCGGGTCGCTGATCAGCACTCCCTGCGAGGACAGGAGGCCTGCTTCGATGATCTGCCCGACCACGCCCTGGGCGTCGATCATCGCCTGGCCGTCGAACACGCCGTCGCGCGTGCCCTTGTCGATCACCAGCACGTGCCGGAACGGATTCGAGCTGACGGACATGATTTCCGCTACCTGCACCCGGTCGGGCACCCGGCTGGTTGCGTCCAGCATGGCACGCAGCCTTGCGTTCTCGGCTTCCAGCGCCGTGAAGCGCTGTAACCGCGCCTGCGTGATGAGGCGCTCGGCTTCCAGCCGGCCCAGCTCGAGCAGCAGGTCGTTACGGCTGGTGGTGGTTGCTTCGATCCAGCGCCACGCCGACACCGGGGCATCGACGATAACGCGCAGCGGATAGACGGCCGCGCCGATTGCCTTGCGCACGGCATCGAGATGATTGTCGCGATGATCGGCGATCAGCAGGAAGATACTGAGTCCCGCCAGGGCCAGGAACCGCAGGCCGAGAACGGGGGTACGAAAAGACCTGTGGGAGCTTTCGGACCGCGCGGCAACCATCAGGGCGTTACCGGCGCCGTATTTCGCCGGGAAGCGGTCATAGCGACGCCCGCTTACTCCAGGCCGAAGACGGCGGGGCCGTGTTCATCGATGAGCTCGATGACCCTGCCGCCGCCGCGGGCCACGCAGGTGAGGGGATCGTCCGCGATGATGACCGGTAGCCCGGTCTCCTCCATCAGGAGCTTGTCGATGTCCCGCAGCATGGCGCCGCCGCCGGTCAGGACGATGCCGCGCTCCGCGACGTCCGCACCGAGCTCCGGCGGCGTCTGTTCCAGGGCTTCCTTGACGGCGCCGACGATGCCCTGCAGCGGTTCCTGCAGTGCCTCGAGGATCTCGTTACTGTTCAGCGTAAAGCTGCGCGGCACGCCTTCGGAAAGATTGCGGCCCTTCACCGAGATTTCGCGCACTTCCTGTCCGGGGAAGGCCGAGCCGATCTCGTGCTTGATCCTTTCCGCGGTCGCCTCGCCGATGAGGATGC
>CAZSKQ010000057.1:0-1434 GCA_964607425.1 uncultured Woeseiaceae bacterium
TCCATGCCCGGGCCGAGCTTGGCCGCGTAGTAGTAGCGCAGGAAATTGGGATCGAGGTGATCGAGGTATGTCCGCGCATTGATGAACGTACCCCGGGACTTCGACATCTTCTTGCCGTTGACGGTGAGGAAGCCGTGGGCGAAGACGCTGGTCGGCCGGCGGAAGCCCGCGCCCTCCAGGACCGCCGGCCAGAACAGCGTGTGGAAGTAGACGATGTCCTTGCCGATGAAGTGGTACATCTCGGTATCATGGCCCGGCAGCCAGTATTCGTCGAAGGCGAGGTCTTCGCGCCGCTTGCAGAGATTGAGGAAGCTGGCCGCGTACCCGACGGGGGCGTCCAGCCAGACATAGAAGTACTTGTCATCGGTGCCCGGAATCAGGAAACCGAAATAAGGTGCATCCCGCGAGATGTCCCAGTCCTTCAGGCCGGCGCTGAACCACTCCTCCAGCTTGTGGGTGATGTGCGGGTGCAGCGTTGCCGAATACATCCACTCGCGCAGCGGTTCCTCGAATGCGCTCAGGCGAAAGAAATAGTGTTCCGACTCCTTCCACAGCGGGGTCGTGCCCGAGAGCACGGATACGGGATCGACGAGGTCGTTTGGCGAGTACGTCGCGCCGCAGACTTCGCAGGCATCGCCGTACTGGTCCGGGGCACCGCAGCGCGGGCAGGCGCCGCGGACAAAGCGATCGGGCAGGAACATCTGTTCCGTTTCGTCATACGCCTGCTCGATGTTCTGAGTGTAGATATGCCCCGCATCCTTCAGCAGCAGGTACAGGCGGCGCACGAGTTCCTCGTTCTCCGGCGAATGTGTCGTGTGGAAGTTGTCGAACGCGACGCCGAAGGCTTCGAGGTCCCGGAGCTGCTCGCTCGCCACACGCGCGATAAGGTCCTCGGGCGATATGCCTTCCTGGCGCGCCTTGATCATAATCGGCGTGCCATGCGCGTCGCTGGCGCAGACGTAAGTGCAAAGATGACCCCGATGCTTCTGGAAACGCGCCCAGATATCGGAATTTACGTACTCCACCATGTGGCCCAGGTGAATGGAACCGTTGGCGTAGGGCAGGGCGCTGGTGACCAGGATTTTTCGCATGGGGGAGGGCATAAGGTGGGCTGCTTCAATGGGAATCAAGGGCGCCGATTATGCCATGCAGGCCGGGGCACTTCAGGGGAGCGCCGGTGGTTGCAGGGCGGAATTTCGACCGCCGGCGGGCGTTACCCGGCGAGGTGGGTCACGAAGAAATACGCGATTCCGAGCAACACGGCCATCTGGCCGAGCATCGCCGTGTACATCTGCCGTACGATGCTGCTCGCGCTGGCATGAATCTCCGCCCTGAGCTCGCCTGCCAGGTTACCTGTTCTCGCTCCGAACTCTCCGCGCAGGCCGGCGAGCCCGGCCCCGAGCTCTCCGCGCAGGCCGCCGAGCCCGGCCTCGA
>CAZSKQ010000057.1:1534-21226 GCA_964607425.1 uncultured Woeseiaceae bacterium
AGCTCCCTGCGCAGGTCGCCCAGTCCGGCCTCGATCTCTCCGCGCAGGCCGCCGATCTCGTGCTTGAGCTCGCTTCGCATGTCGGCGCGCAATTCGGCCATTTCCCCGCGCAACAGGGCGGCTTCCTGGCGCAGATCCGCTCGTAGCAGGACCAGGTCGTGCTTGGTCGCCAGCGTGTCCTTCGCGCCCGCCAGCTCGATCTCGATTGCTTGCACGATCGCACGCGCCTGTGACGACGGCAGATCGGCCTTCTCGAGCACTTCGAGCGATTCGGCTTGCATGGACATGAATAATAGACCTCCCGCCGCCGGCGTCAATTCAACGACGGACGCTGCGGTTGATCGTAGTGCAGGCCGGCGGCGGGCAGAACCGGCGATACTCACGAAAACGTCCAGTTATCGCCCGGGCCTTATGTCTGGTCCTTGATCTGCGCGAACTTCGTCTTGTTGTTGGCCTGCTGGTAGGCTTCCTTGCCCGAGACGAAGCGGCGCTCCACGAGATCCATCAGGGCGGAATCCATGGTTTGCATACCTACCGAGCCGCCGCTCTGCATGGCGGTTTCGAGCTGGTCGAGGCGCCCCTGTCGGATCAGGTTGGACACCGCCGAGGTGTTGACCAGGATTTCGAGCGCGGCGATCCGGCCCGGCTTGTGCTTGGTCGGCAGGAGCTGCTGCGAGATGACGCCCCGCAACGACGTCGACAGCATGGTGCGGATGTGACCCTGCTTGTCCGCCGGGAACGAGTTGATAATGCGATCAACCGTCGCCGCCGCGCCGTTCGTGTGCAGCGTGCCCATCACGAGGATGCCCATCTCGGCCGCGGTGACGGCGATGCCCATCGTCTCCAGGTCGCGGAGTTCGCCCACAAGGATCACGTCCGGGTCCTCGCGCAATGCGGAGTGCAGCGCGTCCGCGAACGACGCGCTGTGCCGGCCGACCTCGCGCTGGCTGACAAGGCAGTTCTGGCGCTGGTGCACGAACTCGATCGGGTCCTCGATCGTGAGAATATGGCCCTTGATTCGCCTGTTGATCGCGTCGATCATCGCGGCCAGCGTGGTCGACTTGCCCGAACCAGTCTTGCCGGTCACGAGAATCATGCCCTGCGTCTGCTTGCACAGGTTGTGCACGACCTCGGGCATCTTGAGCTCCTCGAGCGTCAGCGCTTTGGAGGGAATCGCGCGGAACACGCCGCCGATGCCGTTCAGGTGCCGCATGACATTGACGCGGAAGCGCGAAACGCCGGGAATCTCGTAGGCGAAGTCGACAGCATCATGCTTTTCGAAATCGCGCTGTACGGTGCCGGACATGATCTCGTACAGCGCCTCGCGCACCGCTTCAGTGGTCAGCACGTCGTCATTCAGCAAGGTCAGCGCGCCGTGGATGCGGACCCGTGGCGGATCGCCGGAAATGAAGTGCAGGTCCGAGCTGCTCTTCAGCAGCGCGTCCTTCAGGAACTGGTCGATCCTTGCCACTATTCCTCCATCTCGAGGGTCGGCAGGATGCCGGTATCGGTGACATAGCGCTTGAACTTTCGCTTGTCGTGCGCGTAGCGGAAGGCATCGTCGGGATCGACCTCCCCGGCTTCGATCGCTGCCAGCAGCGCCTGGTCCATGAGCTGCATGCCGACGTCACGCCCGGTTTGCAACTGCGCCGGGATCTGGTGCGACTGGTCGCTCATGATGAGCTTGGCGATGGCGCGGTTGTTGACGAGGATCTCGAGCACCGCCTTGCGGCCGCGCCCGTCCGGGGTCTTCACCAGCACCTGCGTGACCACGGCCTTGAGGCTTTGCGCGAGAAAGCTCTTGGTCTGCTCACGCAGTTCACCCGGCAGGGCGTCGACGATTCGGTCGATCGTCTTGACGGCGCTGGTCGTGTGCAGGGTGCCCAGCACGAGGTGGCCCGTCTCGGCGGCGGTCATCGCCATAGAGATCGTCTCGGCGTCGCGCAATTCGCCTACCAGGATCACGTCGGGGTCCTGGCGCATCGCCGAGCGCACGCCATCGGCAAAACTGACGAGATGGGTGCCGAGCTCGCGCTGGATCACCTGGCATTTCTTGCTGGGATGCACGAATTCAATCGGGTCTTCGAGGCTGATGATATTCAGGCTGCGGGTCTTGTTCAGGTGATCGATCATCGCGGCCAGCGTGGTCGATTTGCCGGTGCCGGTAGAGCCGGTCACCAGCACCATTCCCTGGTGATAATCGCAAAAATCCCGAATGACCTGCGGGACCTTGAGCTTCTCCAGGGTCGGCACTTCGTTCGGAATGTGCCGGAACACGGCGCCCACGCCCGTGTCCTTGCGGAACAGGTTGACGCGGAACCTGCCGCCGTCCTCGCCGACGTACGAGAAGTCGAGATCCCGGCCCGTTTCGAAGGTTTCCTTCTGCGAATCGGTGAGGATCTCCAGGACGTAATTCTCGAGCTCGGTGTCGGACAGCTCGCGGAACTTGATCGGCATGAGGTCGCCGTTCATGCGCAGCATCGGCGGCACGCCGACCGCGAGGTGGACGTCGGAGCAGCCCTGCGCCAGTCCGAGTTTCAGGAACGCATCTATTCGTGGCATGGCAGTCTTGTTATCCGCATTTGCAGGAGCGCGCATTGCGCGCGATGCCACGGTGCCCACCGTTGCAATCGCGCGCAATGCGCGCTCCTACAGCCAAAGCACTCCCGTGGCAGCACTCACAGCTTCACCGCATCCAGCGCATCGATCAGCTCATCCATCGAGCGGTATCGGCGCGTTTTGTCCACGGACATCGATTTCGCGATCACGGCGGCGTAATCGTCGGGTATCTCCGGGTTGAGTTCCTGGCAGCGTTTTGCCTTGCCCTGCACATGCTGGTACATGACCGACATGTGATCCCCACGGCTGTACGGCGGCACTCCCGTCACCATTTCATACATGATCACGCCGACGCTGTAGATATCGGCCGTTTCGTCGACCTTCTTACCGAGGATCTGCTCCGGCGCCATGTACTTCGGCGATCCTATCACGTAGCCGGTCTTGGTGAGCTGTGTATCGCCGCTGCTCGCCGCCGCGGCCACCCCGAAGTCCACGATCTTCAGCAGGCCCTCGTCGTTGACCAGGATGTTCGCCGGCTTCAGGTCGCGGTGAATGACCCCGGCCTGGTGCGCGACCGCCATCCCGGTGGCTATGTCGCGCGAGAATCGGAGTGCCTTGTCGAAGGGCATCGGCTTGCCGTCCGGGATCTCCCCCGAGAGCGTGTGCGACGGGAAATATTCCATCGAGATCGCGTACGCGCCCTGCAGGTGCAGGAAGTCGTAAATGCGGATGACGTTGCGGTGCGTGATCTTCCTGGAATACCGAAGTTCGTGCACGAACCGCTTCATCATTTCCTCGTCGGCCGACACGTTGGTGTTCAGGAATTTCAGGATCAGCTGCTCGTCGACTACCTGGTCCTGCATCAGGAGCACGGTGCCGAAGGCGCCCTTGCCGATCTTCTCCACGAACTTGTAGCGGCCGTCGATCACGTCGCCCGGCTGCAGGGCCGAAATATCGAGTATTTTGGCCTCGTCGGCGGACGCGATGATGCTGTCGATATCCTCGTTTTCGATGAGGAGCGTGCGCGTATGCTCGGCCATCTTTTCCGCGCGAACGTTTTCTTCCAGTACGGTGGCGGAGTACTTCGCGTCGAGTTCCTTTATCGCCTTGTCGGCGACATTGATGATCGTGGAATCGCTGGACTGCTTGATCTTCTGCAGGACCTTGCGAACTGTCTCGGCGCGCTTCTCGTCCGCGAGGTGCGAGATGGCCTTGATCGCTTCCACCTGGATATCGCGTTCCGGCCGCTTGAGCAGCGGCACGATCTTGTCCACGATCTCGTGATTGCCGAGCTTGCCGAGCGCCCGTATGACCACCGAGTCGGTCTTCGGGTTCTTGCCGAGCATGCTGACCAGCTTCGGTACGGCCTTGGGGCTGCCGATCTGCGAAAGCGCGTCGACCGCCCGCTCGCGCACCCACCAGTCGCTGTCGTCGGTGGCCTTCAGCAATTCGTCGACCGCGCGCTCGTCCTTGGTCGCGTTCAGGATCTCGATCGCGGTGCGGCGGATATCGTCGTCCTTGTCGCGGATGAGATGCAGCACGGAGTCGACAACCTTCGGCCCGCCGATCTCCGCGAGCGCGTCGCCGGCCCGTGCGCGCACCCACCAGTCGTCGTCCTTGATCGCCTGCAGGAGATCCTTGACCGCGTTCACGTTGCCCACTTCGTTCAGGACCTCGACCGCGGCGCGGCGGGTGTATTCCGACTCGTCCTTCAGGGCAGGAACCAGGTACTTGATCGTTTCCGGGTGGTTGAGCTTGACCAGCACCTCGACGGCCTTGTTCTGCACGTCGAGGTCGGGATCCAGCAGGAGCCTGGCGACCTTGGCGATATCGACGCTGCCGCCGCGCTGCGCCAGCGCGCCCAGCGCCGCGCTGCGTACCTGCTTGTTGGCATCGCCGAGCTGCATTTCCAGCGCGTGATTGATCTCGGCTTTGTCGAAGCGGGCAAGCAGGTTGATCAGGTGAATCTTGACCGTGGAATCCTTACCGCCCATGCGGGCGATCAGGTCCGGCACCATGTCCTCGGAGACGATTTCCTCGATGATCTTGAACAGCGCCGCCTTTTCCTTTGAATCCAGCTCGTACGCGCGGCGCAGCAGGTCGTGCACGCTGAGGTTGTGCTTGTGCACCTTCAGGATTTCGATAAGCGCAGGCTTCGAGACCTCCGGCTCATCGAGAAAGTCGAGCAGGGCATTGGCGTTGTAGTTGTTGCTGCTGGAGAGTGCCCAGGCGGTGCCGGAGACGACGCGTTCTCCGCCATCGGCGAGGCCTTCCTTGTAGAGTTTGAGCGTCTTGTCGCTGACCTGGCTCGCCAGGATGTCCACGAACAGCATCTGGTGCGTGCGGTCGGAGAGCGCGAGCGCGTCTATGGCCTTGGGAATCACCTTGGGGCCCAGTTTTTTCAGCCGTTCGGTCAGTTTCTGGGCATTTACGGACGCCGTGTCGTTTTCGCTGATGAGCTGTGTGATCAGCTGATCCGCGCGAAAACCGCCTAGTATCGCCATAACACCCCAAGCCGCCGACTTATGCCCGAACTCCCCACGACCTCTCCTGCCCGCCGGCCGGCCATTATGCCACAGTGCCCGAATAACCCGGGCCAACGGCCGCCGGTCCGATTACAATAGCGGCCGCATTTTCCGAACCGCCTGCCTGGCGGCCGGAGCCGCCGGCCTGCCCGGCAAATTTAACCTAACGTACAGACGTGGAATGTGACAGTGTCAGCAAATTCGGCCCTGAAAGAAGCACTTGAGACGGCCGAAGTGCCTGGTCTCGGCGCACCGCTCGCTAAAATCGGCAAGGTGCGGCGCGCCGACCTGGAAGGTGGAATCGCCACGGTGGAGATCGAGCTCGGCTTCCCGTTCGAGAGCGTTCGCGAGGAGTTCGAGGCCCGTTTTCGCGAGGTTGCCGGGGCCGCCCCGCAGGTCCGGCAGGTCGAGCTGCTCCTCGAGAGCCGGATCGTGCCGCACGGCGTGCAGCCCAACCTGAAGCCGCTGCCGAAGGTCGCCAACATCATCGCGATCGCCTCCGGGAAAGGCGGCGTCGGCAAATCGACGACCGCCGTGAACCTCGCCGCGGCGCTCGCTCGCGACGGCGCCGCGGTGGGGGTGCTGGACGCGGATATCTACGGCCCGAGCCAGCCCGCGATGCTGGGGCTTTCCGGCCGGCGCCCCACGAGCCGCGATGGCAAGACCATGATCCCGCCCGAAGCGCACGGGCTGCAGGTGATGTCCATCGGCTTCCTGATCGATCCGGACCAGCCGATGGTGTGGCGCGGGCCCATGGTGACGCAGGCATTGAACCAGCTCCTGCAGCAGACCGAGTGGGCCGAGCTCGATTACCTGGTCGTGGACATGCCGCCCGGCACCGGCGATATCCAGCTCACGCTGTCGCAGCGCGTGCCGGTCAGCGGCGCGGTCATCGTTACCACGCCGCAGGACATCGCGTTGCTGGATGCCCGCAAGGGCCTGCAGATGTTCCGCAAGGTCTCGGTGGAGGTGCTGGGGATCGTGGAAAACATGAGCACGCACATTTGCAGCAACTGCGGGCACGAGGAGGCGATCTTCGGCAGCGGCGGCGGCGCGCGGATGGCGAAGGAGTACGGGGTCGAGTTGCTCGGGCAACTGCCGCTCGACCTGGCCATCCGTGAACAGACCGATATGGGCCGCCCGTCCGTGGTGGCCGATCCCGGCGGCCCGATCGCCGCCGCCTGGCTGAGCACGGCGCGGCGCATGAGTGCACGCCTTGCGTTGCAAGGCAGGGATTACAGCCGCCGCTTTCCGAACATTGTTGTTGAGAACGACTGACGAACCGTCATTTGGGGGACACCCTTGAGCATTAAATCCGATCGCTGGATCCGCCGCATGGCGGTCGAGCACGGCATGATCGAACCGTTCGAGCCCGCGCAGGTCCGCGAAAACGAGCGCGGCCGGGTTATTTCATACGGCACGTCGAGTTACGGTTATGACGTTCGCTGTTCGAACGAGTTCAAGGTGTTCACCAATATCGATTCGGCTATTGTCGATCCAAAGGCGTTCGATGAGACGAGCTTCGTCGACAAGAAAAGTGACGTCTGTGTCATTCCGCCGAACTCGTTCGCGCTCGCAAGTACCGTCGAATACTTCCGGATCCCGCGCAACGTACTGACGATCTGTCTCGGCAAATCGACTTACGCTCGCTGCGGCATCATCGTCAACGTCACACCGCTGGAGCCGGAGTGGGAGGGGCACGTCACGCTCGAGTTCTCGAATACGACGCCGCTGCCGGCGAAGATCTATGCCAACGAGGGGATAGCGCAGATGCTGTTCCTGGAGTCGGACGAGGAATGCGAGGTGTCGTACAAGGACCGCGGCGGCAAGTACCAGGGACAGCGCGGCGTAACCCTGCCGAAGGCATAGCCCGGCACCCGCAGGAGCGCGTATTGCGCGCGATGCCCGGGTTCGCCGGGGGCGTCGTCGCGCGCATGGCGTGCGATGTCCAGGCTCGCCGGGGGTGCCGTCGCGCGCATGGCGTGCGATGTCCAGGTTCGCCGGGGGTGCCGTCGCGCGCATGGCGCGCTCCTACGGGGTGGGGGGGAACGGCAGCGGTTCTTGCAGGGGGGCGCCGTCGTGCCACGCTTCGCCGTCGCGGTAGCGCACGCGCCCGGATGCCACCAGGCCGGCGGCCCAGGGGTAGATCCGGTGCTCCATCTCCAGCACCCTGGCCGCCAGTCGCGGCGCGGTGTCGTCCTGCAACACCGGAACCCGGGCCTGCGCGATCCGGGGTCCGCCGTCGAGTTGCTCCGTGACGAAGTGCACCGTGCACCCGTGCCAGCGATCGCCGGCATCGATGGCGCGCTGGTGCGTGTTCAGCCCCCGGAACCGCGGCAGCAGCGAGGGGTGGATGTTCAGCATCCGGCCCTCGTAGAGCGCCACGAACGCTCCGGAGAGGACGCGCATGAAACCGGCGAGGATCAGCAGGTCCGGCTCAAACCGCGCGAGCTGCGCGGCCAGCGCACCTTCGAATGCGCTCGCATCGGCGTACTGCGCGCGCGGCACGGCTTTTGCGGGCAGCCCGGCGCGGCGCGCCCGTTCCAGCCCTTTCGCGTCCGGGTTGTCGCTGAAGACGGCGCACAGGCGAAGGTTCAGCTGACCGTCGCGTATCGCATCGATGAACGCCTGCAGGTTGGTGCCGCCGCCCGACACCAGCACCGCGGCGGTACGGGGCGGGTCGTTCAAACGTAGCGTACCCCGCCGGGCCCGGGCACGATCCGCCCGAGCCGCCAGGCGCGCTCGCCCAGCGCTTCGAGCTCGGCCAGCACCTGTTGGGCGGCCGACTCGGTCACGACCAGCGCCATGCCCACGCCGCAGTTGAACGTGCGCCGCATCTCGTCGGCGCTTATGCGTCCGGTGGCGGCCAGCCAGTCGAACACCGCTCCCTGGCGCCAGCTGTCGACGTCGATTTCCGCGTGCACCCCGTCCGGCAGGACGCGCGGCAGGTTTTCCGTGATGCCGCCGCCGGTGATGTGGGCCATGGCCTTGACCGTCACCTTGCTCATCAGGGCGAGCAGCGGCTTAACGTAGATGCGGGTGGGCTCGAGGAGTACCTCTTGCGCCGGCCGCCCGCCTATGGTCGGCGACACGCCGCCGGACTCCTCCTCCGCGAGCTCCAGCACGCGGCGGATGAGGGAATAGCCGTTTGAATGCGGGCCGCTCGAAGCGATGCCGATGACAGCGTCGCCCGCGCCGATGTCGCGGCCGTCGATGAGGTCGCGCCTTTCGACAGCGCCGACACAGAATCCGGCAAGATCGTACTCGCCGATGGCGTACATATCCGGCATTTCCGCCGTCTCGCCGCCAATCAGCGCCGCGCCGGCCAGCTCGCAGCCGCGCGCGATGCCCTCGACGACCGCAGCCGCGGTATCGACGTCCAGCCGGCCGCAGGCGAAGTAGTCGAGAAAGAACAGGGGTTCGGCGCCTTGCACGATGACGTCGTTCACGCACATCGCGACGAGGTCGATGCCGATGGTGTCGTGGCGGCCGGCCTGCTGCGCCAGCTTCAGCTTGGTGCCGACGCCGTCCGTGCCCGCGACCAGGACCGGCTCGCGGTAGCGGCCCGCGGGCAGCGCGAACAGCCCGCCGAAACCGCCGATGCCGGCGAGAACTTCCGGCCGGGCCGTGCGGCTGACGAGCGGCCGGATCCGGTCGACGAGGCGGTTGCCGGCGTCGATGTCGACGCCCGCATCCTTGTAGGACAGTGATTTGCGGTGCATGCGGTTCCGGACAAACGGAGTGGTGTTTTCGCGAGAGCGATATAATAGCAGCGCGGCTCCCGCCTGCCCTGCTGAGTGCGGGATTGCACCCCGGCCGCAAAGGAAAGAACATCTGTCAGCTTTGCCCCCGGAAGAGGGGTGACGATGCTTCGGGACCCGATGAAAAATATCTTATATGCCACCTCTACTGTTCGCGGCTATCGATTGATTCTGCTTGTATTCGTGAGCCTTTTCGCGGCCCTTCCGGCGGCGGCGATCGAAGTCGAATCCCTGTACACGGCCGAAACGCCTCTCGAGCGCGACGACGCGGTGCATCGCGCGGAGGCCTACGCGGATGCGCTGTCCCAGGTTTTGTCCCGCATCACGGGGCTCGCGGATCCGCTGCAATCGCCGGACATCGCGGCGCTTTTCCCCGACCCCGCCCGCTATGTCCTGCAGTACCGGTCCGGCGAGGACCGGAGCCTCTGGGTGACCTTTGACGGCGCCGCGCTCGAACGCGCGCTGCGTTCCGCGAACGTCACCGTCTGGGGCAGCGAACGGCCGCTGACGCTGGTCTGGCTGGCAGTCGATTGGGGCCAGGGCCAGCGCGAGATCGTCGCCGCCGGCGACGGCGAGCAAACCGGCTTGCCGGGACCGCTGGACCGCAACCGGTTGCTGCGGGAACGCGTAGAAGAGGCGGCCGTCCGCCGCGGGGTACCGATTGCGTTTCCGCTGCTCGACGCCGCGGACCTGCAGGAGGTCAGCTTCAGCGACGTCTGGGGCGGCTTCGACGACCGCCTGTTGCAGGCTTCGCAGCGCTACGGTGCGAACTCGGTCCTGGTCGGGCGCATTCGCCCTGAAACGCTCGGTCGCGACCGCTGGTCATGGTATTTCGGCGGCGACCAGCGCCAATGGACGGGCGAGCCCGAAGCCGTCGTCGACCTGCTCGCCAACACGTTGGCGTCGCAGTTCGCGATCGCCGGCAACGAACAGCTCGACACCTTCGCGGTGACGGTGTCCGGGATCGACTCGGTCGCCGCCTACGGTACGGTGCAGAGTTACATGGAAAGCCTGGACCTCGTCGACGGGCTCGCCATCGACCGCGTTATGGGGGACAGCGTGCGCTATCGCGTACGCGCCCACGGTGGAGCCGAGCGGCTGCAGCGCGTGCTCGAGCTCAGCGGGTTACTGGAGCCGGTGGACCGGTTTGGCCGGCCGGGCGCCGTACCCGGAACCGGTGCCCTCGAGTTCCGGTATCGTCGCTGAGACGCTGCCGGGGCGCCGACAACATGAAGCTGAGCTGGTTGCCCAATGCCATTTCGATCATGCGCATCGCGCTGGTCGCACCGATCCTGTGGCTGATGATCGAGGGCCGCTTCGAGCCGGCAATCGTCCTGTTCTTCATCGCCGGTTTCTCGGACGGGCTCGATGGCTACCTCGCGAAGCGATACAACTGGCATACCCGGCTCGGCGCCTTGCTGGACCCGGTCGCCGACAAGCTGCTGGTCGCCGGTGCTTTCATCACGCTCGTCTATACCGGCCACGTGCCTGTCTGGCTCGCGCTACTCGTGGTGCTGCGGGACGTGATCATTATCGGCGGTGCGGCCGCTTACAACTTCCTGGTGGGCCCGGTCGAAGGCGAGCCGACGCGCATCAGCAAGCTGAACACCGCGCTCGAGCTGCTTTACGTGCTGTTCGTGCTGAGCCGCGCGGCATACGACTGGCCGCCGGAAATCAGTACCACGATCCTCGGCGCAGGCGTGCTGGTGACCGTGGTTGTCAGCGGTATCGACTACGTCTGGTCCTGGACGCGGCGGGCGCAGGGCGGGACGGCGTGAGCCGGTAAGAATGGCCGGGAGGACATTCGCGGATACCCGCAATCGCCGCCTGTTCGGCCTCGCCGCGCTGGTCGTGGCCGGCTGGCTGCTGTACCGGCTGGCCCCGGTGCTGACGCCGTTCATCGCCGCCGGGCTGCTCGCCTACATCGCCGATCCGCTCGTGGACCGGCTGCAGCGGCTGAAGCTGCCGCGTGCCGTCGCCGTCGTTGCCGTGTTCCTGCTGACGTTCGCATTCCTCGGTCTGCTCGTGTTGCTGATCGTGCCGCTGGTCAATGCGCAGGTCGCGGCGCTCCTCGATGCCTTGCCGGCCATCGTCGGCCAGGTGGAGCAGGTGTGGTGGCCGAAGCTGGCGCCGTTGCTCGATCTTCAATCGGGCGAGGATGTCGGGGTCGCCGCTTTCATCACCCGCTACGGCGAGATGGCGGCAGCTTGGGGCAGCAGCCTGCTCCTGTCCGTGACCCGCTCCGGCGGTGCGCTGGCGGCAGCGGTGATCAGCCTGTTCCTGGTGCCCATCCTGACGTTCTACCTGCTGCGCGATTGGGACATGATCGTTGCGCGCATTGGCGCGCTCGTGCCGTCCGGCAGCCGCGACACGGCGTTCCGGCTGGCGCGCGAAACCGACGATGTGCTGGCTGCGTTCCTGCGGGGGCAGATCCTCGTCATGCTCTCGCTGGCGGCTATCTACTCGCTGGGGCTCAGCCTCATCGGCCTGCGCTTCGCGATCGCGATCGGGGTACTCGCCGGACTCGTGAGCTTCGTGCCATACCTCGGCTTTATCTTCGGTATCCTGCTGGCCGGACTGACCGTCGCGCTCGAACCGGATCCGCTGTGGCGGCTTGCCGGCGTTGTCGCGACATTCTCCGCCGCGCAGGTAATCGAAGGCTCGTTCCTCACCCCGAGGCTCGTCGGCGATCGCATCGGCCTGCATCCCGTGCTCGTCATCTTCGCCGTGGCCGCGGGCGGCCAGCTTTTCGGGTTTTTCGGTATCCTGCTGGCGCTGCCGATGGCCGCCGTGCTGTCGGTGCTGATCCGTTTCGCCTACCGTAACTACCTTGCCGAGCATCCGGAAGCCGGGTCGCCGCCGCAGGGGAGCGGTCGCGCGGCATGAATGCACAGCTCGCGCTGCCGCTGCGCCTCAGCGATCACGCCGTGTTCGAGAGCTTTCACAGCCCCGGCGAGGGCGCGCTCGTCGCCTGGCTGAAACAGCTTGCCGACGGCCGCGACGGCCCCGGCGCCTGGCTGCGGGGCGGGGCAGCGGCGGGCAAGAGCCACCTGCTGCAGGCCACCTGCGCGCGCGCCGGCGAGGATGCAGTCTATTTGCCGCTGAAAGAGCTCGCGCCGGGCGACGCGTCCATCCTCGACGGGCTCGTGCGCCGCCGCGTCGTGTGCCTCGACGACCTCGGCGCCATCGCCGGCAGCGAGGCCTGGGAGCTTGCGCTGTTCGAGCTCCTGAACCAGCTCGCCGACGACGGCGGTATCCTCGTCGCCTCGGCGGCGGGCGCTCCCCGCGACTGCGGTTTCAGGCTGCCCGATCTCGAAAGCCGCCTGTCGAAGCTGCCCGCCTTCCGGATCGCCCCTCTTGCCGAAGCCGACCGAATCAAGGCGCTCAAGCTGCGCGCGCGTCACCGCGGCCTCGAACTTCCCCGCGAAACCGCCGAATACCTCCTGCGTCGCACCCGCCGCGATATGGCGAGCCTCTACGCCCTGCTCGACCACCTCGACCGCCAGTCGCTCGAAGCCAAGCGACGCCTCACCATTCCTTTCGTTCGCGACGTTCTCGCGCTCTGACGCCCACCGGCCATTGCAGCGGCCGCGGGCGGCCCGCTATGGAACCGAGAGTCGCCTGGCGAACCCGGCCACGCGCCGACCGAGCACGCGGGCGAGGGCGCGTTCGTCCTCCGAGAGACGGTCGTCCTCGCGGTTCCAGCTGACGTGGCTGGCGCCGTAGGGTGAGCCGCCCGTCGTGGTGCTGGACAGGGCAGGCTCGGTATAGGGGATGCCGACGATGAGCATGCCATGATGCAGGAGCGGGAGCGCCATGGAGAGCAGGGTGGTTTCCTGGCCGCCGTGGAGGGTGGAGGTGGAGGTGAAAAGGCCGGCGGGCTTGCCGGCGAGTGTGCCGCCGAGCCACTGGCTGCTGGTGCCGTCGAGGAAGTACTTGAGTGGCGCGGCCATGTTGCCGAAGCGCGTGGGGCTGCCGATGAGGAGCCCCGCGCATTCGGCGAGATCGGCGTACGTCGCGTAGGGCGGTCCCGCGGCGGGTACCGCCGGATCGACGGCCTCGGTGGTGGCGGAGACGGGCGGCACCGTCCGCAGCCGCGCGGCGGCGCCGTCGATGGAATCCACGCCACGGCAGGCTTCCCGGGCCAGGGCCTCGGTGGTGCCGTGGCGCGAATAATAGAGGACGAGGACTTCGATCACGCGGCCGTGTCGGGGCCGGGCAAAAGATCGTAGACGTTCTCCGGCGGCCGGCCGATTACCGCCATGCCGGTGCTCTCGTCGACAACGATCGGGCGCTGGATGGCCTTCGGATGGTCGGCAAGCCAGGCGGCGAGTGCCTCGTCGTCGCGCGGCAGGCTCGCGGCCGCTTCCTTGTACACATCCTCGTTTTGCCGCAGGAGCGCGGCAACCGGGGTCCCGAGCTGCCGCGCCAGTTTCAGGAGGGTAGCCTGGTCGGGCGGGGTCTTCAGGTATTCGACGATGCGTGGCTCGAATCCCTGCTCGCGGAGGATCTCCAGGGATCGCCGCGACTTCGAGCAATGAGGATTATGATAGATGGTCAGGTTCATCGTTCTGGCACTCCTTCAGGCACCGCGGGCGACAGCGGCGCGCCCGCCAACCGGGCAGTCTCGGGGGCTCTGCGCAAAATCTCAAGCTCGACTCCTGTTTGCGGCCGAAAACCCTGATTTTCAGCTTTTTTTCATAACTTGACTGGCAGGCAGCGCGCTTGTTAGCTTTCCCGCGTGCGCACCCTGATAAACATAATAACCGGCGCCATGGCCGGCACATTGACGCGCAGTTTCGGAATCGCGCTGCTGCTTGCGCTTTCCGCCTGCGGCAGCGGCCCGCCCGTGCAGGAAATGAGCGATGCCCGGCAGGCGATTGCCGTCGCCCGGGAAGCGGGAGCCGCATCCCATGCCGCCGAGGACTTGAGTGCCGCGGAGGCGTATCTCGAAAGCGCGCAGCGCAACCTGTCCGAGCGCGCCTACGGCGAGGCGCGGCAAGATGCGCTGAAGGCGAAGCTGAAGGCCCTGGACGCACTGGCTGCCACGGAACGGCCGGATCCCGACCAACGGCCCTGATCCCGGTATTCCCGCGGACGTTCCCCGCCGATGCCCGATAACTACGAGTGCAGGCAGTTCCGCATCACCGGGCGGGTGCAGGGCGTCTTCTTCCGCGCCAGCACGCGCCGGGCCGCAAAGGACCTGAAACTCACGGGCTTTGCCCGGAACGTTGCCGACGGCAGCGTCGAGGTGCTTGCCTGCGGGGCGCCGGAGGCGGTGGCGCGGTTGAGTGAATGGCTGCATTCCGGGCCGCCTGGCGCGCGCGTGGACAACGTGGAGTCCATAGCGGTCGACGTGGCGAAGCCGCCGTCATTCACCATCGCCTGAGGCGTCGCGCCTACAGGCGGAACCACTTGTTCCGGAGCTTATCCAGTACCTTGTTCGGGTAGGTCGCGCGGCCAAGGCTGCCATGGTAACGGCCGAGGGCGCGCACCAGGTCGCCGTTCTCCATGTCGAGGTAGTACTTGAGGATGGTGCAGCCGAAGCGGATGTTGGTGCCGATGAAGAAGAGGTTGGCGTCGGGGCGGCCGATCTCCTGCAGCCAGAACGGCATCACCTGCATCAGGCCGCGCGCACCGGCGTGTGACAGCGCGAAACGGTCGAAATTGCTTTCAACGTCGATCACCGCGAGCACGAGCTCGGGCGGCAACCCGATGCGGGTAGCCTCGAAATGCACTTGCGTGAGGATCTCCAGGCGTTCGGCCGGATCGCCGACCTGGCGTTCGAGCCGGGCGGACATGTCGGTCAGCCAGACCTGTGCGGCGTACTTGTCGGTAAAGCTGGTCGCGTCGTCCGCGGCGGTGCGCAGCAGGTCGCGGAGCACGGGATCGGAGTATTCCTGCTGCGCGAACGCCGCGGCGCTCGCCGCAACCAGCAGGCATAACGCAGTGGCCCGCAGCATTTTCATTCCCCGGTCGGTCGCCAATCGGCGGACACTAGCTTAGCGCTCGCTCCCTGAGCAAGGCGAGAGCGGCTTCACGTTTCAGCATGCGCGATTCGGGGTCGCTTCGGTGGCGGTACTCGAGTTCGCCGGCCGCAAGCCCGCGTTCGCTGATGACGAGGCGGTGCGGAATGCCGATCAGCTCGGCATCGGCGAACTTCACACCTGGTCGCGCGTCGCGGTCGTCGAACAGGACCTCGAGTCCGCCAGCCTGCAGTTCATCGTGCAGCGCCGCGGCGGCACGAGCCAGGCGTTCGGATTTGTGCAGGTTGATGCCGATGAGCACGACATCGAAAGGTGCCAGCGGCGCTGGCCAGATGATGCCGCGTTCGTCGTGGTTCTGCTCGATGGCCGCGCCGACGATGCGCGTAATCCCGATACCGTAGCAGCCCATGACCAAAGGCCGCTCGACGCCGTCCTGGTCCTGCACGGTGGCGCCCATTGCCTCGCTGTATTTCGTGCCGAGCTGGAAAATGTGGCCGACCTCGATGCCGCGGGCGATGCGCAAGGTGCCCTTGCCGCCGGGTACCGGGTCGCCTGCGACGACATTGCGTAGATCCACCGTCTCGGGCCGCTCGAGATCGCGGCCGAAATTGACGCCTGTGAAGTGCGCGTCGGCTTCATTCGCGCCGATGACGAAATCGGACATGAGCCGGGTCGCGTGATCGAAGTAGACCGGGATGCCGAGCCCGATGGGCCCGGCGAAGCCGGGCTCGCAACCCGTGACGCGACGCACCGTGGCGGCATCCGCCATCTGCAGGGGCGAGGCGACTCCCGGGAGTTTCCCGGCCTTGACGGCGTTCAGCGTGTGATCGCCGCGCAGCACCAGCGCAACCGGGCCGTCGCTGCCCGCCACGATCAGGGTCTTCAGCACCTGCTCCGGCGCGACGCCTAAGTGCTCGCACAGGGCCTCGATGGTCTTCGTCCCGGGTGTGGCGACTTTCTGCATCGGCGCGCTCGGTGCCGGCGGCTCGCCTTCCGGTGCCAGCGTTGCGGCGGACTCGATGTTGGCCGCATACCGGTCGTCGTCACTGTAGGCGATCGCATCCTCGCCCGAATCGGCGATGACGTGAAACTCCTGCGAGCGGCTGCCGCCGATTTCGCCGCTGTCGGCATCGACGATGCGGAACTCGAGGCCTAGGCGGGTGAAGATTGCGCTGTAGGCATCGTGCATGCGCCGGTAGCCTTCCTCCAGCGATGCCTGGTCGATATGGAAGGAGTAAGCATCCTTCATGATGAACTCGCGCGAACGCATGACGCCGAAGCGGGGCCGGATTTCGTCCCGGAACTTCGTCTGGATCTGGTAATAGTTCACGGGGAGCTGCTTGTAGCTCTTGATGTCCCGCCGCACGATATCGGTGATGACCTCCTCGTGCGTTGGCCCGAAGCAGTACTCGCGGTCGTGCCGGTCTTTCATGCGGAGGAGCAGCGGCCCGTAGACGGTCCAGCGGCCGGACTCCTGCCAGAGCTCGGCCGGCTGCACCGCGGGCATCAGCACCTCGAGGGCGCCTGCCCGATTCATCTCCTCGCGCACGATCGCCTCGACTTTTTTCAGCACGCGCACGCCGAGCGGCATCCAGGTAAAGAGGCCGGCGGCAAGCCGGCGGATCATGCCGGCGCGCAGCATCAGCCGATGGCTGACGATCTCGGCGTCCGCCGGCACTTCTTTCAGGGTCGCGAGTCCGAATTCGCTGTACTTCATGGTCACTCGTGCTTTGAGCAGCAGGCCGCGTATTCTACATGGCAGGTGCCGGGTCTGCCTTTTTTGCCTAAGATACGGACCCCTGCCCGCGAGGTGCACCCGAATTGATCGACAGGAGCAAGAGTTTCATTGCCGGCGAAGGCGTGCCGGTTTTGCTGGCGCTGGGCGCCGTGATCGCCGTCCTGTGGTACGTCGGCGCGTACCGCTATGCGCTGCTGGCGGCCGTGCTGCTCGCCTTTGCCCTGCTCCTGTTTCGCGATCCCCGGCGTGAGATTGCGGCCGCGCCGCTCGGTATCGTGAGCCCGGTGGACGGCCGCATCGTCGATGCCGGAAGCATCGGCGAGGGCGTGCTGGGCCGCAAGGTGCATCGCATCGTGATTCGGGTGAACCCGTTCGGCACCTACACCGCGCGCTGCCCCGCCGAGGGCAAGGTGATGGACCTGCATTGCGACCGGCCCGAGGGCGCGGCAGCGAGCGGCGCCGGCGGCCTGTGGCTGCGCACGGACGAAGGCGAGGACGTGCTGCTCCGGTTTTGCGGTCATCGCTTCGGCCTCGTTCCCGACGCCATCGTGGGTTACGGCGCCCGGGTGGGGCAGGGCCAGCGCTGCGCTTACCTGCGCTGGACCCGCCTCGCGCATCTCGAGCTGCCCGCAAAAGGGCGGGTCGCCGTCAGCAGGGGGCAGAGCGTGGTGGCCGGCAGCGACGTGCTCGCACACCTGCCGGGCTGAGGGCTTAATCATGAATTCCGAACCCGGGAAAATCAGGCGCGGCGGCATTTTCCTGCTGCCAAACCTGCTCACGACGGCAGCGCTTTTCGCCGGCTTCTATTCGATCGTGGCTGCCGTTGACGGCAACTTCGAGACGGCCGGGGCCGCCATTTTCGTCGCCATGGTGCTCGATGCGCTCGACGGTCGCGTGGCCCGTCTGACGCATACGTCGTCGCAGTTCGGCAAGGAATACGACAGCCTGGCCGACATGGTGTCCTTCGGTCTCGCGCCTGCGATCGTGGTGTACCAGTGGGGCGTTGCCCGGCTGGCTGAATGGAACCTGGCGTGGGGCCGTATCGGCTGGCTGGTAGCGTTCCTGTTCGCGGTTGCCGCGGCGCTGCGGCTGGCGCGCTTCAATTCGCAGGCTTCGAACGCCGACCGGCGGTTCTTCGTGGGCTTGCCGAGCCCCTCGGCGGCGGGATTGGTGGCGGCATTCGTCTGGTTGAGCAGCAAGTTCGGCATCGCGGGGCTCGCGGGGCTGGCCGGCGCTTTCACGGTGACCGCGATCGCCGGTGCCCTGATGGTGTCCAATTTCCACTACTACAGCTTCAAGGAAGTGAACTTCGGCCGCCGGGTCCCGTTCACATGGCTCCTGGTCATTCCCTTGATCTTCATGTTCATCTCGCTCGACCCGCCGCTTGTTTTCCTGCTGATCTTCGGCACCTACGCGGCGTCGGGTCCCCTGTACTGGTTCTGGCGGTTGCGCCGCCGACGCGCACGCCATGCGCGCGACCATTCCGTCGGGGCTCTTGAAACCGGCACGGGCGAGGTGTCCCCACATGACGCGCAGGCGACGCACGACGACGATGCGGGCTGATCCAAAACGGCTGGCGTATCTCGAAGCGCTGGGAATCGATGTCTGGCTCTCGCGCGGGCACGCGGTGGACGAAACCGCGGAGGCGGGCTTCGAAGAGCCGCCGGACGCCCCCGACGCGGCGCTGCTCGGCTGGGCGGAACTCGAGCAGGCGGTGTCGGTCTGCACCCGCTGCCCCCTGCACGCCACGCGGACGCAGGCGGTTTTCGGCGTCGGTAGCCGCGATGCCGACTGGATGATCATCGGCGAGGCGCCGGGCGCCGAGGAGGATCGGCGCGGAGAGCCGTTCGTCGGCCGCGCCGGCCAACTGCTCGACCAGATGTTGCGCGCGGTCGGCCTGGGTCGTGATAGGGTATTTATCGCGAACATCCTGAAGTGCCGGCCGCCCGGCAACCGTGACCCGGCTGCCGACGAGGCGCGCGCCTGCCGCGGCTGGCTGGACCGGCAGATCGCACTCATCAGGCCGCGTTTGGTCCTGGCCGTCGGGCGCATCGCCGCGCAGCAACTTCTGGAAACGGACGCGCCGCTCGCCCGCCTTCGCGGGCAGGTGCACACGTTGAAGCATACGGAGATCCCGGTGGTCGTGACCTATCACCCCGCGTACCTGTTGCGCAGCCCGGCCGAGAAACGGAAAGCCTGGGCCGATCTTTGTCTCGCCCGGCGGCAGGCGTCAGCGCCATCGACATGATCCGGCCGATGCAGGAAGTCCCGGTCCACACGCGCACGATGGTGCATGACGACCTGCCGCTGGTGGCGGACATCGAGCGGCGTTCCTACGACTTTCCATGGAGCCACGGCGTTTTCCGGGATTGCCTGCTCGCGGGATATACCTGCCTCGTGCTGGAACGCGACGGGGCCGTAGCCGGTTATTCGATCCTGTCGATCGCCGCGGGTGAGGCGCACGTCCTGAACCTGTGCGTCGATCCCGACTACCGCAACCGCGGCTACGGCGACCGGCTGCTCGATGAGATCCTGCAACGCGCGCGGCAGGCCGGCGTGAAGGAGGTGTTCCTCGAAGTCCGGCCGTCCAACGTCAATGCGCTGTCGCTGTACCGGAAGAAAGGCTTCCGGCAGGTGGCGACCCGCCGCGCCTACTACCAGGCGAAAGGCGGCCGCGAAGACGCGGAGGTCCTGTCCCTGGTCCTGAAGCCGCGCTGAGTTATCGCGACCACGCACTTGGCTTTTTATAATATGGCAGCACCTGAACAAGTCATCGATCGCGGCGCAAAGGCGCTGGCGGCGGAAGTCGACCGGCGGCGCACGTTCGCGATCATCTCGCACCCGGACGCCGGCAAGACCACCCTGACGGAAAAGCTGCTCCTTTACGGGGGCGCGATCCAGCTCGCCGGCGCTGTGAAAGGCCGCAAGGCGCGCCGGCATGCCACGTCCGACTGGATGCGGCTGGAGCAGGAGCGCGGTATCTCGGTGACGTCCTCGGTCATGCAGTTTCCCTATTGCGACCGCCTGGTGAACCTGCTCGAAACGCGGGGGCACGAATAATTTTCCGAAGACACCTACCTCACTCTCACGGCCGTCGATTCCGCGCTTATGGTGATCGACTG
>CAZSKQ010000058.1:0-17293 GCA_964607425.1 uncultured Woeseiaceae bacterium
AACACCCCCCGCTGCCGCGGCCGCCCGCTCGGTGGTGGGCTCCCGGGTTCGGGTAATGAAGCATGGATCCGTGGGCGGTTGGGGTTGGGCATTTCGGGATCACCGCAAGGTGGTGAGGGTCGAGGAGCGGGGAGGAGCCTTCGGGGCGGAATGTAGGAGCGCGCAATGCGCGCTCCTACATTCCGGCCCGAACCCTCCCCGCCCCGGCGGAAAAGAGGGCCTCGCAGACCTCCTACCGCGTGCGCGGGCAGAGGCCTGAGTCGCCGAAAAAGAACTGGATCTCGCGGGCGGCGGTGTCGGGGGCATCCGAGCCGTGAACCACGTTCTGCTCGATGCTTTCGGCAAAATCGGCGCGAATCGTGCCCTCGGCGGCATCCGCCGGGTTGGTCGCGCCCATGATCTTGCGGTTCTTGTCAATCGCGCCCTCGCCCTCGAGCACCTGGATCATCACCGGGCCCGAGGTCATGTAGCGGACGAGATCGTTGAAGAACGGCCGTTCCCGGTGCACGGCGTAGAAGGCTTCCGCTTCGTCTTGCGTCAGGTGCGTCATGCGCGCCGCGACGATACGCAGGCCGGCCTTTTCGAAACGTCCCAGGATTTCCCCGATGAGGTTTTTCGCCACGCCGTCCGGCTTGACGATCGACAGCGTCTGTTCAACGGCCATAAAGTCCTTCCCTGTCCCGAGTTGATGAATTGGCCGGTGAGCCCTTGCCGGCCTTTAAAAGCGGCCGATTCTACGGAGGCGCTGCGAGCGAGGCAACGACACCGCCGCGGGAGCTTTACACGCTGAAGCTTTCCCCGCAGCCGCACTCGCCGCTGACGTTGGGGTTTCTGAAGCGGAATGCCTCGTTCAGCCCCTCTTTCACGAAATCCACTTCGGTGCCGTCGATCAGCTCCAGGCTTTTCGCGTCGACGACGATCCTGACACCGCGTTCGTCGAATACCACGTCTCCGGCGTCGATCTCGTCGGCGTAATTGATGACGTAGGCGAAGCCGTTGCACCCCGTCTTCTTCACGCCGATGCGCAGGCCCAGTCCCTTACCCCGTTCCCCGAGATAGCTGCGCACCCGATCGGCCGCAGGTTCCGTCAATGTAATGGCCATATCCAACCTTGGTCACTTTTACCTGTCATTCGTTCCGTCCTCGCCCGCGGCCATGAGCTCGCGGGCGAGCGCCTTCGCCGCGTCCTCCAGCAGCAGCAGGCGGCCGGTTTTCTCGACCGGCACCGCGAGCCGCTCCATCAGCGCCGGCACGCGCGGCTCCAGCAGCGCCGTCACCGGCTGCCCTTCGGTCTCGGCACAAAATGCCTCGGCCGCGGCCAGCAGGTGCGGGCAGGCGAAAGCCCGGAAGCGCATGGCGGTAAGCCGGCCCGCCTCCTCCCGCGCCGCAAGCCGCACCCGGCAGCCGGCCGCGGATGCCGACGCTTCGGCGGCGGCCATGCGGGAACCGCCTGGCGGCAGGTCACCCGCGTGCGCGGGGGCGGCGAACAGCCGCCGCACCTCCTCGCTGTAGGTATCCGCATCCATAGCGGCTAGGCCACCGATAACGCGGCCGGCGGCAGCATGATTGTACGCAATCGCGCAACGGCTTGCGTGAACCGCTCGCACGCGAAATCCACCTCTTCCACCGTCGTCTCCCGGCCGAAGCTGAAGCGAATGGCGCTTTGCGCCAGGTGTTCGCTGCGCCCCAGCGCGCGCAGGACGTGGGAAGCCTCGCCGGTTTGCGCGTTGCAGGCGGAACCGCGGGCGACGCAGACGGGCTGCAGCGCGAGCAGCAGGCTCTCGCCTTCGACCCCCGCCGCGCTGACATTCAGGATCCCGGGGAACGCGTGCTCGGGCCCGCCGTTCCGGACGACACCCTCCAGCCGCTCGAGCCCGCGCCATAGCCGCTCGTTCAGCGCGGCGTAATGCCGGAGGTCGTCCCGGAGGCGCCCGGCGGCGAGCGCCGCGGCGACGCCCATCCCGACCGCCTGGTGCACGGGCAGCGTGCCCGGCCGCAGCCGCCGCTCCTGCCCGCCGCCGAACATGAGCGGCTCGATGCGGCAGTCGGTGCGCGGCGCCAGGTACAACGCACCGATGCCCTGCGGCCCGCCGAATTTATGCGCCGTCATCGACAGCAGGTCCACCGGCAGGGACGACAGGTCGATCGGCAGCTTGCCGACGGACTGCGCGGCATCGCAATGGAACAGCACGTTGCGGCGCCGGCAGCGCTCGCCGATGGCGTGGATGTCCTGGATGACGCCGGTCTCGTTGTTGACGTGCATGATCGAGACGAGCTGGGTGTCGTCCCGGAACGCCTGTTCGAGCGCCGCGAGCTCCAGCCTTCCGTCCGGGCCCGGCGACAGCCACGTCACCGCGAAACCCTGCCGTTCCAGCGCCCGGCAGGTATCCGCCACGGCCTTGTGCTCGGTGCGCATCGTGATGAGGTGCCGCCCGCGGTGGGCCCGCAGGCGGGCGGCACCCAGGATGGCGAGGTTGTCCGCTTCCGTGGCCCCCGAGGTCCACACCAGGTTGCCGGGCTCCGTGTGCAGCAGGGCGGCAAGCTCGGCGCGTGCCTGCTCGACGGCCACCCTGGCCCTGCGGCCGGCCGCGTGGGCGGAGGCGGGATTGCCGAAGCCGGCTTCACGCGACAGGCTCCGCTCCATCGCGCCCACCACCGCGGGATCCGGCCGCGTCGTGGCGGCATGATCCAGGTAAACCAGGTCCCCGGGTGCTTTCATTTCGCCCCCCGCGTGCGGGCGGTCGGTTCCAGTGATGCGAGAATGCCGCGCAGGATGTTGATCTCGTTCTGGTCGGGCTCGGCGCGCGTGAACAGGCGCCGCAGGCGGCGCATCAGGAAGCGTGGATTATCGGGGTCGAGAAACCCGCTTGCGGTCAGCACCTGCTCGAGATGCGCGTAGAAGCGTTCGAGATCTTCGCTCTTCGCGAGCGGCACCTCGCGTGAAGGCGGCGTTACCGGCTTACCGGCGCGTGCCAACCGCAGCTCGTAGCAGACGATCTGCACGGCCATTGCGAGATTCAGGGAGCTGAATGCCGGATCGGCGGGAATGGAGAGCAGCACCTGGCAACGGTCGAGGTCCTCGTTCGTCAGCCCGGATTTCTCCGGCCCGAATACCACCGCGACATCGCCCTGCCCGCTCTCGGTGACCAGCCGCTCGGCGCATTCCCGCGGCGCCAGCGTCGGCCAGCCGATCGTGCGGGCCCGCGCGCTGGCGCCCGCCACGAATCGGCAGCCGTGCAGTGCCTCGGCGAGGGTTCCGGTCACGACCGCGGCTTCCAGCAGGTCTTCCGCGCCCGAAGCGCGCGCGGTTGCGTCCGCGTGCGGAAAGTACCGCGGCGCTACCAGCGCGAGTTGGGAGAGCCCCATGTTCTTCATCGCGCGCGCCACGGCGCCGATATTGCCGGGGTGCGTCGTTCCGACGAGAACTATCCTGGTGGCCATGCTGCTGTCGTCATGCGTGCCAATGCTATTGCGGCTGGGGGCTGCTATTCTACCGCCCCCGCGGTTCCCGCTCCCGAAACCTGCAGGAGCGCGCATTGCGCGCGATGCCGATGCAGGCCGCCGTGCCGTCGCGCGCAATGCGCGCTCCTGCACGGGCGGGTCCCGTTCCGCTCTTTCGACAAGCTGACGAAACCTGGCAGGAACCTGCATGCATGCACTCTTGAACGTCGCCATGATGGCTGCACACCGCGGCGGCGACATCCTCATCCGTAACCTCAACAAGCTCGACAAGATCAAGGTGGAGCTGAAAGGACGCAACGATTTCGTCAGCGAGGTGGATCGTGCCGCCGAGCGAGCGGTGATCGATGCCATCCACAAGCATTACCCGGATCACGCGATACTCGCCGAAGAAAGCGGCGCCAGCGGCGAATCGGAGTATCTCTGGGTCATCGATCCCCTGGACGGTACCACCAATTACCTGCACGGCTTTCCCGTGTTCGCCGTCTCCGTGGCGCTGCTTCATCGCGGCCGGATCGAGCACGCGGCCGTTTACGACCCCATGCGCCAGGAGACCTTCAGCGCTTCCCGCGGCGCGGGCGCGCAGCTCAATGGCCATCGTATCCGCGTCAGCGGTTGCCGGTCGCTGGACCGCGCGCTCCTCGGCACCGGCTTCCCGTTCCGCGACTCGAACGAGCCGGCGGAGGCCTATTTCAACATGCTGAAAAAGGCGGTCGCGGCCACCGCCGGCGTGCGCCGCCCGGGCGCCGCCGCGCTCGACCTCTGCTACGTTGCCGCGGGCCGGCTCGATGCGTTCTGGGAGACCGGTTTGAGCCAGTGGGATATCGCCGGCGGCGCGCTCCTCATTCGTGAAGCGGGCGGCATCGTCAGCGGCCTTGACGGCAGCGAAAACTTCCTGGAAACGGGCCACGTGCTGACTGGCACGCCCAAGGTCTACAGCGCGCTGGCGAAGCTCTTCGCCCCCGACATCCGGAATCTCTTCGAGCGCGGTTGAGCCGATCCGGGGGCACGGTGCTGGCGGCGTGGCGTGCGTGCGCGGCGGCTGGCCGCACGACGTTGTGATCGCACCGCACCTGCTTGCACGAAGTCCGGCCGTGTGGCGGCTGGTGGCGTGGCGGCTGTAGGAGCGCGCATTGCGCGCGATGCCACGGCAAAGAATCGCGGCATCGCGCGCAATACGCGCTCCTACGGGAGGTCGTCGATCAGCTTCTTGTCCTTCTCGGACGGCACGAGGTCGTGTGCACTGACGCCGAACAACAGGGCGGAGGCACTCGCAATGTAGACCGACGAAAACACACCGATGATCACGCCGATGATCAGCGCGAGCGAGAAGGACTTCAGCGTTTCGCCGCCGAGGAAATAGAGCGCAAACAACACGAGCAGGGTCGTGACTCCGGTCATGATCGTCCGCGACAGGGTGTCGTTGATCGACCGGTTCATGACCTCCACCGGCGTGAGGCCCCGCAGCCCGATAAAGTTCTCGCGCACGCGGTCGAATACCACCACGGTGTCGTTCAGCGAATAGCCGATCACTGCCAGCACTGATGCCAGTACCGTGAGATCGAACTCCCAGCGGAAGAAGGCAAAGAAACCGATCACCACGACGACGTCGTGCACGAGTCCGATGATGGCGCCGAGGGCGAACTTCCACTGGAAGCGGAACATGACGTAGACGAAGATCATGAGCGTGGCATAGATCATCGCCGTGGCGCCTTTCTCGCGCAGGTCCGCGCCCACCTGCGGCCCGACCACCTCGGCCCGCCGGACCTGGACGCCCGGGTGATCCGAGGCCAGCAGCTCGGCCAGGTGCTCCCCGAACTCGTCGGCATCCACGTCCGGCTGCGGGGGCAGGCGCAGGAGCACGTCCGTCGGCTGGCCGAAGCTCTGCACCTGCACGTCCTCGATACCGGCATCGCTCATCAGCTGCCGGATGCCGTCCACGTCGGCGGGCTCCGGGTACCCGACCTCGAGCAGGATGCCGCCCGTGAAGTCGATGCCGAATTCGAGGCCCCGGATGGCGATCGCGGCAATCGAGATGATGACGGCCAGCGCGGAGATCGTGAGCGCAATCCGTCGCGGCTTGTCGCTCAGGAAGTCGATGTTCGTGTTGTCTTTTACCCACTTCATATCGGGATATCAGACCGGAACGCTGGCGACTTTGCGCCCGCCGTAGACGAGGTTGACCACCGCGCGGGTGCCGACCACCGCGGTGAACATCGAGGTGACGATGCCGATCGACAGCGTGACGGCAAAGCCCTTGACCGGCCCGGTGCCGAACAGGAACAGCACGAGGCCCGCGATCAGCGTCGTAATGTTGGCGTCGGCAATCGAGGAGAACGCCTTTTCATACCCCAGGGTGATCGCGGTACTGGGCGCCGTCCCGGCGACCAGTTCCTCCCGGATGCGCTCGAAGATCAGCACGTTCGCGTCGACCGCCATGCCCACCGTCAGGACGATGCCGGCGATACCCGGCAGCGTCAGCGATGCCTGCAGCATCGACATGAAGGCAACGATGAAGATCACGTTCGAGAGCAGCGCGAGGTTCGCAATCACGCCGAACCACTTGTAGTACATGACCATGAATATCACGACGGCGAGGAAGCCTACGATCACGGCCTCAAAGCCGCGCTCGATGTTGTCCTGGCCGAGGCTCGGGCCGATCGTGCGCTCCTCGATCTTGTAGACGGGCGCGGCCAGTGCACCGGCGCGCAGCAACAGGGCGAGGTCGCGTGCCTCTCCCGCGGTCAGCCCCGTGATCACGAAGCGGTCCTTGAAAATGCCGTTGATGGTAGCCGTACTGATAATTTCTTCCGTGCGGGTCACGCGGTGCGTCGGCTCCCCGTCGCGCATGATGGTTTCGCGGTTGGTTTCGATGAACACCGTCGACATCGGCTTGCGCAGGTTCTGGCGCGTCGTCGCGAGCATGCTCTCGCCACCCGCGCCGTCCAGGGTGATGAAGACGGCCGGCTGGCCCTCGCTGAAGCCCGCTTCGGCGTCGATGATCTGGTCACCGGAGGCGATCACCTCGCGTTTCAGGACCTGCGACTGCTGCGTACCGCGGCCCGCGTAGCGGCGCGAGCCGGGGCTGTCGCCCGTGAGATCGACCAGGCGGAATTCCACGGTCGCGGTCGCCGTGAGGATGTCGTCCAGCCGGTTTGCATCCTGCACGCCCGGCAGCTGCACGACGATGCGATCGAGCCCCTGCCGCTGCACCAGCGGTTCCGATACCCCGAGCTCGTCGACGCGGCTGCGCAAGGTGGTGGTGTTCTGCTGGATCGCGAATTCCCGGCGCGCCGCGATCTGCGCATCGCTCATACGCACGGTGAGCGTGCTGTCGGACCCCTCGGCTATCAAAAGCGCGGGATCCGCCCGGCTGATGATGTCGCGTGCCTGGCGGGCATCGGCGTTGTTCGTCAGGCGCACCCTCAAGGTACGACCATCGAGATCGACCCGGTGGCGGATATTGGCCTCACGCAGGCGCTGGTCGATGTCCTGCTGGTAGCTCGCGAGGCGGCTCGCGATTGCCGATTCCACGTCGACCTCGAGCAGGATGTGCACACCGCCCCTTAAGTCCAGCCCGAGGGACATCGGCTGGATACCTACCGCTCGCAGCCAGGCCGGCAGGGCGGCGGTCAGCGTCGGCGACACGCCCGCGTCCTCGTAGCGTTCGCGCAGCAGGTTCATGGCCTCCTCCTGCTCGCGCACCGACTCGAAACGCACGACGACCCGGCCCTCTTCGATGTACGCGTCTTCCGGCGTCAGGCCCTCGCGCACCAGCAGCTCCGATACCTGGGCCGCCTGCTCCTCGCTGTACGTGCCGCCGTTTGGCGCCGCCATCTGCACCGCCGGCACCGTGCCGTAGACGTTCGGCAAGGCGAACACGATGCCCATCAGCACCAGGCCGAGCACCAGGAGGTTGAGCCAGAGAGGATAGCGATTCATTGCGCGAGGCCGTTTCAGGCGGCGTCTATCGTACCTTTCGGAACAACGGCGGAGACAGTCGATTTCTGGATCTTGATCTCGACGTTGTCCGCGATCTTGAGTGTCGCGTAATGATCGCTCACCCCCGTCACCCTGCCGAGCAGGCCGCCCGCCGTCACCACCTCGTCACCGACCGAAAGGCCGGCCACGAGTTCCGTATGGGCTTTCTGCCGCTTCTGCTGCGGCCGGATCAGGAGGAAATAGAAGGCGCCGAAAATGACCAGCATCGGCAGCAGGAACCCGAACGGATCGGCCTGGGGCGCGTCCTGGGCGTAAGCGTTACGAATCAGAAAATCCATGCGGTTCCAACAGGTTGGCGGGCCCGGATTGGCCCGGGGCCGAGTGAAAGCCGGGTATTATGGCACACGATATACGGATGTGGATGCTCTTTAGCGGCTTGCGCCCCCGCCACGCGCCATTCATTCAGCGCACTCCGAGTAGCGGCTGCGGAGATCCGCCGTGAACTGTACGAGCGTGCCCTCCGCGATCGCGGACCGGAGGTCGGCCATCAGCTGCTGGTAGTAGTGGAGGTTATGTATCGTCGCCAACCGCGGCCCGAGCATCTCATTGCACTTTTCGAGGTGGCGCAGGTATGCGAGGCTGTAGTGCCGGCAGGTGTAGCAGGCGCACGCCGGGTCCGGCGGTCCCGTGTCGTTTGCGTTGCGCGCATTGCGGAGCTTCACCACGCCCCGCGAAGTAAAGAGCTGGGCATTGCGCGCGTGGCGCGTCGGCATGACGCAGTCGAAGAGATCGATGCCGCGGGCCACGCACTCGGCGATATCGACCGGCGTGCCGACCCCCATCAGGTAGCGCGGAGCATCAGCGGGCATGTGCGGGACCAGCGCCTCGAGCACGCCGAGCCGCTCGGCTTCGGTTTCGCCCACCGCGAGACCGCCGACGGCATAGCCGTCGAAGCCAATGGCGGTGAGGCCGTCCAGGGATTCCCGCCGCAGGGCATCGTACACCCCGCCCTGCACGATGCCGAACAGCGCTTCACCACGCGCGGGGTCGGCCTCGCGCAGCGCGTCGAAGCGCCGGCGGCTGCGCAGGCCCCAGGCGAGCGACAGCTCCATCGAGCGCCGCGCCTGGTCGGCGGTCGCGGGATAGGGCGTGCACTCGTCGAAAATCATGGCGATGTCGGCGTTCAGGTCGTGCTGCACCTCCATCGAGCGCTCGGGCGACAGGAACACCTCGTCGCCGTTGACGGGCGAGCGGAAGGTAACGCCCTCCGGCGACACCCTGGCCATCGCGGCAAGCGAGAACACCTGGAAGCCGCCGGAGTCCGTGAGGATCGGGCCCTGCCAGTTCATGAATTCGTGCAGGCCGCCGTGACGGCGAATGACCCCGGTGCCGGGCCGCAGCATCAGGTGGAAGGTGTTGCCGAGGATGATGTCGGCGCCGCTGTCGGCGACTTCCTCCGGGGTCAACGTCTTCACCGATCCGTAGGTGCCGACCGGCATGAAGGCCGGCGTGCGCACGTCGCCCCGCCGCAAGGCGAGCGTCCCGCTGCGGGCCGCGCCGCACTGCCCCGTCAGCGCCAGCTTCATGCGACCGCCTCGCCCCCGGGAACGACCAGCATCGCGTCGCCGTAGCTGAAAAACCGGTACTTCGCGCTGACCGCGTGCCGGTAGGCGTCAAGAATTCGCTCCGTTCCTGCGAACGCCGCCACCAGCATCAGCAGCGATGAGCGCGGCAGGTGAAAGTTGGTCAGCAGCAGATCCACCGCGCGAAACCGGTAACCCGGCACGATGAAGAGCTCCGAGTCGCCGTCGAACGGCTCGAGGACGCCCCCGGCCGCGGCACTTTCGAGCGCACGAACGGCAGTCGTGCCGACGGCGACGATCCGCCCCCCCGCCGCGCGCGCGGCGCGCACCGCATCGCAGGTCGCTGCGCCGACGAGTACCCGCTCCGCGTGCAGGCGGTTGTCGGCGACGCGCTCCGCGCGCAGGGGCTGGAAAGTGCCGGCGCCGACGTGCAGCGTGATGAAGGTGGTCCCGATACCGGCATCCGCAAGCTCGCGCAGCATCGCCTCGTCGAAGTGCAGGCCCGCCGTGGGAGCCGCCACGGCACCGGGATGACGCGCGAATACCGTCTGGTAGCGCTCGTCGTCGGCGGATTCGGCATCGCGGCCGAGGTACGGGGGCAGCGGCACCTCGCCGGCGCGTTCGAGCAAGGGCTCAATCGCACTGGAGAATTCGAGCTCGAAGAAAGCGCCGTCGCGGCCCGCCACCGTGGCGCGGGCCGCCTCCGGCAGCTCGATCGTCGAACCGCTCTTCGGCGTCTTGCTGGCCCGGACCTGGGCCAGCGCGCGGGTCGGGGCGAGCAGGCGCTCGATGAGGATCTCGACCGCCCCGCCGCTGGGCTTGTGCCCCCGCAGCCGCGCCTTGATGACGCGCGTGTCATTCATGACCAGCAGGTCGCCCGCCCGCAGGCAGGCCGGCAGGTCACGGAATTGCCGGTCGGCCAGTCGGCCCTCGCTCCCGCCGACGACGAGCAGCCGGCTGTCCCGCCGCCGCGGCGGCGGGAAGCGCGCGATCAGCGCATTCGGCAGCTCGTAATCGAAGTCGGAAACATGCATGGCCGCCTATGGTAGCCAATCGTTCCGATCAGGTGCGTTCGGCATCTCCCACCGCGGAGGCCGGCGCCGGGGGCGCTGCTCCGGGAGCCGGGTGTGCGAGGGGCTCCGGCCTTGCGAAACGGAAATACCGGCTGCTCCCCCGGCGATCGGGCATCAGGATCGAAAGGGTCTCCTGCTTCCTGTCGCGCATGATCCGGATCTCAAGCGTTTCGCCGGGCTCGTAGGAGGTGAGGATGCGCATTGCGTGCGATGCGGAGGTCGGTTCGCGGCCGTCGATGCCCTGGATGACGTCGCCGTCGCGGAGCTTCAGGCTCTCGTCGTCGGGTGCGCGTACCACGAGCAAGCCCTCGGCCGTGCCGAAGTAACGGCCCAGATCCTCCGTCAACGTCACCATTTCCATGTCGCCCCAGTGGCCGCCGAAATCGAACGCGAACATCCGCGCACCGGGCACCAGCGGCGCCACCGGAATCCCGAAATCGCGGCCTGGACCGGACCAGGCGAAACCCGGCCGCGGCTCGACCGTCACCTTCCGGCTGTCGCCTTCGCGCAGGTACTGCACGTCGAGCGTGTCGCCGGCCTTCACGCCCGACATGAACCCGAGCAGCCTGTCATTGGCCTCTGCCTCCGTGGCCGCGCCCAGCGATTCGTCGTTGATGGCGGTCAACACGTCCCCGGCGCGCAGCCCCGCTTCCTCCGCGGCGCTGCCGGGTGTCACACCCCGCACGATCACGCCTTCCACGGGGCCTGCGCGCTCCCCGGGACCGATCGTGACCCCGAGGACCGGCTGGTTGAAGCGCTGCAGGTGGCGTTGGACGAAGGTCATGTCGGGCAGCCGGCGGCGGCTCAGTTCGGCCACCTTCGCCGCGGCCTCGGCGAGCTTTTCCTCCGCTTCGCGCAGCTGCACCTCGATGGCTTCGGCATCCCCGTCCGTGGCGCGCACCTCCCGTTCGGGAGCCGCGGCATCCTGCGCGCCGACCGGCGCCGCGGCCAACGCCGCGCAGGCTACGATCAGGATTCGATACAACTTGGATGTCATGGCAATCTCTCCTGGATGTTTCTCGCGGGCTCACCCCGCCGTCCGGGCGCCCGCGGCCTAGAAAGCATTTCGTTGCGCCTGCGCCGTGCGCAGCTGCACCAGCAGGTTCATCAGCCGCACGCGCTCGCGCCAGTAAAGCTCGGTATCGTCATGGCTCAGTCGCTGTGGCGCATAAGTCAGGCCGTAATCGATCGCGGCGATCTGGTCTTCCACCGCCGCGATGGTCGCGGCGGTGCCGGCTCGAACCACGACGGGCTCGCCCGGCAGCGCGCGCAGATCCTGCTCGAGCTGCTGCGACTGGACCATCAGCGCGTTCAGGGCACGCACCCGCAAAGCCTGGTTGCCCGCGCTGTAGGGCGGCTCCGTCGGGAAGATCGGCTCGCCGCCGGCCGGCTGTGTGCCCGGTCGCGGCATCATGTCGACGTTCAACACCGCCAGCACGACCGCTGCCGCGAGCGCCGCGCCTGCAAACCACCTTGCCGGGGCCCGGTAGCGCGCGGGCCGCAGCAGTCCTTCCGCCCGGGCCTGGCGCTCGATGCGCTGCCACACGGCGTGCGGCGGCGGCGTGTCCGGCAAGCCGGCAAGCCTCGCCTGCAGGAGCTTGCGCTCCTCGCTGCCCAATCCGGCCGCAATCATTTCGTCCTGTCCGTCATCCGTCATGACCATCACCCTGGGCCCGCGCTCAGCACCGGCCGAGCATCGGATCTTGGAGCCGCACCGCATCACCGGCTGCGGTTTCTGCTTCGAGCAGCGGCCGCAGCCGCTGGTAAGCGCGGGACAACTGCGATTTCGAAAAGCTTTCCGTCTTGCCCATGAAATCCGCTATCTCTCGATGCGTGAATCCCTCGACATCGTGGAGCCAGACCACGGCACGGCCGACCGGCGGCAGGCTGGCAAGGGCGGCGTCGAGATCGAGTGCGCGATCCGGTTCGGCCGGTACGCCAAGGGCGCCGGCCTGTGCCGGTGTGACGTCGTCCCAGTCGTCGTCCAGGCTCTGGCCGCGGCTGTGCCAGGCCGAGCGCAGGAACATGAGCGCCTTGGTCACGGCAATGCGCCGGATCCAGCTGCCTATCGGTGCTTCCCCGCGGAAAGCCGGGAGGCTGCGAATGACTTCCATGAACGTCTCCTGCAGGAGATCCTCGGCCTGTGCCGGCACCCGCGTAAAGCGCAGGCAGATCGAGTACACGGGGGATGCAAACGCCCGGTAGATGATCTCGTGCGCTTGCGCGTCCCCGCTTGCCGCGCGCCTGACCACGCCATGGTCGATATCGATATCGGTAAACTTGCTCATGGGGTGCCGTGTAGATGCGCCGCGCCCGGAAAGCGTCGCGTACGGAGAAGCGCCGGTTCCCCGTCACGCAGCCGCTCACAGCGCCTACGGGCGCGCGCAACTCCCCTGCTATAATCGCCGCTCGCGGCCGGGATGGCGGAACTGGTAGACGCGCCGGACTCAAAATCCGGTTCTGGCAACAGAGTGCGAGTTCGATTCTCGCTCCCGGCACCACAAACAGAACGAACTTTTCTCTCTCCCGGATATCGATGAAATTCTGCTCGAACTGCGGCGCCACGGTCACCCGCAAGACGCCGCACGGGGACAACCGCCGCCGCTGGGTATGCGACAACTGCGGGACGGTGCATTACCAGAACCCGAAAATCGTGGTCGGCTGCGTACCGGAGCAAGAGGGGCGGATCCTGCTTTGCAAGCGCGCCATCGAGCCGCGCTCGGGCTACTGGACCGTGCCTGCCGGGTTCATGGAGCTCGGCGAATCGATAGGCGAAGGCGCAAGGCGCGAGACCCGGGAAGAAGCCTGCGCCGAAGTGGAGCTGGGCCACCTGTTCGCGTCGGTGGACGTCATCGAAGCCGGCCAGGTGCACCTGTTTTTCACTGCCAGGCTCATCGGCGGCTTCGCCGCCGGCGATGAGACGGAAGAGGTCGCCCTGTTCGCGAAGGATGCCATCCCCTGGTCCGGGATCGCGTTCCTGAGCGGTCGCTTCGCCCTGGAGAAATTCCTGGAGGACGACGGACGCAACAACGGCGTGCACCTGGAACGCATTCCCCACGGCGAATAACCGATAGCGTAAAAGCTCAGGGACCCGGCCGGCCCGGAAGCCGCCGTCGGCAGGCAAAACCGGGGCGACCCGCCCCGGAATCCGCCGCAGGAGGCTCGAACGTTACTTTGCCGTCAGCGCCTCTATCCGCGCGCTGAGCTCGGCCGGCGGCACATACCCGCTGATGAGCGTCCCGTCCTCGAGCACCAGCGCCGGTGTTCCGCGCAGCCCGATGTCCTGCCCGAGCGCGTAATGCTCGTTGATGATCGACACGTCGCAGCTCCGCGATTCGAACTCGCGACCAAGCTTTGCAAGCGTCAGCGCCTCCTGCTGGTCGGCCGCGCACCAGACATGCTCGGCCTTGGTCCAGGCTTCGGATCCCGGGCCGTTGCGCGGATACATGAAGTAGCGGACCTCGATGCCCTCGGCGAGGTACTCGTCGATCTGGCTGTGAAAGCGCTGGCAGTACGGGCAATCGACGTCGGTGAAGACCGACAGCACGTGTTTGACCTCTTTGGGCGCGAAGATGATCGTGTCCTCGTCGGGAACGGCTTCCATCATCTTCAGCCGCGCCTCGTTACGCGCGACTTCGGTGAGGCTGATCTCGTTGTCGATGTCGATCAGGTCGCCCTGCAAGAGGTATTTTCCATCACCGGAGATATAGGCGATCAGGGTGCCTTTGCTGATCGAGAACCAGCCGGCGACGGGGGTAGGCTGCACGTCTTGTGGCTTGACCTCGTTGAAGGTAGCGACGGCTTTCGCCCGCGCCCTTTCGAGGCCCGGCTCCAGGTTATCGGAAGCGGCGGTTTGCGCGGTTGCCGGCAGGGCGGCGAGGAGCGCGACAGTCGCGATCGCAATGCGGATCAGGGGCGGGTTCTTGTTCATTGAGTTCTCGAGGTTGGGTTCAACCAGCCGGCGGCGGAAACGTGAGCGGTTCGACCGACCCCCGGCGTGCCGGTTCCGCGCCGATTGTAGCACTCAACCCCGCGGATGGTGCTGCCCGTGCAGGTCCTTGAGCCGCTCGCGCGCTACGTGCGTGTAGATCTGGGTGGTGGAGAGATCGCTATGCCCCAGCAAAAGCTGGACGACCCGCAGGTCGGCGCCCCGGTTCAGCAGGTGCGTGGCGAACGCGTGCCGCAGGCTGTGCGGCGACAGTTTCTTGTTGATGCCCGCCTTCTGCGCGTAACGCTTGATGATGTGCCAGAAGGCCTGGCGCGTCATGCAGTCGCCGCGGCGGGTGGGAAACAGGAAATCGGTCTGGCGCTCGAGCAGGATCTCCATGCGCGGACTGTCGATGAAGTCCCTGAGCCAGCGCTGCGCCTCTTCGCCCAGGGGGATGAGCCGTTCGCGGCCGCCCTTGCCCACGATCCGCAGCACGCCCTGGTTGAAGTTCACCTGCGACTGCCTGAGGCTGATGAGCTCCGACACGCGCAGGCCCGTCGCGTACAGGAGCTCGAGCATTGCACGGTCGCGATGGCCGAGCGGGTCGTCGGTATTCGGCGCCTGCAGGAGCGCGTCCACCTCGTCCTCGGTCAGCGTCTTCGGCAGCGACCGTCCGATGCGGGGCATGTCGATGTCGGCCGTGGGATCGGTGTCACGCAGGCCCTCGCGCATGATGTAGCGGAAGAAGCGCCGGAAACTCGAGAGCTGGCGCGCGGTCGAACGCGGCTTGGCACCGCTTTCGACGCGCCGGGCGATGAATTCGAGCAGGTCGGCTTTCTGGGCCTCGTGGATAGGAACGTTGCGCTCCGAGAGACCGCGCCACAGGCTCATCAGGTCGGCGCGGTACGCCCCGAGAGTATTGGCGGACAGCCCGCGCTCGGTCCAGATGGCATCGAGAAACCGGTCGACCAGTTGTTCGGAACTGGTGGCGCGCTCGGATGCGGCTTTCTTCTGCTGAGTGCCAGCCATTGATGCCATGTGTTACCCCCGGCAATCCCTGCCTTGGTCGTCGTACGGGCAAGCGACGGATTTTTCGAGATTTTGAGTATGCTGAGCGGGCCGTCCAACCGGCGTGACCGCTGTCACAGATTCACGATGGCATTAACATAAAACGCTTCGTATGGTACCGCGGCGTGCGATATTGCACGCTTCCGGCGGGGCGCGCAGCCACGGTGCGCCCCGCGTGCTCGGGAAACGGGATTTGGACAACAGAATAGCAAGAGCCCCGGCGCTTCGGGCCGGCGGCCGGGCGTCCGGCCTGCTCTACGGCGTCTACGCCTGGATCGCATTCATCGTCTGCTTCAGTGGCGCGGTCTTCGCGGCCATTGCGGTACCGGGGCTGGAGCGCCGCCGCCACTGGGTGGCCGCCGCCGCCAGGTCGTGGTTCGCCGTCGCCGGCATCCGCGCGGACATGCGGGGACTTGCGAACATTCCCGAGGGGCACTGCATCGTAGTCGCCAACCACGCGAGCTACATGGACGGGCTCATCCTGCAGGCGTTTTTGCCGCCGCGCTTCTCCTTCGTCATCAAGGGCGAAATGCGCAAAGTGCCGGTGGTGCACTTCCTGCTGCGACGAATCGGATCGCGCTTCGTCGAGCGGTCCGCCGCCGCGGCCAGCGTGCGCGATGCGCGGCGCCTCCTCAAAGCCGCCGCGGCGGGCGAGTCGCTGGTGGTGTTTCCGGAGGGTACGTTCCACGTCGAGCCGGGCCTGCACCGGTTCCGGCCGGGAGCCTTCGCGGCTGCCGCCGCCGGCTCTGTCCCGGTGGTGCCGCTCGCGATCAGCGGCTCGCGCGAGATCCTGCCGGCGCGGCGGCTGCTGCCGCGGCGTGCCCGGCTGCAGATCGACGTGCTCGCGCCGATCCGGCCCGGCGATCCGGCATTCCGGCACAGCCGGGAACTCGCCCGAACGGCGCGGCTGCGTATCCTCAAAGCCCTCGACGAGCCCGACCTCGATCGCTAGGCGAGCCTCGCCGCCGGCGGACCCGCGGTTGCGGGCGGCCGGGGCGATGTGAATAATCGCAGGCCCGCCGAGTTGTTCGGCCTGCTCTCCGAAGTCCGCCATGCCTGAAGATTCAATCGTCATCGTTGCCGCACGCCGCACCCCGCTGGGGGAATTCCAGGGCGTCCTCAATCCCGTCAGCGCCACGAACCTGGGTGCCACGGCCATGGCCGCGTGCCTCGAGGATGCATCGCTCGAGCCGGCCGCGGTGAACGAGGTGATGCTCGGCTGCGTGCTGCCGGCGGGACTCGGCCAGGCGCCGGCCCGCCAGGCCGCCATCGCCGCGGGGCTGCCGACACAAATCGGCTGCACGACCATCAACAAGGTCTGCGGCTCCGGGATGAAGGCCCTCATGTTCGGCCACGACACGATCGTGGCCGGCAGCGCGGCCATCGTCATTGGCGGCGGCATGGAGTCCATGAGCAACGCGCCCTACCTGCTGCCCAAAGCGCGCGGCGGCTACCGCATGGGACACCAGGAAGTCCTGGATCACATGTTCTTCGACGGGCTGCAGAACCCCTACGACGGCAACATGATGGGGCACTTCGCCGAGGAGACGGCGGTGAAGTACGGCTTCACGCGCGAGGCGCAGGACGCTTTCGCCGTCGAATCCCTCACGCGCGCGCGCGCGGCAATCGAGGAAGGCCGGTTCAGCGACGAGATCGCGCCGGTGACGGTGAAGACCCGCAAGGGCGAAACCGTCGTGACCGAAGACGAAGGCCCGGGGCGCCAGAGCATCGAGAAGATTCCGCAGCTGAGGCCCGCGTTCCGCAAGGACGGCACCGTCACGGCCGCGAGCTCTTCGTCGATTTCCGACGGCGCGGCCGCCCTGATCCTGATGCGGGAGAGCGAAGCCCGGCGCCGCGGCATCCCGGTGCTCGCGCGCATCCATGGACAATCCGGTTTTGCGCAGGAGCCCGCGTGGTTCACGACGGCACCGGTGCAGGCCGTGCGGGCACTGCACGAGAAGCTGGGCTGGAACCCGGACAACGTCGACCTGTACGAAATCAACGAAGCCTTCGCCTGCGTTACGATGGCGGCCATGCACGACCTCGGCCTGCCGCACGGCAAGGTAAACGTGAACGGCGGCGCCTGCGCGCTCGGTCACCCGATCGGCGCCTCCGGGGCGCGCATCGTCGTGACGCTCATTCACGCGCTGCGCGCGCGTGGCGGCGGCCGCGGTATCGCATCGCTTTGCATCGGCGGCGGCGAAGCGACCGCGATCGGCGTCGAAGTAGATCCCCGCTAA
>CAZSKQ010000058.1:17393-20846 GCA_964607425.1 uncultured Woeseiaceae bacterium
CTGCCCGCCGAATCGTTCCGCCGCTCGCTCACCGTCAACCTGCTCGGCTCGTTCATCCTCATCAAGGAAGCCGCGAACCTCATGCAGGCTAACGAGCCCACGGACGACGACGGCGAGCGCGGCGTGATCGTGAACACCGCCTCGGTTGCGGCTTTCGAGGGTCAGATCGGCCAGGCGGGCTATTCCGCGTCCAAGGGCGGGGTCGTCGGCATGACGCTGCCCATCGCGCGCGAGCTCGCGCGCTTCGGCATCCGCGTCGTCACCATCGCGCCCGGCATTTTCATGACGCCGATGATGGCCGGCCTCCCCGAGGACGTGCAGAAGTCGCTGGGCGCGCAGGTGCCCTTCCCGCCGCGCCTGGGCAAGCCCGGGGAATACGCGGACCTGGTCGCCGCGATCTACGGCAACCCGATGATCAACGGTGAAACCATCCGCCTCGACGGCGCCATCCGCATGCAACCAAAGTAGGAGCGCGCAGCGCGCGCGATGCCACGGCTCCACGCCGGGGGCATCGCCCGCATTGCGGGCTCCTACATGCCCGAGTAGTTCGGACCGCCGCCGCCCTCAGGCACTTCCCACACGATGTTCTGCTTCGGGTCCTTGATGTCGCAGGACTTGCAGTGCACGCAGTTCTGCGCATTGATGCGGAACTGCGGCTGCCCGCCCTCCATGACGACCTCGTAAACGCCCGCGGGGCAGTAGCGCTGCGCCGGCTCGTCGTACATCGGCAGGTTGTAGTCGATCGGGATGGATGGATCTTTCAGCCGCAGGTGCGAAGGCTGGTCTTCCTCGTGATTGGTGTTCGACAGGAAGACGGAGCCGAGCCGGTCGAAAGTAATGGTGCCGTCGGGTTTGGGATAATCGATCTTCGGCGCCTCCGAGGCTTTTCGCAGCGACTCGTGATCCGGCTCCCGGTTGTGCAGCGTGAACGGCAGCTTGCCGCGAAAGACGTTCTGGTCGAGCCAGGTGAATGCCGCGCCGAAGAAGGTACCGAAGCGGTGCAGGCCGGGGCTGAAGTTGCGGCCGCGATAGAGGTCTTCGTGCACCCAGGATGCGCGCACGGCGATCTCGTAACCCGCGAGCTCGTCGCTGCCGGAGGCGTCGCGCGCGAGCGCCGCATGCACCGTCTCCGCGGCCAGCATCCCGGTCTTGATTGCCATGTGCGCGCCCTTGATCTTCACGACATCGAGGAACCCTGCGTCGCAGCCGACCAGCAGCCCGCCCGGAAAAGTGAGCTTCGGCAGCGACTGCAGGCCGCCCTTGTTCACCGCGCGCGAGCCGTATTGCGTGCGCGTGCCGCCTTCGAGGTAATGGCGGATGCGTGGGTGCTGCTTCCAGCGCTGGAACTCCTGGAAAGGCGCGAGGTGCGGATTGCGGTAATTCAGCGCAATGATCAGACCGAGGTACACGCGGTTGTCCGATGCGTGATAGAGGAACCCGCCGCCGTCCGTGTGGTTGTCGAGCGGCCAGCCCAACGTGTGCACCACCAGCCCTTCCTCGTGTTTCGCCGGATCGATCTCCCAGATCTCCTTGAGCCCGATGCCGTAATGCGGCGGATCCGATTCGGCGCGCAGGTCGAAGCGATCGACGAGTTTCCGCGCGAGGTTGCCGCGGCAGCCTTCGGCGAAGATCGTGTATTTCCCGAGCAGCTCGTAGCCGGGTTGGAAGTTTGCCTTGCGCTCGCCGTTCTTGCCGACACCCATATCGCTGGTGACGACGCCGCGCACGCGACCATCGGCGTCGTACAGGACCTCCGCGGCGGCAAACCCCGGGAATACGTTGACTCCCAGCGCTTCCGCCTGTTCCGCCAGCCATTGGCACAAACGTCCCAGGCTGATGATGTAGTTGCCGCGGTTGTGCATCGGCCGCGGCACGAAGAAGCCCGGCACCTTCGCGGCCTTGTCGGCGCCGGTAAGATAGTAGATGTCATCGCGCTTGACGGCCGTGGTAACGGGAGCGCCGCGCTCCTTCCAGTCCGGGAACAACTCGTCGAGCCCGCGGGGCTCGAACACGTTGCCGGACAGGATGTGCGCGCCGATCTCGGAGCCTTTCTCCACCACCACCACGTTCAGCTCGCGGCCGTCCGCCTGCGCGAGCTGCGCGAGCCGGCACGCCGTAGCCAGCCCGCTCGGCCCGCCGCCGACGATCACGACATCGAATTCCATGGATTCCCGTTCGATCGCGTCGTTCATTGCTGCCTTCCTTTGAGTCGGCGAGAGTTTAACAGAGCGCAGCAGTGGCCTCTCCCGAGGCGCTCAGGAGGCGACGGCGCTGGCAGGCACGTCGGGGCCGCGCTAACCTTGCGCGGCTTTTTTTTTGACGCCTGATGAACGCGAGCCCCACGATCCGATGAGTATAAGCACCGCCTGGCGCCGACGGATCGATGAGCGCGGCTTCGAAGAGGATGCCGCACAGCTGGCGGTCGTGCGCGTGCTGCAGGACCTGCAGGAGCGTCTGCAGCAGCCTCCCCGTCTCTTCCGGCGGGCCGCGGGCCTCGTCATACCCTCCCTGCGCCCGCCGGCACCGCGCGGCCTGTATCTGTGGGGCAGCGTCGGCCGCGGCAAAACGCTGCTCATGGACCTGTTCTTCGACACGCTCCGGAGAGAGGACAAGCGGCGCGTGCATTTCCACCGCTTCATGAACGAAGTGCACGAGCGCCTCGGCTCGCTCAAGGACACCGCCGAACCGCTCGACCGGGTGGCGGGCGGCATTGCCCGCGACACGGCCGTACTCTGCCTCGACGAGTTCTTCGTCAGCGACATCGGTGACGCCATGCTGCTCGCCGGACTGCTCGAAGGGCTGTTCCGCAGGAACGTGGTCCTCGTGACCACCTCGAACACGCCCCCGGCCGACCTGTACCGCGACGGGCTGCAACGCGCGCGATTCCTGCCGGCAATCGACCTGCTGGAGCGACACACGCGCATCGTGCACCTGGCATGCGACGTCGATTACCGGCTGCGCCTGCTGAGGCGCGGCGGCACCTTCATCACGCCGGCAGGCGACGCGGCCGACGCCGCCCTGGAGCGCTGCTTCCACGACATGGCGTCGGGCAGGCCCGAAGACCGCGCGTCGATCGAGATCGCCGGCCGCGAGATCCGCACCCGCAAGCGCGCCAAGGGCATCGCGTGGTTCGAGTTCACAGAGCTTTGCGAAACGCCGCGCAGCACGATCGATTACATCGAGATCGCGCGCCGCTATCCGGCCGTCATCCTCTCCGGCGTCCCGGTCCTGACCGCGGCCGACGAGGACGCGGCGCGCCGCTTCGTCAACCTCGTCGATGAGTTCTATGACCGGCGCGTCAAGCTCATTCTGTCCGCCGCCGCCAAACCGGGCTCGATTTATCGCGGCCGCAAGCTCGCCTTCGAGTTCCGGCGCACCCGGAGCCGCCTGCTGGAGATGCAGTCACCGGAATACCTCCACGCCCCGCACCTGCCGTAGCCGGGCCCGCAGGCT
>CAZSKQ010000059.1:0-20783 GCA_964607425.1 uncultured Woeseiaceae bacterium
TAGACGAGGAAGCCGCCGCCGCCGATGTTGCCGGCCGACGGCCAGGTCACGGCCAGTGCAAAGGCCGTCGCGACCGCGGCGTCGACCGCGTTGCCGCCATTCCTCAGCACATCGACACCGACCCTGGAGGCGATTGCGGAGGACGTCGCCACCATGCCGTGGTGGCCGCGTTCCGGCAGCCGCGCGGCATCGGCTGTGATACTGCCGAGCAGCAGGACCGTCGTGCACAGGGCCACGGCAAAGTGGCGCACTCGAATAAGGTTTCTCATGTTTGGGATCGCCTCCCGTTGCGGCCCGCATGGCGGGTCGCGCGGCAAATCGGCGCATTTTAGCGCATGTGGTGCCGCGGCCGGAGTTCGCCGACAATAGCGGCATGAACGCAGAAGTGACGGTGCCCGAGGGATTTACGCGCGATCTCTACGACCTTTTGACGGGAGACGAGGATGCGCGCGTCTGTCGCGACATCCCGGCGGACGCCTGCCGCGAGCAGCCGCGGAATTTCTTCATTCACATCGGCTCGCTGGTGGCGACCAAGACGGGCGACCTGCTCTCCAGCCCCAAGGTGGTTCTTTCCTGGTTGCTCATCCATCTCGGCGCGCCCACGTTCATGCTCGGCTTTTTGGTGCCGATTCGCGAGTCGCTGTCGCTCCTGCCGCAGCTGTTCGTCGCCGGTTTTATCCGCCGCGTGCCGGTGCGCAAGTGGTTCTGGGTCGGCGGTAGCATCGTGCAGGGGGTGGCCGTCGCCGGCATGGCGCTCGTGGCCCTGGCGCAGCGGGGTGCCGCGGCCGGCTGGTCCATCCTCGGCCTGCTCGTGCTGTTCAGCCTGGCGCGCGGCGTCTCTTCCATCGCGGACAAGGACGTGCTCGGGAAGACAATCAGCAAGAGTCGCCGCGGTACGGCGAGCGGCTATGCATCGTCGCTCGCGGGCGGTATCACGATCGTTGTCGGCGCACTGTGGTTCCTGGCGGCGCCGGAGCGGCAGGGCACCGCGTTCTTCGCGAGCCTCCTCGCGGCCGCCGGTGTTCTCTGGATCTTCGCCGCGCTCCTGTTCAGTCGCATCGTGGAGTATCCGGGGGCGACCGCCGGCGGCGGCAACGCCATTACCGAGGCTGTCCGCCAGCTCGGCCTGATCCGGAAGGACGAGGACCTCCGGCAGTTTTTGATCGTGCGGACTCTGCTGCTGTCGACGGCGCTGGTCGCGCCGTTCTACATCGGCCTCGCGAGCGACGCATCCGGCGGCGCGATATCGCAACTGGGCGCGCTGCTCATCGCGAGCGGCGCGGCGGGTTTTGCGAGCGCCGCGGCGTGGGGACGCCTGTCTGACCGCTCGAGCCGCAGAACCATGGCGGCGGCCGCGCTGCTCGCGGCGGTCGCGGGCTTTATCACCGTCGGTGTAGCGAGCATCGACAACCTGCCGTTTTCGGGGATTGCTTTTGCCATCAGCTATTTTTTGCTGAATGTCGCGCACGAAGGCGTGCGCGCCGGCCGCAAAACGCATCTCATCGACATCGCGACCGCGGAGACCCGGGCAAGCTATGTCGCGGTCAGCAACACGGTCATCGGCGTGTTGCTGCTCGCGGGCGGTGCCGTCAGCGCCCTTGCGGCCCTGGCCGGGCCGGCCGTCGCGGTGCTGGCGCTCTCGTGTGTCTCGCTGGCGGCGGCGGGTTCCGCCCTGCGGCTGAAGGAGGCGCAGGCCTGACGGCGCGGGCAAGGTCCCGAAACGCCTGTGGTATCGTTGCCCGGCGCTGCGACTGCGAGGATAGCGCCATGCGAAGAGCCCACCTGATTTCCCTCATTGCCGCTGCCGGCGTCCTGCTGGTCGGCTGCGGACCGGCAGCAACCGCACAGGCCGCGCGCGATTCGGCCGGCGAACCGCCGTTCTCGGCGACCGCGGTCGCGAGCTTCGACGAACCGTGGGCGATGACCTTCCTGCCGGACGGGCGCCTGCTGGTGACGGAAAAGCCGGGCCGCCTGCTGGTGGTCACAACGGACGGCAAGCGGTCGGCTCCGGTCAGCGGCGTGCCCGAAGTCGACTACGGCGGCCAGGGCGGGCTGGGGGATGTCGTCCTGCATCCGGATTTTGCCGGGAACGGCGTGATTTACCTGAGCTACGCGGAAGCCGGGGACGGGGACGTGCGCGGCGCCGCCGTCATGCGCGCGACACTGCGGCTGGCGGATGACGGCGGCGCGCTGAGCGACCAGCAGGTTGTCTGGCGCCAGGATCCCAAGGTGACGGGCCGGGGGCACTATGGCCATCGCATCGCCTTCTCGCCGGACGGGTACCTGTTTATCTCGTCCGGCGAGCGGCAGCATTTCACGCCGGCGCAGGACCGGCAGCAGAACCTGGGCAAGGTGATCCGGCTGCACGACGACGGCTCTGTGCCGGAGGACAATCCGTTCGCGGGCCAGGGCGGCGTGACCGCGCAGATCTGGACCCTGGGCCATCGCAATCCGCTCGGGCTTGCCTTCGGCCCCGACGGCCGCTTGTGGGAACACGAGATGGGACCGCGGGGCGGCGATGAGCTCAACCTCATCGTGCGCGGCGAGAATTACGGTTACCCGGTCGTCTCCATGGGCAATCATTATGACGGCCGCCGCATACCGGACCATGACACCCGGCCGGAATTCGAAGCGCCGAAGGCATACTGGGTGCCTTCGATTTCGCCCGCCGGGCTCATCATCTATACCGGCGAGCTGTTCCCGGACTGGCAGGGTAACGCCATCATGGGCGGCCTCAGCTCGGAGGCCTTGTACGTCGTGGCAATAGACGGTGACAGCGCCTCGGAGGCGGCACGCTACCCGATGGGCAAGCGCATCCGCGAAGTGGAGCAGGGCCCCGACGGCGCCGTCTGGCTGCTGGAGGACGGCAGGGGCGGCCGCCTGCTCAAACTCACCCCGGCCCCGTAACGCCGCCCATGTAGGAGCCCGCCATGCGGGCGACAGCTCCGAGGCAAATCGAAGGCGAGCCGACGTTTGGTCGTGGTTCGGTCGCCCGCATGGCGGGCTCCTACAGCAGGTCGGCGAGCCGGCGTTTGGTCGTGGTTCGGTCGGCCGCATGGCGGGCTCCTACAGCAGGTCGGCGCACCGTCGTTCGATTTGCGTCGGAGCTGTCGGCCGCATGGCGGGCTCCTACGTGCCGACCAGGGTGGCCTGGTCGACTTCGATCCAGGTTGCCTGGCAGACGGCCAGCGTGTCGCCGTTGGCGTCGAGTAGTGCGCCCTGCGACCAGAACTTGCGGCCTTCGTGCCCCGTTTGCCATGCGGTGATCACGCAGCGATCGCCGGGCTTCGGCCGGCGCTCGATCCGCACTGCCTGGCGCCCGAGCAGTATCGAGGGAAAACCCCCGCCGTCCGCCATGGCGTACGCCGTGGGGCAATCCAGGCAGGCCCAGACGAACTCCGGTGCGACGGCGCCGTCCGCGCCTGCCATGTAGTCCTCGGGAATCCAGCCCGCCGCGACCACGCCCGTCCAGCCTTCCTGTGCGTCCAGCGGCCCGCAATGGATGCGCAGGCCGTCGCCGTGCGCGCGATCGGGGCCGCAGACATAGCACATCGGCAGTTTATGCGTATGCGCCGGGAAGGTTCTTGTACTCGCCGCCTGCGCCTCGTCGAACGTCGGCAGCGCGCGCGGCACGACCGCGACGTCCGCCGCGCGCGCCGTGGCGATCAGCCGCTCGCCGTCGTACAGGGCCACCCCGCCGTCGGCGGCGACGACCTGCATCCCGGTATCCAGCGGCGGCGGCTTGTGCAATGTCACCTCCGCTATGCCGTCCATGAAGGCGGCAAGGCGGCCACAGGAATAACCGCCGTTCCCGGAATGCGGAGGACCGCGAAAGCGGCGGTCGATGACGATGGTGCCAATGGTCACGGTAATCTCCTCAGGAAAAAATCACTGCACTGGCCTCGCCGCGCACGCGGCGACTTCCGCGCGGGTGGCCGCCAGTGCCACGGCCAGCGCGGTATCCGCGGGCGGTGCCGCATCGTCGCCGTCCAGCAAGCGCGCCGCTTCCCCGCAGCGGCCCTGCTCCACCAGGACCGTCGCGAGATTGTTGCGCGCCGCGACGTCAGCAGGCCGGAGCTCCAGCGCGCGCCGGTAGCTGCGCTCCGCCGCGGGTAGCTCGCCGCCATGGTACGCCGCGTTGCCGAGCCCGAGCCACGCGATCGCGCTGCCGGGCCATTGCGCCGCCGCCTGCGCGTAAGCGGGCGCGGCGAGATCGAAACGGCCCGCGGCCTCCGCCGCGGCGGCGGCTTCGAGGTACCGGCCGCGGTCCGGGTGGCCCGGCAATTCGCCGGGTCGGAGCGCTACCATGCCCCAGTTGCCGCTGCGCTCCCAGGTGCGCGCAAACAGGCCCGCGGGCATGATCCGGCGCCGGTCCGTGCCCGAGCGCAGGATCACTTCGGCCGTGTCCGCGGCAAACCCGATGACCACGGCGTAATGCCAGGCAGGCAGGTACGCGACGCCGAGGTTCTGGAGCACGAGCACCGGGTGCCCGCTCGCCACCTCGGCAAGCAGCGCCGAAAACTCGGGCGCGATGACGTAGGGCAGCCGGTCGTGGAGCCGTGTGGCCGCCACGATCTCGGCCTGGAAGCTGCCGCGGCGCCCCGGCACGTAAACCATGGAAACGAGGTCGTCGGGCGCGACCCGCACCTCGGTCGCGTGCAGCACCGTCGCGAGCGCCGCCGGCCCGCACTGGTAGTCCTCCTGCGGGAAAAACGGCGTGTCCGTAAGCTCAACGGCCGCCGGGTGGGCACCGGGCGGCAACGCGTCGAAGGGATTGGCGGCGCACCCGGCGAGCAGGAACGCCGCCAGGGCGGCGGCCGGCAGGCGGGAAGACAAACCGGCTAGAGTCCTGTCCGGTTAGCCGGACAGGACACTAAATGGCCTTGAAGACGTCGGTGACGCCGAGCAACTCGAGCACCAGCAGGACCAGCAGCACGATGCCCAGCACCTCCAGGGCGCCGGCGCCCGCCGGCAGCTCGTCCATGCGCTGCTCGAGCTCCGCGAGCTCGCGGTCGCTCAGGCTGGCAATCCGCTGCGCCGCATCGGCCGGGTCGACGCCGAAGCGTATCAGCTGCTGCTGCACGTTATCCCGGGCGAGCACGGCGTTGATGCGATCGATCCGGTCGGAACGCTCCTGCCCCTGGATAGCCGCCTGGGTGCCGACCACGCCGGCACTGGCGTATTGCGCGAACCCCAGGGTGCCGAGGGCTACCGCTACCAACATGGCTATCGTTGCTGTAAATCGCATGAAATCTGATCCTGCTGAAGGCCGGCGCAGCGGCGATTATCCGGGATGCACCGCTGGAAGACCAGTGCCCGGCAGCCGCCCGCGAGCGGCAGGGCGGCGGAGCATGCGGTATCCTCGGCCGATTCACCGCGGCAGGATCCGGCATGCGCACACCGAAAACCCCGACGCTCCTCGATGCACTGCTACCGGTCATCGCCCTCATTCTCCTGCTTGCGCTTGCCGTCTACCTGTTCGGCTCCGACGCCGTGGGCGGACCGACCCAGATCGTCCTGATCATCGGCGCGGCGATCGCCGCAATCGTCGCAATCAAGAACGGGCACCGCTGGGCGGACGTGCAGCAGGCCATGGTCGACGGCATCGGCACGGCCATGGGCGCCATCCTGATCCTGCTGTCCGTAGGTGCCCTGATCGGCGCCTGGGTGATTTCCGGCACCGTGCCGTCGCTCATCTACTACGGGCTGGACCTGCTCGACCCGCGTTACTTCTTCGCCGCGACCTGCCTCATCTGCTCCATCGCATCGCTTGCCACCGGCAGCTCATGGACCACCGCCGCAACGCTCGGCGTGGCGCTGATCGGGGTCGCCATGGGCCTCGGGTTGTCACCCGCGATGGCCGCGGGAGCCGTGGTTTCCGGCGCCTATTTCGGCGACAAGATGTCGCCGCTTTCCGATACCACGAATCTCGCACCCGCCGTCGCGGGCTCGGAGCTGTTCGAGCACATCCGGCACATGCTCTGGACCACCGGGCCCTCCTACGTGCTCGCCATGGTCCTGTTCCTGGCGGTGGGTTTCGGCGTGGATTCGGACTCGGATGCGAGCAGCATGCAGGTCCTGCAGGAGACGCTCGCCGGTTCGTTCAACATATCGCTGTGGACGCTGGTGCCGCTGGTGCTCGTCCTGTGGCTCGCCGTGCGCAAAGCGCCGCCGTTGCCGACCATCCTCGCCGGCGCCCTCCTCGGGGGCGTATTGGCCGCGATCCTGCAGCCGGACGTGGTGCTCGCTTTCGCGGCATCGCCGGACCTTGCGACGCCGCTGGCGCTGGCGAAGGGCGTGTGGCTGGCGCTCGCGAACGGCTACACGTCGGCCACCGGAGTCGCCGAGGTCGACGCGCTCCTGAGCGGCGGCGGCATGAGCAGCATGCTCGCCACCATCTGGCTGATACTGGCGGCGCTCGCGTTCGGCGCCGTGATGGAGCACGCCGGGCTGCTGCTGCGCCTGATCCAGTCGACGCTGAAGGCCGCGAAATCGACCGGCTCGCTGGTGGCCGCCACGATCGTGAGCTGCATCGGCATGAACGTCGTGGCGGCCGACCAGTACATCTCCGTGGTGTTGCCGGGCAAGATGTACAAGGCCGAGTTCGAGCGACGGGGTCTGGAAGCGAAGAACCTGTCGCGGATCCTCGAGGATTCCGGCACGCTCACCTCCGCGCTGGTGCCCTGGAACACCTGCGGCGCCTACATGGCGGCGACGCTGGGGGTCGCGACGGTGGCCTACCTGCCGTTCGCCTTCCTCAACCTGATCAACCCGGTGATCTCGATGGTCTATGGCTTTACCGGCTTCACGATCACGAAGATCCAGCCGCCGGGCTCCGCCGGTCCCGCGACGGGCGATGATGCTGCCCGATCGCGGCCTCCCCGGGAGCCTGCTCCGTCCGGCGTCGCCTGAGCCGGCACAAAGCAAACGTTCGCTGCCGCCAGGTACCCCGGCCCCGCGCGCGTTCTTCTTCGCGGGCGCTTCCGGCGCCTGTTCCGAGGCGGCGCGGGGCGGCTCCGATGACGGGCCGGCGCCGCTTGCGAAGGCCCTGAGAGGACGTCGTGCGAGGCTAGGGAAGGCATCCCGGGATAGCGATTAAGCGTTTGATTTCCAAGCCGATATATTCCTTGACTTCGGTCCAGATTGTCTTATCTTTTGCTTGAAATTGCATGGCCGGGCAGGGAGTTTGCATGGCCGCCACGCCGCCCGACACCGAACCTGTCCCCGAATGGGTCGAGGACGACCCGGAGGCCGAACTGACTATGGAAATGGATGACGAAGAGCTGGAGTTCGACGAGCTGGTCGAGGACGACGAGCTGACAGCCGCGCCGAAAGCGGCGGCGGAGTTGCGGGATTACGTGCCGCTATGGCGGCTGATAGAAATGTCGCAGGAAGATCGTAGCCTCCGCATGGAACTGGCCGATTTCGAGGACTACGACGACTTCGAAAAGCAGGACGGCGACTATGCCGGGGGCCTCTCTCACTAGTTACTGTACTGGCCGCGCTCCCGCACACCCAGAGACGACGTAAAAAGACGATTTCGAGAGCTGACTTTTCCCGGGTCGGCGGCTGCCGGAGTGTCCGGAGAGCCAAAGACCCGAATTCCGAGGTAAAGGAAGTGAGCAAGAAACGGTACGTGGACTCTATTGACGAGATGGACGACTCGACCTACGCCCTCCTGGGCAGCCGGGCGTCCAAACTGGCAGTAGAAGGCGGCGGGAAGAGCCGCTTTCGCGAGCGCCGCGCCAACGATCGGCAGGAGCATTACGCGCCCTCGCCGAAGTTGAAGCGCGCGCGCGAACGCAACACCTGAGCACCGCACCCGGGCCGGAATACTGCAGCCACCGCCGCAAGGCGGCGGTCCCTGATCTCGAACCCTAGGAATCTGTCGCCCGCGGGGCAGGTTCCTGCGGGCGGGGGTACCCCAGGATTTCCCGCAATCCCGGGGCCGCGTAGTCGACCAGCCGCTTCTGCATCGGCGGCAGTTCATCGGGTACGTCCTGCACGCGGCCCGCGAGGTTTTCGCGCGCCGTGCCGCTTTGCTCCCGGTCCGAACCCACCCGCACCCTCTCGCGCCAGTCGTCCGGCAGTTCTTCGATTCCGCAGTTTCGCAGCAGCCGCGCGAAGAAGCCCTCGGCTTCCGGCGCCTCGAGATGGGTCACGTGGTGCAGCAGGTCTTCGAAATGCAAGAGCACTGCCTTGGTGCCCAGCCACGAGACGGCGTTGTGCGTGAAGATGTCGTTCATGGTCGGCGCCTTGTTGTGAATGCCGAAGATCATCATGTTGAGCATCTCGTCGATGGAGACCGTGCCGCCTTTCAAATGGTCGAGCGCACCCTGGAAGTTGTCCGACAGGAAGAACCGTGCCCGCGCAAGTACCCAGTCGTAGGGATCGCGAACCTGCACGATGTGGTGCACTCGCTGGAGGGCGATTGCGGAGTCGTCGGAATAGAGCAGGTGCCCCCAGCTCAGCTTCGGCGCTGTCGTCGAGAACGCCGGCAGGTGCTGGCGCAGTATCGCGTACTGGATGAAAGCCTTGTGGTACTGCTGTTCCACGGGAACGAACATGCGCATGATGTTGCGCAGCAGGTGCGTGCCGCATTTCGGGACGCTGTTGAGAAAGGCCGGCGCGCGCAGGGGCTGCTGGGCATACTCCGCATTGAGCTGGTTGAGGTTGTCGGGTTTTGCAACGATCCGGGGCATGTTCGCCGTCTCCAGTGACTTTGCCGGCATCCGGGCGCGCATGTGAATCATGCCTGGCGCGCCCGCTTCGCGCCGGAGTCGGGGTAAAGTACGTGCCGGCATGTGCCGGTTGCAACCAGGAGGTTACATCCTGATAAAACCTCGCAAAATCCTGGTGGTCGGCGGCGGATCCGCCGGCTGGATCGCCGCGGCGTACCTGGAAGCAGCCCTCAACTTCGAGGGGCGCAGAATCGCCGACATCAGCCTGGTCGAATCGCCGGACGTGCCCCGCATCGGCGTCGGTGAGGCGACTATCCCGAACATCAACCACGTGCTTGCCGTTATCGGCATCGACCAGCATGAGTTCATGCGCCGGGTCGACGGGAGCTTCAAACAGTCCATCCGCTTCGTCAACTGGCTGCACGGCCGGGGCGAGTTCTATCACCACGCGTTCAGCCGTAACCGGCCCGGGGCGCTCGACCGCGCCGGCGAGTTGTGGCTGCGCAGCGACCGCTCTATCCCGTTTGCCGAAACCGTTTCCGCGCAACCCCTGATCTGCGAGATGGGGCTCTCGCCGCAGATGCTCGGTCCCTGGGATTTCGGGGCGCCCCTGGCATATGCCTACCACATGAACGCGATGAAGTTCGCCAACTACCTCACCGAGCTGTCGACGGCACGCGGCGTCACGCATTACCTGGACCACGTTGGCGGCGTCGAGATGGCCGCAAACGGGGACATCGCCGCGGTGACGACCCGGAGCGGACTGCGCCTGGAAGCCGATCTGTTCATCGACTGCACGGGGTTCGCCGGGCTGCTCATCGAGAGGCAGCTCGGTGTCGGCTGGGTGGATTGCTCGCAGTGGCTGCTTTGCGACCGGGCCGTCACGATGCACGTGCCCTACGAACACCACTGGCCCGGGTACGTCCGTCCGTATACCACGGCAACCGCGCTTTCCAACGGCTGGGTCTGGGAAATCCCGCTGCAGGACCGGCGTTCACTCGGTTACGTGCATGCCAGTGCGTTCCAGCCCCTGGAAGACGCGGAGCGGGAAATCCGCCGCTTCGAAGGCGCGCATTCCGAGTCGCTGGATTCCCGGGTCGTTTCTTTCAAGGTTGGCCACCGCGAGAAAGCCTGGGTGCGGAATTGCGTGGCGACAGGTCTTGCCGGCAGCTTTATAGAGCCGCTCGAATCGACGGGGTTGCACCTGAGCGAACTGGCGGCGGTGCTCCTGGCCGAGCATTTCCCGCGGGGCGACGACATGGCGCCGCTCGCGCTGCGCTTCAACCGGCTCATGGCGAATCGCTTTTACGAGATTCTCGACTTCATCAACATGCACTACTGCCTCACGCGCCGCACGGACACGGAGTTCTGGCGTGAAGTGCGGCAACCCCGCCGCATCAACGGTCGCTTGCAAGCCAAGCTGGACTACTGGCGTACCAAGCCGCCGTCGGCGGGCGACTTCGAGGATCCGTTCTTTCCGGGCCAGCCGACGGATCCGCTGCCGTCCGGCGGGCTGCCGGGCGACCACCGGCCGCCCATCGATACGGCGGGGCTATGGAACTACCCGAGCTACGAAGCGGTGCTCTACGGCATGGATTTCCTCGCGGCGGAATGCAACGCCTGGTACGGGACGAAGCGGCCGCCGCCGCAGGTGCTGCAATACGTGTTGGACCGGCTCTCGATTGCACGTCAAAAGCTGCCTCCCCACCATATATGGTTGCAAAAGGTCGTGGGTATGCGCGAGTACCCGGCGGCTGGCCCGTGATCGCAAGTGCCGTCTCATAATGTGAAAGCGCGATAGGCTGCTCGCGCGAACGTGCGACGATTCTCCCCTGTGCAGTCGTTTAAACCCGAACTCCGCCGATACCAGACGAGCGGACGGCGCGTTGCCAGAAGGCAATACCCGACAGTCTGGCGGCGCCAAAGAATTACAGAGGGGAAACAGCGATGCGTAAGTCCACACGTCCCCAGGCCCGTAAATCCATACATCCCCAGGTCCGGCCGCGGTATTCGCCGGCATTGAAACCCCTGGCCGCGGCCGTGCTCGCCGCGCTCTACCCGATCGTGCCCGCAATGGCGCAAGACGCGGATGAAGATCGCGAAGAACAACAGGCCGGCAACGTCGAGCAGATCGTCGTTACGGGTTCGCGCATCCAGAAAGACACCTTCTCGAGCGCCGCGCCCATGGAGGTGGTGACGACGGAAATGGCCTCGGTTCGGGGTATCTCCGACGTTGCATCGCTGTTGCAGACGAGCACGGTGGCAGCCGGATCGCCGCAGGTGACTCCCGCCCTGTCCTCGGTCAACATCGTGAATGGCGGCCTCGGAACCTCAACGCTGTCGCTGCGCGGCCTGGGAGCCAATCGTACGCTGGTGCTGCTGAACGGGCGCCGCGTCGGCCCGTCGGGCGTGCAGGGCTCCGTCTCCGCCTTCGACCTCAACAACATCCCGCTGGCGGCGATCGAGCGGGTCGAGATCCTGAAGGACGGTGCCTCGTCGATTTACGGATCCGACGCCATTGCGGGCGTGGTGAATATCATTACGCGCAAGGACGAAGGCGGAGAGTTCGGCGCGTTTTACTCGCAGCCGACGCAGTCGGGCGGCGAGGAGCTGCGCGTCAGCGGTTCCTGGGGCAAGGATTTGGACCGCGGTTATTTCCGCCTCACCGGCGATTACAGCCGCCAGGAGATTCTCCAGCGCGGCCAGCGCGACTTCTTTGAATGCGACGAGCATTACATCTTCGACAAGACGGATGGCCGGCGCGCCGACCTGGTCGACCCGCGAACCGGCGAGTACTTCTGCGACGGTTTCCCGTGGGGGCACATCTGGGTGTACGACTACGCTCCCGACTTCACTGCCGACGGCAGCACGAATGCGGGCCCGCCCGTGTTTCTCCTGCAGTTCGACCGCGACGGTTCCCTGGCGGCGAACGGTCTCGAGCCGATGGCTCCGGCCACCAATCCCTACTACATGACGGTGCCGCAGGGCTGGATTCCCGTCGGGAAGGACGATCCCCTGTCGGATTCCCTGGTGGACCTCGTGCCGCCGATCCAGAACACGACGACGCTGGTCCCGGAATCCGAATCGATGACCATGTTCGTCGAAGGCGAGTACCGGCTGACGGAGAGCACTACCGCATACGGCGAAGCGCTGTTCAGTCGCCGCGAAACCACCGACCTCGCCTGGCGGCAGGTGTGGACCTACGTCTATAACGAGAACTTCAATTTCATCGATTTCGACGTGATACCGGGGTCCGGGGATCCGTTCAGCGCGGGCTGGCGGGGTGCGCAGTGGCTCAGCCCCCTGACGCTGACCGGCCACAGCGACCAGCGGGTTACCGTCGACTACCGCCGGTTCGTAGCGGGATTGCGCGGTGAGCTCGATACGGTGCTCCCCGGCTGGAGCTGGGAGGTCGCAGTCCAGCACAGCTACTCCGACGGCGAATACGAAGACGAACAGATCCTGAGCGATGCCCTCATGGGACAGTACTTCCGCTTCGGTTCCTGCGCGGGGCAGGTCACCGAGTTTTCAGGTCGGGAGTGCGTCGACATCCAGTGGCTGGATCCTGAATTCCTGGCGGGCGACATCCCGCGGGAAGTGCAGGATTTTCTGTACGGGACCGAAATCGGAACGACTGAATACACGCAATGGTCGGTGGAGGGCTTCATTTCCGGCGAGGTGATGGAGCTGCCCGCCGGCCCGGCCGCGCTGGCGCTCGGGTTCCACTACCAGGAGGACGAGATCGCCGATACCCCCGGACCGATCACGATGGTTCGCGACGAGAACGGGCAACCGCTGCTTGACGAGGACGGCAACAACGTCGGGAATGCCTGGGGGGCGTCGCTTGCCGGTATAACGGCCGGCAAGGACGAAACCACCGCGGTGTTCGCGGAGGTGGCGGTGCCGCTGCTGCGCGACCTGCCGGCGATCCGGAGTCTCGGCTTCACCGGCTCCGCCCGCTATACGGACGTCAAGTCCTACGGTAGTGACACGACGTACAAGGTGGGACTCAACTGGAGCATGAACGACAGCTTCAGGGTGCGCGGCACCTTCGGGACATCGTTTCGCACGCCCGCGCTCTACGAGCTCTACCTTGCCCGGCAGACGAGCTCGCCGCTGTCGCCGCGCGACTCGGATCCCTGCATCAACTGGGGCGACAAACTCGAGGACGGTGAGATCTCGGAGCGTATCGCCAACAATTGCGCGGCGGACGGACTGCCGCCCGACTTTTTGTTCACCGTGTTTCCTACCGTCGTGACGGGCGGTGGCTTCGGTGTCCTGAAAGCAGAGACCTCGGACGCCATGACGGCCGGCGTCATCTGGCAGCCGGACTTCGCCGACGTGAGCATCGCGGTCGACTATTTCGACATCGAAGTGAAGGATGAAGTCGACATCATCGGTGCGCAGAACATCGTGTTCGGCTGCTACAACTCGGATTTCTTCCCGGAAGAGCCGCTTTGCGACGCCTTCGACCGGGCGCCCGGTGGGCTTGGCATCATTCCGGGCTCCATCACCCAGATTCGCGACAGCTACATCAACGTCGCAAAGCAGCACAACCGGGGCATCGATGTCCTGCTGCGCTATGCACAGGAAACGGGATGGGGGACGCTGACCATCGACTCGCAGCACACGTTCCAGCTCGAGGATACGGTAGCGCTTTTCGACAACACCGAAGAGGATCACGCCGGGGAGGCGGGTCATCCTGACTGGGTCGCGAACCTGAACGCGACGCTGGAGCGCGATTCATGGTCGTTTTTCTGGGGTGTCACGCATATCGGGGAAACGAACAACTACGAGAGCTTCGGCCTCACGGACGCGCCCTGGTACGACGATGAGCGGGTCGATCTCGACCTCATTGGCGAAGCCACGATCTATCACAGCTTCTCGATCAGCCGGGAGTTCGACGGCGGCTACAGCGCGCGGCTCGGCGTTGCCAATGCATTCGACGAGGAGCCGCCGCGCCTGAGTTCCTACACGACGGGCGGCGAGGTGGATGTCCTCGGCAGAGTCGCATTCTATTCGCAGTACGACTGGTACGGGCGGCGCTTCTTCCTGGACGTGTCAAAGGCGTTCGACTAGTACTGCGGGCCCGCAATGCGGGCTCCCGCTGTATCGGATTCCCGCCATGGACTACAGTAGCAGGCCGTTTGCCGTACAGGGTTGATTTGTCTATGCGTGTATGCCAGCCGGCGATGGCAATCCTGGCCTTGCTGGTGCTCGCCGGATGTGACAGCCGCGAAGCGCCGGTTGCCTACGAGCTTAGCGGCTCGGCCATGGGTACGCGGTACAGCGTGACGATCGCGGAACCGCTGACGGCGGAACAGCGCCAACAGCTCGAGAGCCGGATCCGCGGTGCCATCGGCGCGGTCGAGCAGTCGATGTCCACGTACATCGTGGAATCCGACGTTTCGCGATTCAACGCGAGCCGCTCCACCGACTGGATCGAAGTCTCCGAAAGCGTGTGCAAGGCGGTGGTTGCCGCGCACGCGCTCAGCGAACTCACGAACGGTGCTTTCGACATCACCGTCGGTCCGCTCGTGAACCTCTGGGGCTTCGGTCCGGAGACAGTCGAGCTCGCGCCGCCGCCCGCGGCGGAAGTCGCGGCCGCACAGGCGCGCGTCGGCTACCAACGCCTGCACGCGGATTGCGACCGGCCGGCGCTCAGGAAGGACCGGGCGGATGTTTACATCGATTTGTCGGCGTGGGCGAAAGGCTATGCGGTCGACCGCGTGGCCGCGCTCCTCGACGAGTTCGGTATCGGGAACTACCTGGCCGAGCTCGGCGGCGAGTTGCGTACGCGCGGCCTGAATCCGGATGGAGAGCCCTGGGCGATCGCGATCGAGAAGCCTTCCGCGAGCGGGGACGGCATCCAGATGGTGATCCGGGTTTCCGATCGAGCCGTGTCGACCTCCGGCGATTACCGCAACTATTTCGTGTATGAAGGCAGGCGCTATTCGCACCTGATCGACGGGCGCAAGGGCGGCCCGATCACTCACAATCTCGCTTCCGTCACGGTCGTCGCGGACAGGGCGGCGTTCGCGGATGCCATGGCAACAGCGCTCCTCGTGCTCGGGCCTGACGAGGGCATGGAGCTTGCCGAGCGCGAAGGCCTCGCCGCCTGTTTCCAGCTCAGGCTGGACGAGGGTTTCGCGGAGCGGATGTCCTCCGCCTTTGAACCGCTCGCGGCCGGACAGCCGGCACTGTAGGAGCCCGTATCACGGGCGACCGGCGGAACTCTCAGGCTTTTGCTTTTCAGCACGCGGCCGGCCGCGTGACGGGCACGCGCCGGGCGGCACCTTGTCCGCCGGCAAGTGTCGATATAATAGTGCCTCTTCGACTCGCCGGCGGCTACGTAGAAGAACTCCCGCTATGAAACGACGAATTTCCGCTTTTCTCCTGGTCCTCGCCCTCGCGGCGGGCTGTGCCGTGAATCCGGTCACCGGCCAGCGCGAGCTCGTGCTGGTCGGCGTGGATCGGCAGATCCAGATGGGCGAGCAAAACTACCAGCCCATGCGGCAGGCGGAGGGCGGCGAGTACGACATCGATCCCGCACTCACGGAATACGTGCAGAGCGTCGGGCAGAAGCTCGCGGCCGTCAGCGACCTTGACCTGCCTTACGAATTCTCCGTGCTGAACAACTCGGTTCCGAATGCCTGGGCGCTGCCCGGCGGCAAGATCGCGATCAACCGCGGGCTTTTGACAGCGCTCGATTCCGAGGCCGAGCTGGCGGCGGTGCTCGGGCACGAGATCGTGCACGCCGCGGCCGGGCATTCGGCGAACCAGATCGAGCGCGGCATGCTGCTGCAGGGCCTGGTCCTCGGGACCGCCGTGGTGACCAGCGACAGCGATTACGGCCGGCTGGCCGTGCTCGGCGCCAACGTCGGCGCGCAGCTCGTCAATCTCAGGTACGGCCGCCAGGCCGAGCTCGAGGCGGACTACTACGGCATGCAATACATGTCGAAAGCGGGTTACGACCCACAGGGTGCGGTGTCGCTGCAGAAGACCTTCGTCGAACTGGCCAGCGCGCGGGGCACGGACGGGGGCTGGCTCGCGGGGCTTTTCTCGTCGCATCCGCCCTCGGCGGAGCGGGTGCAGGCGAACATCCGCACGGCGGAGAGCCTGCCGCCCGGCGGCGTCACCGGCGAGGCACGCTTCGCGGAAGCGATGGCGCGGACGAGGGAGGTGCTGCCGGCGTACGAAGCATACGACGAAGGACGCAAGGCGCTCGCCGCGGGCAATACCGAGCGCGCCCTCGACCAGGCCGAGCAGGCGATCGCTCTTTTTCCGGGGGAAGCGCACTTCTACGCCTTGCGCGGCGACACGCGCATGGTGAACGGGCGCTATGAGCAGGCGGTTGAAAACTATGACCAGGCGATCGAGCGCCGTGACGACTTTTTTTATTACTACCTGCAGCGCGGGCTCGCGTACAACGAGCTCGGACAGGAGGACCGTGCCGTCGAGGACCTGCAGAAGAGCCTGGCTTACCTGCCGACGGCGCCGGCGCATTACACGCTCGGCAACATCGCGCTCGAGCGCGGCAACCGGGCCGCGGCGGTGGAGCATCTGCAGGCGGTTGCCGGCGGGAAGGGCGAGATGGCCGAAGCAGCGCGGGCTTCGCTGATCCGGCTCGACCTCGCGCAGAACCCCGCGCGCTACATTCTCGCCGGCTGCGATGCCGACAGTCGCGGCAATCTCGTCGTGCTGATCAAGAACAACACGCCGGTGCCCGTCACCGACGTCGACGTCACGCTGCAGTTACCCGGCGCCGCCGGCACCGCACCGCGGCGACTGGACCGCCGCATCAACGCCGTCATCCCGGCCGGCCAGGTGGTAAGCCTCCCGACCGGCCTCGGCCCCTACGTCCCCGGCACCCCCTGCCCGGCCCAAATCACCCACGCCCGGGGGTCGGACCAACCCAAGTAGCTGATCCTCCGGCAATAAGAGCTCTGAAAGTGCCGGTTTCAGAGCTTAATCGACCGATTTTCGCCGGAAAAATGCGGATTAACGGCAGTCCTGAAAGTCATATTTTTTTGGCATCAAATGGGCTGATTAAGGCCGATTTGCGTCGCTTTGAAGCGCTCGATCGTCAGGATTTCAAGGACATGCGTTGGTCCGACCCCCTTTGTAACCTTTTGGGGGTGGGGGGGCTATAAGGGGTATCCAGGTAGCGGAGGGTGCCGCCAATGTTTTTGTCTCGTGTGCTGATTTTTTTCGTGGTAGCCGTTTTGCCGGGCGTCGTGCTTGCGGAAACCGGGGCCAGCGATATTCCGGGGGACGTGGACTGGTACCTGCACGCGGATCTCGAAGCGATGCGGAGCGCACCGTCGGGTCACGGGCTCTACCGCTGGCTGAGCGATGAAGCGTTCGACGACGTGAAGCAGGAGATCGGCATCGACATCGGCGCGGAGGTCGATACCGTCACGGCGTTCGCGGACCAGGAGCGCGGCGCCGTGCTGCTCGTGGAAGGACCTATCAGCCAGGAGACACGCGACAAGCTGCTCGCGCTCGCTACGCTCAAGGCGAAACTTGACACCGGTACCTACGACGGCAAGACCTTGTATCACCTGCAACGTGATGCCGAGCGCCAGCGAGGCAAGCGTTCACTGGAGGCGTTCGAGGATTCCGCGTGGTTCACCTTCGATATCGAGGACAAGCTGATCGTAACGTCCACCAGGGCGCAGCTCGAGGCGCTGCTGGACGCCGGCGGGCGTATCGCGGGTGCGGCCAGCCATGCCGGCTCACTGTTCGTGCTGACCGCGGACAAGGAGTTCGTGCAGGCCGGCGCGCGTACGGCCGAATTCGCCAGCGACGACGGCGACTGGAACTCCAACATCCTGCGGAATACCGAGAAAGTGGCGCTGCTGGTGTCCGATCGCGACGGCTTGGTCGCCGTGGCCGCGCAGCTGGTATCGAGAGATCCCGCAATCGCGCGCTCCCTCGGCGGCATCATCAACGGACTGGTCGGCCTGCAGGCGTTCAACGAAGAGATCGATCCCGAGGTACGCACGATCATCCAGAACACGAAAATCGAGGTCATGGCCAACGTGCTGTCGATCGACATGGTGTTCGATCCGGAAATCGTCGCTCGCCTGCTCGACGAAAGGCGTGATCGCAAAGAGTGAAAACGGACGAGGAACTCGTCGCCGCGGCGCTGGAAGGTTCAGCGCCCGCGTTCGCGGCCCTGGTGGAACGTTACCAGCAGCGGCTGCTCCGGTTCCTGCTCATACGCTGCGCGACCCGGGCGGACGCCGAGGACGCGCTCCAGGATACGTTTCTGAACGCGTACCGCTACCTCGCGAGCTATCGCCCGCGCTGGCGCTTCAGCACCTGGCTTTACCGCATCGCGATTCACAATGCCCTGCGGCGGCGAAGCGGCGAGAGCCTCCCTTACGTCGATTGCCCGGACGACTCCAAAGATCCCCTGGCTGCGTGCATCCGGATCTGCGAGCGCGACAATGCCTGGCGCACCGCCGCCAGGCTTCTTGCACCCGACGCCCGGACCGCCCTCTGGCTGCGCTACGTGGAAGACTTGCCAATCCGGGAGGTGGCGAGGACACTCGGGCGTTCGCAGACCTGGACCAAGGTGACCTTGATGCGTTCGCGGCGGCGGTTGCAAGCCGCCCTGGCGGACGATGCCGCACCAAGCGAGAACAAGGCTTATGGATGATTTTGAGCAGCGACTGAAACGGGACGCCGAAGGCATACCGGCAGAGATCACGCCCACGGTCGCCGTGCGCTTGCGGGCATCGCTCGCCGCACAGGCGGCGCCGGGTGCCACGCGAAGCAGGGCAATCACCCGCAGCCTGTGGGTCGCCACCGGATTGGCGGGTGCGGCGGCCGCCTTCGTTGCGCTCGCCTTGTTGCCGCGCGCACCGGAGCCGCCATCGCCGGCGCCGGTCGAGGTGGCGTCCCTGCCTCCCGTCCCGGCGCGGGACGCGACCACTCCTCTTCCATTGCCGCTGGCAGTGGCGCCCGCGGAGCTCACGGCCCCGCTCGAGCAAGAGCTCGATAACCTGCGCGCGGACCTGGAGCATGCCCGCCGGCGCGTCGTCGAAGACATGTCTTTTTAAACGACGCGGGATCAATCGCTTGCGCGGCCCATTCCACATCCCGCAAGCGCATTCATCAGTGGAAATCGACGCCTGAATCCTCTATGCTGAACGGCGTACCAGTCCGCCAGCAAAACAATAAAGGGGGATGCCGGAACAGCAGGGACGTCGCAAGGAAAAGTCGCGAGCGTTCGAGCACGGCAGCGGGCGCACATCATCGCGAGCAGAGCACGGAAGCCGACGGTTCAAGGAGCCCGGTTGCTGATGCGCTTCCAGACTGGCTGCAATAAACAAAAATCCGCGAAGATCACGTTAGAAGGATGCGTCAGGTATGCCTCTAGCAGTAGTGTTGATCCTGTTGGTCGTGGGCTCGCTCGTGTTTCATTTCATGAGCCCGTGGACGTTTACACCGCTCGCTTCCAACTGGTCGACGATCGACGACACCGTGAGCATCACGCTGTGGGTAACGGGCTTCGTGTTCGTGGCGGTCAACCTCTTCATGGCCTATGCCATCATCCGCTACCGGCACCGCAAGGACCGCCGCGCAGCCTACGATCCCGAAAACAAAAGGCTCGAATGGGTGCTGACGGCCCTTACCACGGTTGGCGTCGCCGCGATGCTGGCGCCCGGCCTGTTCGTCTGGGCGAGGTTCGTCGACGTGCCGGAGGACGCGCTCGAAATCGAGGCCGTCGGCCAGCAATGGCACTGGAGTTACCGCCTGCCGGGTGAGGACGGAAAGTTCGGCAACGCCGACACGCGCCTGGTCTCGTCGGCCAATCCATTCGGCCTCGATCCGGACGATCCGCAAGGCCAGGACGACGTGCTGGTCTCCGCGGCGGAGGTGCACCTCCCTGTCGACCAGCCGGTTCGCTTCTGGCTGCGTTCCAAGGACGTGCTGCACAACTTCACCGTGGCACAGTTTCGCGTGAAGATGGACCTCGTGCCCGGCATGGTGACGCACATGTGGCTGACGCCGACGCGCACCGGCCGCTTCGAGCTGTTGTGCGAGGAACTGTGCGGCATCGCGCACCACACGATGCGCGGCGCGGTGGTCGTCGAAGAGCCGGACGCGTTCCAGGCCTGGGCTGCCGGCTATCCCACTTTCGCCGAGACGCAGGCGGGCGGTCACGGCAACGCCGCCGCCGGCGCTGCGCAGTACGCGGTGTGCGCCGCCTGCCACGGTCCGCAGGGGCAGGGCCTGCAGGCCATGAATGCGCCGCGCCTGGCCGGGCTGGGCGGCTGGTACATCGAGCAGCAGCTCGAGAACTTCAAGGCCGGAATTCGCGGCGCGCACAAAGAGGATACCTACGGCCGGCAGATGGCGCCGATGGCGCGCACGCTCGCGACTCCGGAGGCCGTCGATAACGTGATCGCGCATATAGAGACGCTGCCCGACGCTCCCGTGGAGAGCACGGTTGAAGGCAATGCTGCCGCCGGTGCCGGGCGTTACGTGGTGTGTGCCTATTGCCACGGATCCGAAGGGCAAGGCATGGAGGCCATGAACGCGCCGCGGCTCGCCGGCCAGGAAGACTGGTACCTCGTGCGGCAGCTCCAGAATTTCCGCGATGGAATCCGCGGCGGCCACCCGCAGGACTATTACGGGAAGCAGATGGGCTTCATGGCCGGCATCCTGCAGAAGGACGGCCGGGCGATCAACGACGTTGTCGCCTATATCAACACGCTTTCGGGGAGCAGCGACAGGGATGACCAGGCGGTGCCGGCGCAGGCGAGCGCCGGTACCGCAGTCAAGCTACACGGCAACGCGGCAGGGGGGCATCACTGATGGCATACGTTGCAATCGCCGATCGCGACCACGAGATCGAACACCACGATCCCCGGACTTTCATCACCAAGTACGTCTGGAGCCAGGATCACAAGGTCATCGCCATTCAATACGGCCTGACCGCCATTTTCGTCGGACTCATCGCACTCAGCCTTTCGGTCATGATGCGGTTGCAGCTCGGTTTCCCGAACGAATTCTCCTTCATCACCCCGGAAAGCTACTACCAGTTCATCACCATGCACGGGATGATCATGGTGATCTACCTGCTCA